>NZ_JARVRF010000038.1 GCF_030209835.1 Arthrobacter sp. efr-133-R2A-120 | reverse complement strand
CCTCCGGCGCGACCTGGGTCTCCATCCACCACGGCGGCGGCGTGGGCATCGGCCGTTCCATCCACACCGGCCAGGTCTCCGTCGCCGACGGCACCGAACTCGCCGCGCAGAAACTCGAACGCCTCCTCACCAACGACCCCGGCATGGGCGTCATCCGCCACGCCGACGCCGGCTACGACCGCGCCATCGAAGTCGCCCACGAACGCGGCGTCCGCATCCCCATGACGGAAACCAACTAACCAGACCCCACACCCCCAACTAGCTCGCATTAGTTGTCGTTATGGGACCCCAAAACGACAACAACTGCGAGCCAGTTGGGAAGAACGAGGAAAAATGACTCTCACCACCCACGAACCGCTGACCGTCACCCTCGGCTCCAGCGGAGTCACGCCGGAGGACGTCGTCGCCGTCGCACGTCACGACGCCAAGGTGACCATCTCCCAGGAAGCCTTGGACACGGTCGCCAAGGTCCGCGCCCACATCGACGGCCTCGCCCACAGCGAAGTTCCGGCTTACGGCGTCTCCACTGGCTTCGGTGCCCTGGCCAACCGCCACATCCCCCACGAACTCCGCACGCAGCTGCAGAAGTCGCTCATCCGCAGCCACGCCGCCGGCATGGGCCCGGCAGTGGAGCGCGAAGTGGTCCGTGGCATCATGTTCCTGCGCGCCAAGACCCTGGCCTCGGGCCGCACGGGCGTTCGTCCCGTGGTTCTGCAGACCATGGTGGACGTACTCAACGCCGGTATCACCCCCGTTGTCCGTGAATTCGGCTCCCTGGGTTGCTCCGGCGACCTCGCCCCGCTGTCCCACTGCGCACTGGTCCTGATGGGCGAAGGCGAAGCCACCGGGCCCGACGGCGAGCTCTACGGCGCCGCCGGAACGAAGCCGGTTGCCGAGCTCCTCGCCGCACACGGCATCGAGCCGGTGGTCCTCGCGGAAAAGGAAGGCCTGGCCCTGGTCAACGGCACCGAGGGCATGCTCGGCATGCTCCTGATGGCCATCGCCGACCTGCACCTGCTGCTTACGACGGCGGACGTCACCGCCGCGCTCAGCGTCGAGGCGCTGCTCGGCACGGACCAGGTGTTCCTGCCGGAGCTGCACGCGGCCCTGCGGCCCCACCCGGGCCAGGCTGCAAGCGCGGACAACATGCTGCGCGTGCTTTCCAACTCGCCGATCGTTGCTTCGCACCGCGTCAACGACACCAAGGTCCAGGACGCGTACTCGCTCCGCTGCGCACCCCAGGTTGCCGGCGCGGTCCGCGACACCGTGACGCACGCCGAACTCGTGGCCTCCCGTGAGTTGGCTGCAGCCATCGACAACCCCGTGGTGCTCCCGGACGGCCGCGTGTCCTCCAACGGCAACTTCCACGGCGCCCCGGTGGCCTACGTGCTGGACTTCCTGGCGATCGCGGTGGCCGACTTGTCTTCCATCTCCGAGCGCCGCACGGACCGCATGCTGGACCCGGCCCGCTCACACGGTCTGCCGGCGTTCCTTGCCGACGATCCCGGCGTGGACTCGGGCCTCATGATCGCCCAGTACACCCAGGCCGGCCTCGTCTCGGATAACAAGCGCCTGGCCGTCCCGGCTTCAGTGGACTCCATCCCGAGCTCCGCTATGCAGGAAGACCACGTCTCCATGGGTTGGCACGCTGCCCGGAAGCTCCGCAAGGCCATTGAGAACCTGCGCCGTGTCCTGGCTGTGGAACTCGTGACGAGCGCGCGTGCCCTCGACATCCGCACCAAATTGTCTGGTGGCGAACTCACTCCTGGGCCTGCCGGCACCGCCGTGATCGAGGTGCTGCGCGGCGTCGTCGATGGTCCCGGAACTGACCGTTTCCTCTCACCTGAGCTGGAAGCGGCGGACCGGCTTGTAGGCGCCGGCGAGGTGCGAGCAGCGGCCGAATCCGCCGTCGGAATTCTCGCCTGACGCCGAACAAAATGCTGTTCGAGTGAACAATAGGAAGCGCCCCGGAAATGTTTGGCAATACGTGCCCCGGGGCGCTTTCTGTGTAGTAGAACTTATGAGGTACGGCATGTCCACGCCGACGATGTCGTGGGCCTGCCGGAGAATATCCGTTCACAACTGAAACAACGAACATCCACAAAGGGGTAGAAGTTCAATGAAGGCACGCGGGACAGTCCTGTCCAGGCGAATCGCACAGTCCGCCGTCGTTTCCAACTGGGGAACGTTGAAGGTGGGGGAGCGGATCGAAGTCGTAAGGCACGCACACGTGGTCGCGGCGGGGGAGGTGCAGGAAGTCTCGGGCAGCGGCAACGTTGTGTGGCTTGAACCCGCAGGACCTGGCGCCGATGAAGCCGCCAAACAGCTTTTCATGAAGTCCGACGGCGTGGAGCTGCGCCGGGTGTAGTGACCGCTTAACAACCGAGATAAAGAACCGGGGCTTGTTTCCCATTCCGCGCCGTCCTGTCGTGGTCTGGGAAACAAGCCCCGGTTCTGTTGTCCGTGCCTGTTTCCAGGACCTGTCCTAGGCGGCGAGGACCTCGCGGGTCTGGCCGAACGGGACCGACTCGTCCAAGGCAACCGTGTAGCTTCCGGGTTCCCGGCGGGTCACCAGGATCCCGCAGCGACCGTCTTCGGCAGCGGCTTCGATGAGCGTGCCGACGGCTTCGTCAAGTCCGGCGTGGACTTCGTCGACGGACGCAAAGGACAAATGGATTTCCTTGGGTTCTATTGTTGCGGTGTTCATTGGGGGGCTCCTTCTGCAGGGTGCCGCAGGGGGGAGCGGCAATTCCTGCATAAAAAGATAGCAAAGAGTCGTCGGATGTCTGTCATTCTGGGAGCTGGATCACCGGCGGACCATAGCGCGCAAGAGCTTCACTGCGACGGAGAGTGCCGCAATGTCCACCGGGCCGGGTTTGATGGCTTCCTTGATGGTGTCCTGGATGCGGGCGAGTTGTTCGATGTTTCCGCGCTCCCAATCCATGATCCGCTCCACCGGGTCGGCGGCCGCCTCCGAGGAGCGGGGCGTGTGCCGGACAACGGCCTTGGTCATGTCGGCAAGGACCAAGTACATGTCGTCGCGGAGGGCTGCCCGCGCCAAGGCCTCCCAGTGGGTTTCGCGCGGCAAAAGCGTGATGTGTTCCAACAAGGGAATGGCCGAGATCCGTTCAAACACGGCGAAGTAGACCTCTGCCACGTCCTCAACGGGCTCCTGCAATTCCTCGGCAATCGCGGAAATGTCCAGAAGGCCGTAGCTGACGAGGAGTTCCGAGGCTCGAAGGCCCAGCTCGTGTGGCAAGCCCACCGAATCCGAATGGGCAAGGCGCGTCAACGAGTGTTGCAGGTTGATCCCGTGCAGGAAGCGCGTGAAATTTGCCCGCATCAGCGACATGGGCCGTTCGAGCCGTGCGAGGGCGTCGGCAATGGGCTTGTCGCGGAAATCGTGGGTGACATACCAGCGGGTGGACCGGTCGAGGAGGCGGCGCATATCCAGGGCGACGGCGCACCCATGTTCGCTGGGGATGCTTGCCGGTACTTGGGCCAGGGCCTCCGTGACTGAATCGAGGTCCCAGATTCGGCGCATGACCACGAATCCACGCGCCACCGCGGCCGCCGAAACGGTGGTCTCCTCCATGGCGCGAAACGCGAAGGCTATGCCGCCGAGGTTGATCATGTCGTTGGCAACCACCGTGGCGACGATTTGGCGCCGCAAGGGATGAGTGGAGAGGTCCTCGCCGAACCGTTCCGAGAGCTGGCGGGGGAAATACTCACGCAGCGTTTGCGAAAACCATGGATCGTCCGCGAGCCCGCCTTCAGTCAGCTCCCGGGCCAGCTCGATCTTGGCATAAGCCGCCAGCACGGCCAGTTCGGGCGAGGTCAGTCCAACTCCGGTCCCTACTCGTGCCTGGATTTCCTGGGTAGTCGGCAGGCATTCGAGCTCCCGGTCCAGGTCAGTGGCCGAGTCGAGCCAGTCCATGGTCCGTTCGAAGCTCGGGCTCCACTCGAGGACCAGTTGCCTGTCATTGAGCAGGAGGACGTTTTGGTCAACGTTGGTTTCCAGGACGAGGCGCCCCACCTCGTCCTGGAGTGAGTGCAGGAACTTCGTCCTTTCGTTGGGGGACATCTTGCCCGCGGCGATCATCCGGTCCAGGAAAATCTTGATGTTCACCTCGTGGTCCGAGCAGTCCACGCCGGCGGAGTTGTCGATGGCATCGGTGTTCACGAGGATTCCGGCCAGTGCGGCCTCGATCCTGCCACGTTGGGTGATGCCGAGATTGCCGCCCTCGGCGATGATCCGGGTACGCAGTTGGGCGGCGTCGACCCGGATGGCATCGTTTGACTTGTCTCCGACGTCGGCATGCGTCTCGGTGGAAGCCTTGACGTAGGTGCCGATTCCGCCGTTGTACAGCAGGTCGACGGGGGCCGTGAGGACGGCCCTGAGCAGATCGGGCGGGCTCATCGCCGTTGTGCCTTCATCCAATCCCAAGGCGAGGCGGACCGGTTCGGTGATGCTGATTGACTTCTCGGCCCGGGAGAACACTCCTCCGCCGGGACTGAGCTTCGCGGGGTTGTAGTCGGCCCAGGATGAGCGCGGGAGCTTGAAGAGCCGTTTCCGCTCGGTGAAGGAAGTGGCCGGGTCCGGGGCGGGGTCCAGGAAGATGTGCCGGTGATCGAAGGCCGCCACCAGCTTGATGTGGTTCGAGAGCAGCATGCCGTTGCCGAACACATCGCCGCTCATGTCGCCGATGCCCACCACGGTGAAATCCTCGGTCCGGGAGTCGATGAGCAGTTCGCTGAAATGGTGCCGCACGGACTCCCAGGCGCCGCGGGCCGTGATGCCCATCTGCTTGTGGTCATAACCCACTGAACCGCCGGACGCGAACGCGTCGCCCAGCCAGAATCCGTACCCCGCCGCGAGGTCGTTGGCGATGTCGGAGAACGTGGCCGTGCCCTTGTCCGCGGCCACCACGAGGTAGTAGTCGTCGCCGTCGTGCCTCACCACGCGGGCGGGCGGGACGACCCGCTCGGCAACCAGGTTGTCCGTGATGTCCAGCAGTCCACGAACGAAGATCCGGTAGCTTTCCTGGCCCTCGGCCAGCCAAGCCGCCCGGTCTTCGGCGGGGTCCGGGAGCTGCTTGGGATAGAAGCCGCCTTTGGCTCCCGTGGGAACGATGACGGCGTTCTTCACGGTCTGGGCTTTCACGAGCCCCAGGACCTCCGTGCGGAAGTCCTCACGGCGGTCGGACCAACGCAAGCCGCCGCGGGCAATGGCGCCGAAACGCAAGTGGACGCCTTCCACCCGCGGCGAGTAGACCCAGATTTCGAACTGTGGCCGGGGCGCCGGTGCGGCGGGGATGGAAGCGGGGTTGAGCTTGAAACTCAAATACGGCTTGTTGAGGTAGAAGTTGGTGCGCAGCGTGGCCTCCACGAGGCTCGCGAGCGAACGCAACAGGCGGTCGGCGTCGAGGACCGGTACAGCGTCGATCGCTTCCGCCAGTTCCTTCCGGGCCGCGTTCGTGGCCTGTGTCCGGGAGCTGTACTTGCCGCCGTCCGTTTCGAACAGGTCGCCTCCGGCCGCCATCTGCTCAGCAGGCGTCGGCCCGGCTGGCGCCGGCGCGCGCAGTTCAGGATCGAACAGATCGGGTTCGAACCGGTCCGGATCGAACTTCGCCTCGAAGAGCGAAAGCAAGGCGCGGGTTGCACGCACATTCTCGCGAAGGGTATCCGCGATGAACCCATAGGAATTGGTGCTCCCCAGCTGCCGAAGGTACTTCGCATAGGCCCGCAGGATGGCCGTCCGCCGCCAGTCGATCCCCTCCCGGATGACCAAGGCATCGAAGGCGTCGGACTCCGCATCTCCCCGCATCGCGGCACAGAACGAAGCGGCCAGGAGCCCGCCGGTTCCCACGGGATCAACACCGCGCGGATAGACGAGGCCGAGGTCGTATAGGAAGAAGGACCGCCCATCGGCACGCTGCACATCGAACGGCCGCTGGTCCAGGACGCGCAAGCCCAGGTTGTGGAAGAACGGCAGAATCTCGCTCAGGCTCTGCGGACGGGTCAAATACAGCCGAATCCGTGCATCTTCGGTGAGGACGGTGGTTCCCGGGCGCCTGTAGACCGTGAGCAAAGGGTCGGCGGTGTCGCCGTCTGCCAGGTCCGCGTCCGGGGGCGCGAAACTCTCGAACCGGACGATGTCCTGAACCGCGTCTTCCACCTCGTAATCGGCCTTGTAGCTGGCCGGAAAGGCGGTGGCCCATTGCCGGGACAGCCGGGCGGCCTCGTTCGCGGGGAACCTTGCCCGCAAGGCTTCGTCCAGGCCTTCCGCCCATGACCTCGTTGCGGCGATAATCCGCTGCTCCAGTACCGCAGGGTCGACGACGGCGGGCGCCCCCTCGCGTGGCAACAGGACCCGGAAGAACACGCGGGCCATGGAGGATTCGCCAAGGCGGAGCTCGAACTCGATGGCCTCGGAGCCGAAGGCCTCGCGAAGTTCGCGTTCAATGTTGAGCCGGACGGCCGTACTGTAGCGTTGCCGCGGCAGGAAGACCAGCGCCGCCATGAAGCGGTTGTGCGAGTCCGGACGCAGGAACAACCGTGTGCTGTGGCGTTCTTGGAGGCGCAGGATGTCCCGCGCGTGCTCGGCCAGCTGCCGCGCGTCGATATGGAAGAGTTCATCGCGCGGATAGGCCTCCACCACCGCCAGGAGTTCCTTGCCTCGGTGTGACGCGGGCGGGTAGCCGAACGTCCGCAGCACCTCGTCGACAGTGTCCCGGATGACGGGAATCAGGAGTGCCGAGCGGGATGCCGAGCTGGGAGCGAAGAGGCCGACGAAGGTGCGCTCGCCGCTTGTGTCACCCGTGGTCAGGCTGATTTCGTCGAGGTAGGCGCGCCGGAGGACCGTCGAGCGGAGCGTCGACTTGGTGAGGGTGAGGAGGGGTGCCGCGCCAGGCCTTGCGGACGGACCGGCTTCGGACGGCACGGCATTGGACACGTCGGCCGCCACATTCCGGAGCAACCCCAAACCCCGCAGGCCACGGTAGCCGAGGAACACGAAATTCCCGTCGTCCAGCCAGCGCAGCAACTCCTGGACCTCCTGCGCTGCGGGGACCCCCTCCAGGCGGCGGACTTCATTGGCAAGTTCCTGGTGGATGGCAGCCGCGTCTTCCGCGGCGGCCCGGACATCGCCAAGGACGGTCTGCAGCCGTTCAACGAGGCGTTCGGCGCTCGTTTCGTCCGGAAGCCTGGAGATCTCGACGGCGATCCACGCCTCCGCGAGCGGGCCGCCGTCGTCGTGGTCCACAGGGGTGACCGAAGCGGAAGGCTCGACACCGGACGGCAGTCCCGTCCGCAGGGGGCGGCGGTGGACGTCGGTCAGGCGGTGGGTGGCTGGATCCCGGGTGACAGTAAAAGTGGGGTGGACCAGGAGCCGGATGGAGGCGTTGTCCCTGGCGATTTCCGCGGTGACCGACGGAACCAGGTAGGGCATGTCATCGGTGACAATCGCTACGAGGCTCGCGTCGGCCTCGTTCAGGACGCCGATCACAGCTTGCCCGGGAGCCCGCCGTTCCGCCAATGAGCGGTGGTAGCGGGCACGCTCCAGGAGCGTGTCCGTGGTGTAGTTGCGGACATCGTCATCGGCCACGTGCTCGTAGTAGTCGCTCAGGAATCGCTCGGGGGCGCCGGGGGAAGTGCCCAAGGCGTGGTCCGCGGGCTCGATCCTGGGTGACATGTCGCTGCGCCTCCGCCGCGCAAGGAGCGGCCGTACTTTAGCGGTCGGCGAAGTCCTGCGCCTGATTTCATGATGGCTGGCGCGGGGCGGGGCGTAAACCCCTGGAATGCACCGCGAGACGGCACTTCGCGGCAGTATTGCCGTGATGTGCAATCTCGAGGGTGGTGATGCCGTGCCTAGCGCTTGACGGCGTCCAGCTTGAGCATCTTGGCGATGACGCCGTCGAGCTCGGAGTCGTCGAAGATCTTCTTCCAGTCGTCCTTGATGATGGTGTCCTTGCCGTACTGGATGGCGATTTCGCAGGCCTCGGAGAACGGGTTGGAGCCGCGCAGGGCGTTGGTCAGGGCGATCTGCACGTGGCCGAACAGCATGGCCTTGGCCGCTTCTTCGGGGACGCCGGCGGTGTGCACGGTTTCGTGGAGGGCTTCGTTGAGCAGGGTGCCGATCATGCAGGCCACGGTTTCCACGAGGGTGGGTTCCAGGATGGCGAGCTGCTTCACGGTGACCCAGTGGACGTCGATGACGGGGGCGTAGATGGTGCGGATGGTCGCTTCGGCTGCGTCGCGGGTCGCTGCCGGGGCGTCCTCGTCGATCGCGGCCACGACGTTCTGCGGGGCGCCCTGGCCGCCGAAGGTGTCGGCCCATTCTTCCTTGGTGGTGCGCTCGAGGAACACGGACGGGTGGCACGGGTGGGCTACGGCCTGGACGACGTCGTCGCGCTTGGCCAGCAGTCCGGCATATGCAGCGGCCGGGTCCAGGGTAAGGAGGATCGAGCCGGGCTTCATCTGCGGGACGACGCCTTCGGAGACGATGCCGAGGACGGTGTCCGGCACGGCGAGGATCACGACGTCGGCGCCCTTGACGGCGTCGTCGGTGGCGGTGATCTCGCGGCCCTCGGCGCGGACGCGGTCCTGGCCGGCGGGGGAGTTCTCGCTGTAGGTGACGGTGTGGTTGCTCTTCTGGAGGTTGGCGGAAACGCGCATCCCCATCTTGCCACCGGCTCCGACAACGGCGACGGTCAATTGTTCTGCTGACATTTCACTTGCTCCTTAGGAATTCGAGGCTTTGTTGGGTCCACTGGTTTTCGATGCGGATGGTTTCCGTCTCGGTGTCCTGCCAGGGCAGCCAGTGTTCGACGATCTGGTTGATGCTTCTTTGCGAGGGCTGGATCTTGCCGGCCATGTAGTCGTAGTCCAGGAGGCCTTCGCCGAGCGGCGCGCCGGAGTACGTGAACCCGACCCACCCCTCCTTGCGGCTGAACGCAAAGTCTTTGATGTGCATGTTCAGGACATAGGGAGCGACGGCGTCAATCACCTCGCGGGGCATCTCCAGCGCCGCGACGGTATTGGCGGGGTCGCTGCAGATCCCGAGGTACGGGTTGTCCACCCGGCGGATCACGTCCAGGATCCGTGCGGTGGGCACCTGTTCGTAGGTTTCGACGGCGATCCGCACGCCTGCCGCTTCGAAGGCCGGCAGGACCTCGGTGAAGATCGCGGTGGCTTCGTCGGCGTCGGGCGCGTGGCCGGGGACTTTGAACATGGTCCTGAGGAGGTCCGAGCCGAGGATCCGGGCGATGTGCAGGAACTTGCCCAGGTGCTCCGGGCGGATGCCCTTCGTGCCGAGTTCCAGCGTGATGCCCAGGGAGTCCGCGGTGGCGCGGACGGCAGTTAGTTCGTCGTCGGACATGTGCTCCAGGGGAGCGTAGTCGCACATCTGGAACAGCTCCACGCCCAGTTCCGCGGTGCGCGCCAGCGCGTCGTGGATGCTCAGCGGTGCTGAGACGGCGTCCGAGAGTTGCCAGAAGAACGCGTAGCTGCTCAGGCCGATGGTTGAGCTCATACTGCCACCCCTTTCCCCGCCCTTGCCGGTGCGGACGCAACGAGGCGTGCGGCAGCCTCGTCCAGGATGGTCTTGAGGGCTTCCGGATCGTGCGCGAAGCGGCCGAGGAACAAGCCGGCAACGGACATGTCCAACTGGCTGATCAGTCCGGGGCCCGCGCTGCCGCCGTAAATGACCCTGCTCTCGGACTGGCCCGGCAACGAGCGGAGGTGCTCGTCGAGGCCCCGGACCACGGCGCTGATGTAGTCCGGGGTGGCGGGTTCCGGTGCGCCGATGGCCCATTGGGGTTCGTAGGCCACGATGGTCCGGCCTGCGGGACCGAGCGATTGCGCCCGTTTGAGTCCGGCGTCGATCTCGGCGGTGCAATGGGCGATGGCTTCTTCGGCTGAACCGGAGTTCAGTTCGCCGACGCACAGAACCGGGGTGAGGCCGTTGCGGTAGGCCGCCGCGGTCTTGAGTCCGATGACCCGGTGGTCCTCGCCGAAGATCCTGCGGCGTTCGGCGTGCCCGATTTCGACGTAGGAGCCGCCGATCTCGGCCACCATCTTCCCGCTGACTTCACCGGTGTACGCGCCTTCGTCTTCCCAGAAGATGTCCTGGGTCCCCGTGCCGACGCCGGCAGTGCAGAGGATCCGCGCCGCTTCGGCCAGCACCGGGAAGGCCGGCAGGATGAACAACTCGATCTCGCCGCGCCGGACTGCGGGATGCGCGGCCGCGATGGACGCTACTTCCCGGCAGTATTCGAGCGTGCGTTCGTAGCCGAAGTACATCTTCAGGCTGACGCCGATGATCGCCTTCTCATTCGTCCCGCCGACGGCGGGTTTAGCAGGAAGTGACACCCTCGTAGTCCTTAATGAGTGTGACCTTCTCGGCGGAGGCTGAGGACTCGTCGAAGGTGTAGGTGAGCCACTCCCCGGCGAGGCGGCGGGCCAGTTCCAGGCCGACGACGCGCTGGCCGAAGGTGAGGACCTGGGCGTTGTTGCTCAGGACGGCCCGTTCCACGGAGAAGGAATCGTGGGCGGTGACGGCGCGGATGCCGGGGACCTTGTTGGCAGCGATGGCCACCCCCAGTCCCGTGCCGCACACCAGGAGTGCACGGTCGGCCTTGCCCGCGGCGATGAGCTCGGCGGCGGCGATGGCCACGGAGGGGTAGGGGGTGTGGCTGATGGCGTCCACTCCGACGTCGGTCACGGATTCGACCAGTTCACTGGCCTCGAGGTCGGCCTTGAGGGCTTCCTTGTACTCGAATCCGGCGTCGTCCGATCCGATGACCAGGCGCAGTTTGGTGCTCATGCTGTCTCCTTGATGCTGTTTTCGATGGTGTTCTCCTGGAGGAGGGACTCGTGGATTGCCTGGACGATCAGGGCCATCGAGACGGCTCCGGCGTCCGGGGTTCCCAGGCTCTTCTCGGCATGCGGGCGGGCGCGGCCCATGAGCGGCAGCAGGTTCGCGGTATCCTCGGCGGCCTGTTGGGCTGCGACGACAGCGGCGCCCCACGCGTCCGTCAGGGACCTGCCGTCCTGCACGCCGGCTTCGAGCGCGTCGCGGAACGGGACCAGGACATCCACCAGGGTCTTGTCGCCCACCTTGGCCTTGCCGAAGTTCATGATGGCCGCGGCGGCGTCCGTGACGCCGGTGGCGACAGCACCGCCGTCGGGCGCGTTGACGTTCCCCAAGGCGTCACCGACGGCCCGCAGTGCCATGCCCCAGAGCGCGCCGGAGGTTCCGCCGGCCTTATCGGCCCAGGCATCCCCGGCGAAATGCAAAGTCGTGGCCGCACCGGCGCCGCGTACGACGGCGTCTGCCGCGGCTTCCACGGCGGCGCGGACTCCGCGTTCCATGCCGATGCCGTGGTCGCCGTCGCCGGCGATCGCATCGATGCGGCCGAGTTCCTCGGCGTTGGCGTCCACGACGGCTTTCGCGGCGCCAAGTGCGGCGAGGACGCGAACGGCGGCCACGCGGGACTCAGCCGTGGCGTCAGGGATGGAGAGTTCGACGTCGGCCAGCCCGCTGTTGTCTGTGCCTGCGGCGTCGGCTGCCAGGGCTTGCGAAGTGATCGCGCCGCGGCGGAAGGCAGGGGCGTCGGCCGGCGCCAGCCAGAGCTGTTCGAGTTCTTCGTCCAGCCAGAAGAGCGTCAGGGATGTGCCTGCCATGTCGAAGCTGGTCACGAGCTCGCCCACCTGGGGATCCACGACGTCGAGCCCTGCTTCTGCAAGGAGCTTCGCTACGCGGCGGTAGACCACGAACAGTTCCTCGTACTTCACGCTGCCCAGGCCGTTGAGGATGGGGACGACGCGGGCACCGTTGATCCCGACCCCTTCGGGGATTTCGGCGAGGAGCTTGGCGACCATCAGCTCGGCGAGCTCATCCGCCGTCGGAATGTCGGTTTCGCCGATGCCCGGTTCGCCGTGGATTCCCATGCCGACGGCCATCCGGCCCTCGGGGACGGTGAAGAGCGGCCGTTCCGCGCCGGGCAGCGTGCACCCGGTGAACGCGACGCCGAAGGAACGGGTGCGGTGGTTGGCACGTTCGGCGATCTGCACGACGTCGTCCATAGAGTGGCCGGCTTCGGAGGCTGCGGCGGCGACCTTGAAGACGGTCAGGTCACCGGCGATACCACGGCGCTTGTGCATCTCACTTGCGGGGGCGGAGGAGATGTCGTCCGTCACGGCGATGCTGCGGCAGTCGATTCCCTCCTTCCGGAGCTTCTCCTGCGCCTGGGTGAAATGCAGGACATCGCCGGCGTAGTTGCCGTAGCCCAGGAGCACGCCGCCGCCGTTGTCCGACGCCTTGGCCACGTTGTAGACCTGCTGCGCGGACGGTGAGGCGAAGAGGTTGCCCATCGCCGCGCCGTGCGCCAGGCCCTGGCCGACGAGACCCCCGAAAGCCGGGTAGTGGCCCGAACCGCCACCGATCACCAGTGCTACCGTGCCGGGAGTGCTCCGGGTGCTGCGGGCAACGCCGCCGGACACGCGCCGTACCCAGCGGCCGTGCGATGCGACGAAACCTTCGATCATTTCGTCAGCGAAGGCTGCGGGTTCATTGAACAAGCGGGTCATGCGGAACTCCTGGACCTAATAGCGAGGATTGGTATGGTGCCGGATGGCGGGGCGGTGTGGCCCAACTGACTGGCAGTTGTTGTCGTTATGGGGGCTCAAAACGACAACAACTGCGAGTTAGTTGGGCGGGCCGGGCCGGGTTAGGGCTCTGCGTGGTGGCCGGCGCCTGCGGGATCCAGTGCCTCTGCGGGGATGCCGTCGCTGGCCTTGCCCCGGCGGCTGAGGACAACCATGAGGATCGAGGACAGGAGCATGAACCCGCCCACCACGAACAGCGGCGCCGTATAGCTGCCGGTCCAGTCCTTGAGCCAGCCGGTGATGTAACCGGCGCTGAAGCCCGCGAGATTACCGACCGTGTTGATCAGCGCGATGCCAGCTGCGGCTGCCGCGCCGGTGAGGAACTGCGTGGGCACCGTCCAGAAGTTCGGCAACGCCGCGAAAATGGACATGGCGGTGATGGTGATGACGGCGATCGTTGCGGCCGGGGATCCTGCGAACAGTGCCAACGGGATGCTGACGGCGCCGGTCAGTGCGGGAAGCGCAATGTGCCACGTCTTGACGCCGCGCTTGGTGGCGTCCCTGGACCAGAAGTACAGGGCGACGGCGGCAGGCAAGTACGGGATAGCCGTGATGAGGCCTTGCTGGAAGACGTCGAACTTCGTTCCGAACTGGGACTCGAAACCCTTGATGATGGTCGGCAGGAAGAAGCCGAGGGCGTAGAGGCCGTAAATGAATCCGAAGTAGATCAGGGAGAGCATCCAAACGCGGCCGTTGCCGAACACTGTGCGGACGCTGACGTGCTTGTTGCTGGCAGCGGTTGCTTCCTTTTCCTTTGCAAGGGCACCGGTCAGCCAGGTCTTTTCCTCCGACGTCAGCCACTTGGCCTTGGCGGGGGAGTCGGCCAGGTAGAACCAGGAGATGACGCCGATGACGATCGCCGGAATGGCGACGCCGAAGAACATGAACCGCCAGCCTTCAAGGCCGAAGAACACGCCGTGCTGCTGGATCAACGCGCCGGCCAGCGGAGCGCCGATCACCGTGGTCAGGGGCTGTGCCAAGTAGAAGAGCGCCAGGATCTTGCTTCGGTGCTTTGCGGGGACCCAGAGGCTTAGGAAGAGGATTGCGCCAGGGAAGAATCCGGCCTCGGCCACACCAAGGATGAAACGGAGGACGTAGAGCTGATCCACGTTGCCCACCCAGGTGAACACGAGGGACACAATCCCCCAGCTGACCATGATTCGGGCCAGCCAGCGGCGTGCGCCGAACTTGTGCAAGGCCAGGTTGCTAGGCACCTCGAGCAGGATGTAGCCGATGAAGAAGACTCCGGACGCGAAGCCGAACTGCGCTGCGGAGAGCGCAAGGTCCTTGTTCATGCCGTTGGGGCCGGCGAACGAGATGGCTGTCCGGTCCAGGTAATTGATGAAGAACATCAAGGCGACAAACGGCACCAGCCGGATCGCGACCTTTTTGATGGCCGATCTTTCGACCACCGATTGTGTGGTGTCCACATTGACTCCTAGAGGTTGCCGGAGCGCGTTGTCCTTCTGAGGACCAGGCGGCTCGGGTTTTCTTAGTGCCGATCCGTGGACTTCGATGCCGCAGGACCGAGCTAAGCGTGTGATAAAAACCATAAGCCCTCGAGAGCAAATTGGTCAACCGGTTGACTGATCCTAATTTTCGCGCACCGCACTCGCGCTCGATCGCGGGGTGCTTGGGTGCGGGAGAAATTGGTCATCCGGTTGCTACGCTGTGAAGATGTCAGCGAATTCCGCCGCCGCAGCGGCTCATATGACGGCAGCCCTTGCCCCCATGGAGCACGGCTCCGTGGTCTCCGAGGTTGCAGAGAGGCTGCTCGCGTACTTCACGAGCGGCGACATCGCGGCGGGGACCCGCCTCCCGGCTGAGCGGCAACTGGCGGCTTCGCTCGGCGTTGGGCGTTCGGCGGTTCGCGAGGCGTTGGCCGCGTTGGAAATCCTCGGCATCGTCATCGTCCGGCCGGGTTCCGGGACCTACTTGCGCGACGGCGTCTCCGAATTGCTGCCCCGCACCCTCAGTTGGGGACTCATGCTGGGCGAGCCACGCACACGCGAACTCGTCGAGCTGCGCAGTGGACTGGAGGTCCAGGCGGTTCAGTTGGCCGCAGCCCGCATTACTGACGAGGCGTTGGGGCGCATGCGAACCAACCTTGACTCGATGGAGGCCGGGCTGGACAACCTCGCTGTTTTTGTCGAGGCCGACGCCGCATTCCATAAGGAAATCGCGACCGCTTCCGGGAACCAGGTCCTCCAGGAACTCCTGCAGAGCATTAGGTCGCTCTTGCGAATTTGGGTGGACCGGGCGCTGACCGATGAAGGCCATGCCGCCGCCGCGCTCGCCGAGCATCGCGCGATCTTCAAGGCCCTCGAGTCCCGGGACGCCGCCTTGGTGACAGAGGCCATGGTCTCGCACATGGGCACAGCGTCTCGCCGCCTGCTGGCGGGCTACGACGCAGCCCAATAGCTCGGCCCCTGGGCGTTTCGCCCAGGACAACACATGAGACGTGGTGGCGGGATTCGAACCCGCGTGCGCTGCTTTGCAGGCAGCTCCCTGGCCTCTTGGGTACACCACGTGCATCGAGGTTAGGCAGGCTGCAGTGCGCGAACCAATAATGGTTTCGAAGCCTTTCGCTAGGTTTCGCGGCGTTGCTTCGGGTGACCTTCCGCGACGCGGGTTGCATCGCATGAGCTCCCAAATATTGGTCAACCGGTTGACTCGTCGCATGGTGCGCATCACAATTGAATCCGATTGCGCTTACTTCCCTCCTCGCTGCAAAGGCCTGCTGTGATCAATGACGAAAACCACTCCAGGCTGTTCGCCCCGTCGGAAACGGTGGAAGCGGCAGCTTGGCGGGCCGAGCTACGCAACGATGAACTCTCGGACATCACGTTCAACGGCATACCGGTACTCCGGGCCATTCGCGCAGTGGTCCGCGACCACGACTGGCGCACCCTCGGGCCTACTGTCAGCCGGGTCGCGCAACACGCCGACGGTGCCACCACGCTCCTACTCGACATCGACTTCGCCGGTTTCGGTTCCAGCTACACCGGCGAGCTCGCCATTCACCTCATGAAGGACAGCGTCAAGGTGACGTTCGACGGCGTCGCTCCCGCTGCCTTCCGCAGCAACCGGATCGGACTCGTGGTGCTGCACAGCCCAGACGACGCCGGCCTTGCGGTGACCATCGGCAGTCCCGGCGGCGCCAGCTCGCCGTCGTTCTTCCCCAAGGACATCAGTCCGCACCAACCCTTCCTGGACGTTTCTTTGATGGAATGGGAGCGCGACGGAACGCGGTTCAGGCTCGACTTCCATGGCGACGTCTTCGAAACCGAAGACCAGCGGAACTGGACGGACGCCTCGTTCAAGACGTACAGCACGCCGCTTTCGAAGCCGTTTCCGGTGGATGTTTCCGCCGGCGACCGCGTCCACCAGTCGGTGCTCCTGACGGCGACGCCCGGGCCTGTGGTGCCTGTTCTTCGACCGGGTCCGGAACGTGTGCTCACGGTACTCGACGGCGGCACGGCCCGGGTGCCGGCGCTTTCGCTTTCGGCTACTTCGGCCACAGCACCCAGAACCCGTTCCGAGCCCATTCCCGGCCTGGACGCGCTGCTTCTGGAGCTCGCGCCCGGGCCCGACGCTGAGGGCTCGATCCGGCGGGCCACGGATGAGGCCATGGATCTGGACGTTCCGTTGGATGTGCGCCTGTCCGTCGATTCGCCGGATCGCATCGGTGAACTCCTCGATCTCCTCCCCTTGGACAAAGTGCTGCGGCTCGCGGTGTTCGACGCTTTCAGCCACGTCACGGAGCCAGGGCTCTGGGATGAACTCAAGGACCAGGCTCGGCAGCGCGGATTTAGCGGCGCACTGCTTGCCGGTGCGCGATCGCACTTCACCGAGCTGAACCGCAACGCGGGCCGCCTCCCCCCGGACGCCGACGCCGTGTCCTTCAGCATCACCCCGCAGATGCACGCCACCGAGGTGCCGCACGTCGTCGAAACCCTGCCAATGCAGCGGCTCGTCGCGCTCAACGCACTCCGGATCGGCTCGGGACGGCCGCTGCACCTCGGGCCGGTGACCCTGAAGGCGCGGTTCAACGCCGTCGCCACCGAAGGCGACGAAGCGGCAGCCGAAGCCACCGACCCGCTGCAGCCTGAGACATTTACAGCCGCCTGGCTGATGGGAAGCATCGCGGCGCTCAGCGTTCCCGGCGTCGAATCCGTCAGCTATTTCGAGGCAACAGGACCGCGCGGTATCCGTGAAACCGGCGGCCTCACGCCCGCGGGCGAGCTGCTGGCCGCCGTCGCGGCCGTGCGCGGGTGCGAGGTCCTTGACGTGGCCGGCGAGGTGCCCGGCGTCGTGTTGTATCCCGTGCGCGACGGCGGCCGGACGGTTTTGTTTGCCGCTAACCTCACTGCCAAATCGCTGAGCGTCGTCGTGCGGCTGCCGGGCGGCGACAGTACCAATCTTGAACTTGAGCCGTGGACTGCTGTTGTCCGCCGCGTCGACTGAACTGAAAGAGGAACCACAATGAGTAAACGGCTGGACGGCAAGACCGCCCTTGTCACGGGAGCAGGCTCCGGCATCGGACTGGCGGTGGCCCAGCGCTTCGTTGCCGAGGGCGCCCGGGTGTATTTCGCCGACATCAACCTGGAAGCCGCCGAGAAGGCTGCCGCTGTCACGGGATCAGCCCTCGCACAGGCTTTGCGCATGGATATCTCGGACGAAGCAAGCGTGTCTGCGGCCTACGCTGCCGTGGCGGAAGGCGGAGCGCTCGACGTCGTCGTGGCCAATGCCGGGGTGCAGTTGTTCGGGCAAGATGCCCGCGTGGGGGACCTGGACCTGGCGGTCTGGGAGAAGACCGTCGCGATCAACCAGCGCGGGACCTTCCTGACCCTCAAGCACGCAATCCGTGCCATGGAGGGTCGTGGCGGGTCGATCATTTGCACAGGCAGCCCCACCGCCGTGGTGGCTTGCGGGCAAACCTTCACCGCGTATACGAGTTCCAAGGCCGGGGTACATGGCTTGGCGCGGGTTGTTGCCGCCGACTACGCCGCCGCGGGCATCCGGGTCAACACCGTGGTGCCGGGCTACACCGAGACCCCGCTTGTTCGGACCATCGCGGACGATCCCGTGAGCCGTGCCGGGCTGGTGGATTCCACGATGCTGGGCCGGCCCGGAACCGCGGCCGACGTCGAAGGCATCATGGTGTTCCTCGCCAGCGACGACTCCGCGTACGCCACTGGCGGGCTGTTCACCGTGGATGGCGGCCTGACGGCGCTGTGACGCGAGGCACCCGCCTTAGCCGGAGCCCCGCCGCCCCGCCTTACCCAACTAACTCGCAGTTGTTGTCGTTTAGAGGGCTCAAAACGACAACAAATGCGAGCTAGTTGGGTGGGTTAGAAGCTTTCTGTCGTGACGGCGTTCAAGTAGGCCGCGACTTCGGAGGGCATGTCCACGGAATCGTTGTCGAGAAGCCACTGGACCTGCAAACCGTCCATGAGCGCGATCAATTGGCGTGCGGCTGCGGTGGGCACGATGCCCGGCCGTAGCTTGCCCTCGTTTGCCATATGCGAGAAGGCATCGCTCAGCAAGTGGCGTACCCGCTCGTACCGGTCAAGGAAGTACTGGTGGGCCGGGTGCTCGGGGTCGGTGGCTTCCGCGGACAGTACGCAGTACAGGGCCACGAGGCCTGGGATGGTGGTGTTGTGCCGGGAAAGATCCACCATGGCATGCATCAGGTCCGCACCCTTGGCATCCAAGGCTCCGGTGTAGATTGCGGACTCGTCGTCGCGGAAGGTCAAGAGCGCCTCAAGCAAGGCTTCCTTGCTCGGAAAGTGGTGCAGGAGCCCGGCTTGGGTCAGGCCCACTTTGTCCGCCACGTCTTTCAGCGAGCCTGAGCGGTAGCCCGAGGATGAAAAGACGTCGAAAGCGGCCTTCAGGATTTCCTGCCTCCGCGCCTCCGTCTTGGCATAAGTGCCGCGGCGCCCTCGACGCACCGTTTCGGGCGGGGTGCCGCCCACAGTCTCTTTCATGAATCCACCCTAACAACGTCGATTTCTAATAAGTCCATCAATTGGTCAACCGCTGTGCGCATCGTCACATTTCATAACGATTCAAAAAGTTCGTCAAAAACCTAGTGGTCGCTAGGTTTTTGATGTTACGGTCTTTCCCAATGGCCGTCCATGGTGGACGCCACTGATCGTGAAAGGGACCAAAGATGTTCCGATCCAAGCGAATGGCCGCAGTCATTGCGGCTGTTGCCCTGGGGCTCACTGCTTGTGGTGGTGGCGGAGCCGCCGCCCCCCAGGACCAGTCCTCCCAAACCCTGACCCTGGGCGCGCTGTTGGCGCCCAAGACCTTCGCTGCAAACCAGTCCGAGTTCGCCAACCTCTCGCCGTTCTACCAGGCCGTGTACGACACTTTGATCCGGATGAAGCCGGATGGCTCGCTCGTTCCGATGCTGGCCAAAGACTGGAAGTACAACGCGGACAAGACCGTCCTGACACTCACCCTGCGTGATGACGTCAAGTTCACCGACGGCACCCCCTTCAACGCCGACGCCGCGAAGCAAAACCTTGAACGCTTCAAGGCAGGAACGTCTCCGGATGCACAGTTCATGGCGGCACTGAAGACTGCCAAAGCCGTGGACGCAACCACCCTGGAACTGACCCTGTCCGCCCCGGACCCGGCGTTCCTGAACTACCTGTCCAAGGACGCGTCCTTCATGCAGAGCCCGGCGTCCTTCGGCAACGCCGACATCGCCACCAAGCCCGTAGGCTCCGGTCCGTATGTGCTGGATACCGCAGCCACCGTGACCGGCACGTCCTACAGCTACCACCGCAACCCGAATTACTGGGACAAGAGCCTGGTGCACTACGACAACCTGGTCCTCAACGTCTACGGCGACCAGACCTCCCTGCTGAACGCCATCAAGTCCGGGCAGCTCAACGCCGCCAACACCGCTGACAACAACACCCTCACGGAGATCCAGGCTGCCGGTTACAAGGTCAACCCACTCCAGCTCAACTGGGCAGGGCTCATCCTGTTTGATCGGGCCGGTACCACCAACCCCGCGCTCAAGGACGTCCGCGTCCGCCAGGCACTCAACTACGCCTTCGACACCAAGGCGATGCTGCAGTCAATCGGCCAGGGCTATGGCGAGCTGACCACCCAGGTGTTCCCGCCGTCGTCGGCTGCCTATGACAAGTCCCTGGACTCCCGCTACGCCTACAACCCCGCCAAGGCCAAGGAACTGCTTGCCCAGGCCGGATACGCCAGCGGGCTGACCTTGAAGCTGCCGTCCTCGGCGCTCATGGGCAACACCCTCCCGGCTCTGATCACCCAGCAGCTCAAGGATGTCGGCATCACGGCTGAGTTCACGGACACCGGCAACAACTTCATCGCCGACCTCCTGGCGCCGAAGTATGGCGTGAGCTACATGATCCTGGAGCAGCAGTCCGACTGGCAGCTGATCAACATGAAGATCGCTCCCGGTGCCCCGTGGAACCCGTACAAGTACGAGGACCCGAAAGTGGACGAGCTGATCAACAAGATCCACGTCGGTTCTACGGATGAGCAGACGGCCGCCGCTAAGGAACTGAACAAGTACATCGTGGAGCAAGCATGGTTCGCTCCGTGGTACCGCCCGCAGTCCAGCTTCGTCACCGATGCCAAGACCAAGGTCGAGGTCCAGACGGGTAACGCCTACCCGTTCATCTGGTCCTTCTCTCCCGCCTCCTAGCGGACAGCTGCCGGGACCGGACCACTTGCTGACACAAGCGGCCCGGTCCCGGCGGCCCCAGGAACCTTCCCTTAAGGAACTTTGATGTACCGTTTCGTGCTGCGCCGCCTGCTTTCGGGCGTCCTCCTGCTGTTCGTCATTACAACGGTCGCCTACTTGCTGCTGTACGCGGGTGGCGGCGATATCGCCCGCCGCATCGTGGGCCCCACAGCCAGCCAGGCCCAGGTGACACTGAAGGCCTCCCAGCTAGGACTGAACCGCCCGCTCGTGGTCCAGTACTGGGATTGGCTCACCCACGCCCTCACTGGCGACCTTGGACGCTCGTGGTTCAACGGCCAGCTGGTCAGCACCGGCGTCACCAGCCGGGTGTCCGTGACCCTCTCGCTGGTGTTGGGCGCCACCATCATCGCGGCGGTGATCTCCGTGGTCATCGCTGTCCTGGCCGCAGTGCGCCGGGGCTGGGCGGACCGTGTGGTCCAGTTCGTGGGCGTTCTGGGCTTCGCGATTCCCGGCTTCCTGATCGCTTTGGGACTCGTGTCCCTGTTCGCCTTGAACCTCAAGTGGTTCAAGGCCACCGGTTATGTACCGATTACGACGTCGTTCGGCGGTTGGGCGGCCACGGTCACCTTGCCGATCATCGCCCTTTCGATCGGCTGCATCGCCTCGGTGGTCCAGCAGGTCCGGGGATCCCTGATCGATGCCCTCCGCCAAGACTATGTCCGCACGCTCCGGGCCCGCGGCCTCTCCTTCAACCGGGTGGTGTACAGGCATGTACTGCGCAACGCCGGCGGTCCTGCCCTGGCAGTCCTCGCGGTCCAGTTCATCGGCCTGCTCGGCGGTGCCGTGATCGTTGAACAGATTTTCGCCCTGCCCGGCCTCGGGCAGATCGCCGTTGCCGCCACCAGCCAGGGGGACATCCCGGTGGTGATGGGCGTCGTCGTCGCCACCGCCGCCATCGTGGTGATCGTCAACCTCATCATCGACCTCGCCCAAGGCTGGCTCAACCCGAAAGTTCGGCTGTCATGATCGACACTTCCATCGCGTTGCCCACCCAGGCAGCCAAAGTCTCCTTGTTCCGCAAGCTCCTCACGAACCCCACCGGCGCCGTATCCATGCTGGTCCTCGCGATCGTGGCCTTGGCCGCGGTGCTTGCACCTGTGCTCGCAACGCATGACCCCGGCCTGGCCAGCCTGCAGTCGGTCCTGGCCAAGTCCAGCCCGGACCACGTGCTGGGAGCGGACAGTGCCGGGCGCGACGTCTTCAGCCGACTGCTCTTCGCGGGGCAGTTCAGCCTGGCCGGGGCGCTGTTGGCGCTCGTGGTCGCCGTCGCGATCGGCGTCACGGGCGGCCTGGTCGCCGGATACTACGGCGGCTGGTTCGATTCGGCGTCCTCCTGGCTCACCGGCCTGCTCATGGCAATGCCCGGCATTGTCATCCTGTTGGCCGCACGGGCCGTCGTCGGACCCTCGATGTGGCTGTCCATGATGATCTTCGGCGTCCTGCTTTCCCCGGCCTACTTCCGCCTGGTGTACGCCTGCGTGACGGCGGTGCGCAACGAACTGTACGTCGACGCGGCGCGGGTCTCCGGGCTCAGCGACTTCCGGATCATCGGCCGCCACATCCTCACCGTGGTGCGCGCGCCCGTCATCATCCAGTCCGCCATGGTCCTTGGCATCGCCATCGCCATCCAGGCCGGCTTGGAATTCCTTGGCCTGGGCGATCTGAACATCCCCACGTGGGGGAGCATGCTCAACGACGGCTTCATCAACCTCTACAAGGCACCCACCCTGGTGTTGTGGCCAAGCCTCGTCCTCGGCGTCGTCTGCATCGCACTGACCCTGCTGGCCAATGCGATGCGCGACGAACTCGAGCGCAGCCGCGGGCCGGTAAAGCGCCGCCGCAAGGGGGCCGCCGTCGCCGATTCCGCAGAAGCTGCCGCCAAGCGCGGCGAGCCCGCCGTGGTGCATCCCGAAACACCCGCCGGTGCACGCACTGCTAGCGCCGGTGAGGTCCTTCTGGAGGTGACCGACCTGGGCGTCGGCTACGATCAGCCCGACGGTTCCACCACCCATGTGGTGAACCATGTGGGCCTCACGGTCCGCCGCGGAGAGGTTCATGGTCTGGTGGGCGAGTCCGGCTCGGGCAAGACCCAGACTGCTTTCTCTATCCTCCGGCTCCTGCCGCAGGGCGGACGCGTCACCGGCGGCTCCATCGTCTTCGACGGCACGGACCTGGCCCGCCTCTCCGAGAAGGAAATGACGAAGGTCCGCGGCAAGCGCATCGCCTATATCCCGCAGGAACCCATGAGTAACCTGGACGCCGCGTTCACGATCGGCAGCCAGCTCATGGAGCCCATGCGGGTATGCCTGGGCATATCCAAAGCGGAGGCACGGAAGCGCGCACTGGCCCTGCTGGCCAAAGTGGGGATTCCCCACCCCGAACGGACCTTCAACGCCTACCCGCACGAGATCTCCGGAGGCATGGCCCAACGGGTGCTGATCGCCGGCGCGGTTTCCTGCGAGCCGGACCTGCTTATCGCGGACGAGCCCACTACGGCATTGGACGTCACCGTGCAGGCCGAAGTGCTTGACCTGCTGCGCGAACTCCAGGACGAGCTGAAAATGGGCGTCATCCTGGTGACCCACAACTTCGGTGTCGTCGCCGATCTGTGCGATCGCGTGACCGTGATGCAGACAGGCCGCGTCGTGGAAACCGGGCCCGTCCGGACCATCTTCAAGGACGCCCGCCACCCTTATACCAAGCAGTTGCTGGAAGCGATCCTCGAGGACGCAGCGCCGCGTGGCCCCCTCACAAGCAATGCACGGCCGAGCAAAGACGGATCCCTCACCAGCCTGACAGGAGTGAAGCCATGACCGAAACACTGCTCGACGTCCGGGACGTCGTCGTCGAATATCCCCTCAAGGGCTTCCGGAAGGAACCGTTCAAGGCCCTCAAGGGCGTCTCCCTCGACATCCGGCCTGGCGAGACGGTGGGCCTGGTGGGGGAGTCGGGCTCCGGCAAGACCACGCTGGGCCGCGCCGTGCTGGGGCTCGCCCCGGTCACCGGTGGAAGCATCAAATACCGCGGCCAGGAAATCTCCAAAGCCACCCGCGCCCAGCGCAAGGAGCTCAGCCACGAGATCCAGGTGGTGTTCCAGGACCCGTACACCTCACTCAACCCGTCCATGACCATCGAGCAGATCCTCACCGAGCCGCTCACGGTCCGGAAAGTGGAACGCCAGGCCGCCAACAAGCGGGTCGCCGAGCTCCTGGACCAGGTCCGGTTGCCGCACGGCGCCGCCCACCGGCTGCCACGCGAGTTCTCCGGCGGGCAGCGCCAACGCATCGCCATCGCCCGGGCATTGGCACTGGATCCGAAGTTGATCGTGTGCGACGAACCCGTCTCGGCCCTGGACCTCTCCACCCAAGCCACGGTGCTGGACCTTTTCATCGAGATCCAGGAACGCACCGGCGTCGCCTACCTCTTTGTCTCCCACGACCTCGCGGTGGTCCGCCACCTCAGCCACCGCGTGGCCGTGATGTATCACGGCGAAATCGTGGAATGGGGCGACGGCGAGCAAGTCACCGGAGAACCAGAGCATCCCTACACCCAGCGACTCTTCATGGCCGCCCCGGTCCCGGATCCGGACCGGCAAGCCCAACGCCGCGCCGACCGCCTCCGCTTGCTGGACATCCAGCACCAGCAGAACGTCCAAGCCGGCGTGGCCTGACCCGCCGCAAGTCCCACCTTCAGAGCAACACAGACACACGAAAGGCGAGCCCATGACGCAGCCGCCACTGTCCGCGAGCCCGGAACTCTCCCCGGCCGCCGCTTTTCCCGCCGACTTCGCCTGGGGCGTGGCCACCGCGGCCTACCAAATCGAGGGTGCAGTCAACGAGGGCGGACGCGGCCAGAGCATTTGGGACACCTTCTCCCACCAGCCGGGCACCACCATCCACGGTGACAACGGAGACATCGCCTGCGACCACTTCCACCGCTGGGAAGCTGATCTCGACCTCATGGCCGAACTGGGCATCCCGTCCTATCGGCTGTCCTTGTCCTGGTCCCGCCTGCAGCCCACCGGCGTCGGTCCGCTCAACCCCGAGGGCGTGCGCTTCTACCGTGATCTGCTGGCAGGCTGCGTCGCCCGCGGTATCACCCCGTACGTGACGCTCTACCACTGGGACCTGCCGCAAACACTGCAGGACGACGGCGGTTGGCCGGCCCGGCACACGGCCTACCGTTTCGCGGAGTACTCCGGACTCGTGGCCGAGGCCCTCGGCGACCTCGCCGAGCATTGGATCACCATCAACGAGCCGATGTGCGCGGCCTTCCTTGGCCACTCCTGGGGAATGCAGGCCCCGGGCTTCAAGGATGACCGCCTTGCGGTGCGTGCAGCCCATCACTTGCTCCTGGCCCATGGCCTGGCGCTGGCCGAATTCCGTGCCCGCCGCCCCGAGGCCAAAGTGGGCATCACCAATATCATCGGCAACCTCAACCCGGCCAGCGATTCCGAAGCCGACCGCAAGGCTACGGAATACTGGGACGCCGTCAGCAACCGGATCTTCCTGGAGCCTGTCTACCGGGGTCGCTACGCGGACGCCACCATCGCAGCCTACGGCCAGTACGGCCTGACCGCCACGGGCCAAGGGGCCTCGGCCGACGACCTCGTCCAGCCCGGCGACCTGGCCATCATCTCGGCACCCGGCGACTTTGCCGGCATCAACCACTACACCAACATGCTGGTTTCCGCGGACGAAGCAGCCCCGGGAGGGGCAAGCTGGACGCATGTGCAGCCTGCGCCGTCGTCGTTCGGTTGGTCCAATACGCCCGCGGCACTCAAGGCGGTACTCAAGCGGGTCGCCGCCGAGTACACCTCCCTTCCGCTGTACGTCACGGAAAACGGCGTCACGTTCCACGACTACGTGGATCCGAACGGCGAGGTCCGCGACCCCGAACGCATCGACTACCTGCGCGGCTACATTTCCGCGGTGGGCGAGGCGATCGCCGACGGCGTGGACGTCCGCGGCTACTTCGCGTGGTCCTTCATGGACAACTTCGAATGGGCCGAAGGCTACGACAAGCGCTTCGGGCTGGTCTACGTGGACTACGGCACCCAGGCCCGCATCCCCAAGTGGAGTGCGTACTGGTACCGGGACATCATTGCCGCCCGGCGCGAAGCCGCCGGGGCCGCAGTCACCACAGGTGCCACCGCATGAGCATCGACACTTCATCCCTCAAGACAGACAAGAAAGCCACCATGGAACTCCTCACCGACCAGACCATCGACCAACGCCTTGAGTCCCTCCTGGCCCAGCTGAGCCTGGAGGAGAAGGTGCGGTTGCTGACGGGCCGGGACTTCTGGACCACCTGGCCGGTGGAGAAGATCGGTCTGCGGCGGATGTTGTTCTCGGATGGGCCTACCGGGGTGCGCGGTGAGGTGTGGGATGAGCGGCAGCCGTCGATGAACTTCCCGTCCGCGACGGCGATCAGCTCGTCCTGGGATCCCGCGATGGCGGACCGTCTGGGGGCTGCGTCGGCGGTCGAGGCCCGCCGCAAGGGCGTCGACGTCGTGCTGGGCCCGACGATCAACCTGCACCGTTCCCCGCTGGGCGGCCGGCATTTCGAGGCGTTCAGCGAGGACCCGGTCCTGACTGCCGAGCTCGCGGCGGCGTATGTGGCCGGGGTGCAGCGCAACGGCGTCGGTGCGACCCCGAAGCATTACGTGGCCAATGATTCGGAGACGGACCGGTTCACGGTGGATGTGAAGGTGGGGGGACGGGCCCTGCGGGAGCTGTATCTGCTGGCGTTCGAGAAGGCCATCGTGGACTCGAAGGCGTGGCTTGTGATGAGCGCGTACAACTCGGTCAACGGCGCCACGGCCACGGAGAACGTGCTGCTCGAGTCGCCGCTGAACACTGAGTGGGGTTTCGACGGCGTGGTGATCAGCGACTGGACCGCGGTGCGCAGCGTGGAAAGCGCGAAGCACTCCCAGGACTTGGTGATGCCGGGTCCGGACGGGCCCTGGGGTTCGGCGCTCGTGCTGGCGGTGAAGTGCGGAACTGTTTCGGAGGCCGCGGTTGACCGGAAGGTGTTGCGGATCCTGCAGCTCGCCGCCCGGGTGGGCGCCTTGGAAGGTTTCGAACCCGTGGCAGCGGAGCCGGTGGACCGGGAGGATCCGGTCGCGTTCGCCCGGGAAGCATCCGTGGCCGGGACCGTGATGGTAAAGAACGACGGCGTGCTGCCGCTGGCTCCCGGCTCTGTCACCAGCGTCGCGGTGATCGGGCACAATGCCCGCCATGCCAGGACCCAGGGCGGCGGGTCCGCGACCGTGGTCCCGGAAAGGATCGTCACCCCGCTGGACGGGATCCGTGAAGCGTTCGGCCCGGAGAACGTCAGCTACAACGTGGGCGCGGTGGTGCAGGAAGGCATCGCCGAACTGCCCCTCGATCAGCTCACCAACCCGGTGACCGGCGGCCCTGGGCTGCGGGTACGCTTCTTTGCGTCCACCGGAAAGGAACTCTTCGCGGAGGACCGCCGCTCCACCGCGCTGGTCTGGTTCGGCGGGGACGCCCCCATCGCGGAGTCCTCCATGGTCCAGTTCCATACCCACTACACGCCGGAGGAGACCGGCACCATCCGTCTGGGCTTCTCCACCGTGGGGCATGGGCGGATCTTCGTGGACGGGGTCCTTGCGCATGAGGCATCCATCGAGGCGACGGGCACGGACCTGGGCGCTGCGTTCCTGGCCCCGCCCTCTGCCTCCGTTTCGCTCGCGGCCACGGCGGGTGTTCCGCTGGAAGTGACGGTGGAACTGGACCTCGCCGGGCGCAGCGGCGCCCTGGGCAACGCCCTGGCTGTGACCATCGGGCTCGAAGCGGACAACACGGACCCCGAGGCCCTCATCAACGACGCCGTCGAAGCGGCGAAAGCGGCGCATGTCGCCGTCGTCGTGGTCGGTACGAACTCGCGCGTCGAATCCGAAGGCTACGACCGCACCACCCTGGAGCTTCCGGGCCTGCAGGACCGCCTGGTCCATGCCGTCGCGGCGGCCAACCCGCGCACCGTGGTGGTGGTAAACTCCGGGTCCCCGGTGCTGCTGCCCTGGCGCGACGAGGTCGCCGCGACCCTCATCGGGTACTTCGGCGGGCAGGAATTCGGCACCGCCCTCGCCGACATCCTCACTGGCGCGGCCGAACCCGGCGGCCGGCTTCCGACCACCTGGCCCGCGACCCAGGAGGACGTGCCGGTCATCAACACCACCCCGGACGCGAACGGGGAACTCGCCTATACCGAAGGCATCCACATCGGCTACCGGGCCTGGCTCAAAGCAGGGACGGAACCGGCCTACGAATTCGGGCACGGACTCGGCTACACCGACTGGACCCTCGACGCCGCCGAAGCGCCCGGCACCGAGGTTCCCGGCGCCGTCGTGCCCCTGACCGTAACGCTGTCCAACACCGGCAACCGCGCCGGCAAGCAGGTGGTGCAGGTCTATGCCGAACGGCCCGGCTCCGTCGTGGACCGTCCCGTGCGCTGGCTCGTCGCCTCCGCCCCCGTGTGGGCCGAACCCGGCGAAACGCTCACCGCGGCAATCGACGTGCCCACCAGGCTGCTGGCCTACTGGGACAACGGCTGGACGTACGAACCCGGTGGCTACCGCCTCCGCATCGGCACGTCAGTCAGCGATCTGCCGCTCGAAACCGTTCTCACCCTGACCGACGCAACCCAGACCGACTCAAACCAGGACGGTGTTGCATGAACTTCCCTAACCCACTGATTCCGGGCTTCAACCCCGATCCCAGCATCGTCAAGGTCGGCGAGGACTACTACCTCGCGACCTCCACCTTCGAATACCTCCCCGGCATCCCGATCTACCACAGCACCGACCTGGTCAACTGGGACCGGATCGGCCACGTGGTGGACCGGGAAGGGCAGCTCGACTCAACGGACGTGCCGACCCTTGGAGGCGCGTGGGCACCCACAATCCGTTTCCACGACGGCCTCTTCTACGTCGCTGTCACCGACGCGATGGCACGCGGGACCCTGGTGTTCACGGCCGAGAACCCCTCCGGCCCGTGGAGCGACGGACTCGTCATTGAGGGAGCCATCGGCATCGACCAGGACCTTGCCTGGGACGAGGACGGCACCGCCTACATGACGTACTCGGGACTCGACACGGTCACCGGGAACATCGGCGAGCACGGCGGCATCCTCCAGGTCCGCGTGGATTTGGAAGCGGGCAAGGCCGTTGAGGAGCCCCGGAGCGTGTGGTCCGGTACCGGGCTGATGTTCCCCGAGGCACCTCATCTGTACCGGCACGGCGACTACTGGTACCTCATGATCGCCGAGGGCGGCACTGAGCGCGGACACAGCGTCAGCATTGCCCGCGGGACGTCGCCGGCCGGTCCTTTCGAGGGCAACCCGGCCAACCCCATCTTGAGCGCCCGCAGCACCGAGCGTCCCATCCAGAACACCGGCCACGGCGACCTCGTGCAGACGCCCGACGGCGGCTGGGCCATGGTGCTGTTGGGCATGCGGCCCAAGGGCATGACCCGGGCCTTCTCCGCCTTGGGCCGGGAAACCTTCATCACTCCGGTCACGTGGGAGGACGGCTGGCCGGTGGTCGAACCGGTCATCCTCAACCCCCGCCCCGGCAGCGGCAAATTCGAGGACCACTTTGCGGACTCGGAGCTCGACGGCGGCTGGATCGCCGTGCGGCGATTCCCCGGCACGTTCGCCTCCACCGAGAAGAACCCCGGGCGCCTCACCCTGGTCAGCGACGGCACCGGCCTGGATGATCCCCGGCCTTCCTTCCTGGGCCGCCGCCAGCGGTACCAGGTGGAGACCATCTCTGCCCTGGTGGACACCGGATCGTCCGAGGAACTGGATCCCCTTGCCGCGGAGGAGAGCGCGGGGAAGGGGAACGCCGGCGGCCTCGCCGTCCGTTATGACGAGGCCCACCACTACTCCATCGAACTGAACGGGACCACCCTCACAGCAAGGGCCCGGATCTCCTCGATCGAACAGAGCTGGACGCGACAGGTTCCCGCCGGGCCGCTGGAACTTCGCATCGAAACCCGCCAGCCGGAATCCGGCGCGGGATTCGGGCACCTGAGCTCGGACACCATCGCCCTCCAGGCAGTTGTCGACGGCGAACTGCTCACTTTGGCCGAACTGGACGGCCGCTACCTCTCGGCGGAAACCGCCGCCTCCTTCACGGGACGCGTTTCCGGCGTCTTCGCGAGCCGCGGCACGGTCACGTTCGACTGGTTCCGTAGCGAAGGCCGCGAACCACACTAGGAACTCCAGCGCCCACCCACCCACCGTTTTCCGAAAGGCCCATCCGTGACATCAACCTCCCTGGCACCGCAGCCAGCATGTCTCCGCCAGACTTCTGTCAGCCGGTTCAGCGCTGAGTACCGGACTGATACCGCCTTCGTGGCCAATCCGCGGCCGCGGCTCAGCTGGGTCGTCGCCACGGACGGCACAGATTGGCAGCAGGCCCGTGCCGAACTGCGCTTGACCCGCGCGGGCGCTGTCGAGTCGGCAGTGCACGAAGGCCCTGAATCGGTGCTGGTGGAGTGGCCTTTTGCGGCCATCGCCGCCGGGGAGCAGGTGGCAGTCGAGGTGCGGGTCTCGGGGAACGACGGCGGCACAACCGCTTGGAGCGAACCCCTGACTTTGGCGGGGGGTTACCTTGACGGGCCGTGGCAGGCCAAGGCAATCGGGCTGCCCTTCCTTGCCGGAGTGGAGATTCCGCTCGGACAGCCCGGCCAATTGCGGCACGAATTCACGGTGGGCCCGGACTTGGCCAAAGCCACCCTGTTCGCGACTGCGCATGGTGTGTACCAGGCCGAAATCAACGGCTCGGAAGTGGATGACCAAGTTCTGAAACCGGGCTGGACTGCCTACGCCGACCGTCTCAACCACGAAACCACCGACGTCACCGCGCTCCTCCAAGCGGGGGCCAACGCCATTGGTGTGTGGCTCGCGGGAGGCTGGTACACGGAAAAGTACGGTTTCCACGGCTTCGCCAAGCCGATCTACGGCGAGCAACCGGCCGTCAAAGTGGAACTGCATCTCGAATACGCCGACGGCACACGTCAAACCGTGGCCAGCGGACCGGACTGGCGGGGAACCACAGCGGGCCCACTCGTTTCCAGCGGCATCTACGCGGGAGAAGCCTTCGATGCGCGGCGCATCGAGGCCTCCTGGTCATCGCCGGGCTTCGACGATTCGCACTGGCTTCCCGCTTCCTTGGACTCCGGAGCAGTGAATTCCAGGGCTGCGGACTCCAAGTCATGGGTGGAAGCAACTCCCGCCGTGGCGCCTCCGGTCCGTCGGATCGAAGAACTGCCTGTCAGGGAAGTCCTGACCACGCCTTCCGGCGCCACCGTCCTGGACTTCGGCCAGAACCTGGTCGGACGCCTGCGGATCCGGGTCAGCGGCGATGCAGGACATCGGATCATGCTCCGCCACGCTGAGGTCCTGGAGGAAGGTGAACTGTCCCTTCGTCCGCTTCGCCTCGCTGCCGCTACGGACAGCTTCACGCTCGCCGGCGGCGGGGAGGAGGAATGGGAGCCTCGCTTCACGTTCCACGGGTTCCGCTATGCACAAGTAGACAACTGGCCAGGCGAGCTGGACCCGGCGGCGATCACCGCCGTCGTCATCCACAACGACATGCGCCGCACCGGCTGGTTCGAGTGTTCGGACCCGATGCTGAACCGACTGCACGAGAATGCCTTGTGGGGAATGCGCGGCAACTTCCTGGCGCTGCCCACGGACTGCCCGCAACGGGATGAGCGCCTGGGGTGGGCCGGAGACATCCAGGTCTTCAGCCCGACGGCCAGCTACCTCTACGACTCCTTGGGGTTCCTCAGCTCCTGGCTGCAGGATCTCGCCATCGAGCAAAGCCACCGTAATGGCGTGGTGCCCATTGTCGTTCCGGCGGTGCTCGGCATGCTGGAATCGCCGGTGGCCGCCTGGGGTGACGCTGCCACCGTGGTTCCGTGGGTGCTCTATGAACGCTTCGGCGACCGCGGATTGCTGGGCCGGCAGTACCAAAGCATGCGCGATTGGGCCGATGCGTTGCTCCGCGTCCGCGACAGCTCCGGGTTGTGGCAGGGCCAAATGCAGCTGGGCGACTGGCTGGACCCGGCAGCACCGCCGGACAAGCCCGGCGCCGCCCGCACCCATGGAGACATCGTGGCCAGCGCCTACCTTTTCCGTTCCCTCGAGCTCACGGCCAAGGCCGCGGCCGTGCTGGGCGCCGACGACGACCACGGCAAATACTCAACTCTCGCCGAAGACGTGCGCAGCGCGTTCCTCGCCGAATACGTCACGCCCTCCGGCCGCATTGTTTCCGATGCGCAAACGGCCTACTCGCTGGCACTCATGTTCGGGATCAGCACGGATCCCGTTCAGCGCCAGGCACTTGGTGACCGGCTCGCCGAACTCGTTCGGCTGGGCGGCTACAGGATCGCCACCGGCTTCGTCGGCACGCCCCTCATCGCGGACGCCCTCACCGTCACCGGGCACATGGAGGCCGCCGAGCGTTTGCTCACCCAGACCGAATGCCCCTCCTGGCTTTACCCGGTCACCAAGGGCGCCACCACCATCTGGGAACGCTGGGACTCCATCCTGGAGGACGGCACGGTCAACCCCGGCGAAATGACCTCCTTCAACCACTACGCGCTCGGTGCCATTGCCGATTGGATGCACCGGACCGTTGCCGGCCTGGCTCCTGCTGCGCCGGGCTACCGGAAACAGCACATCGCTCCGCGTCCGCTCCGCAGCCTGCAGAATGCCGGCACCTCACACGAGACGCCGTACGGCCTGGCCAGCGTGGCCTGGAAACGTTCCGGCGAGCGGATCCTCGTGGAAGCCGTCGTGCCTCCGGGGACTACCGCCGTCGTTTCCTTGCCGGACGGATCCGAAAAGTTCGAGGTGGGATCCGGCCGGTACTCCTGGGACGTGCCCGACGCCGCTCCTGCCGCGGCGCACGGTGCCCTGTCCCTGGACTCGCCGCTGTCCGCCATCATGGACGATCCCGAGGCATATGCGGCAGTCTGGCAGGCCATCGACGCGCACGATCCCGCCGCGGCCGCCCAATTCCGCAAGGACACCGTGTGGTACCGCCAGACCTCCCTGAACCAGGGGCTGATCTTCACTCCAGCGCCCATCAAGGAAGACATCGGCTCCGCATTGTCTGCACTGAGCGGCACACGCGCTGCTGTCCCGTCCCTTGCTCCACGAGAACACTGACCTGAGAACACTGAACCGAGAAGGCAAAGATGACCACTTTCACCGCTGAAAGCCCCCTGTACTTCGTGATGCGGCACGCGAAAGGCAACCGCATCCTGAGCGAACGCGTCCCCACGCTTGTGAACAGCCCGGCGCTGCACACGCTCTACTTCCACGAGGTGGGCACCATCCTGGGAACCGAGGGCGCTCTGCAGGGGAAGCCCGGGGAAACCGCGGAAATCCTGCGCCTCCTCGGCGAGTTGGAACCCGAGGATCTTGTTGCCCAGCGGGCCGCTGAGGCGGCGGCCGATCTTCCCGCGCCGGCGGGGGACTATGAGCCGGGCTCGGTGGTGCGCGGCAGCGCAGCGGCGGAGTACCCGACGACGGCGGCCGCCCTTGAGCGCTTCGAGCTCACCCTGGCCGGGCCCTCGCACGGCAACCCGTTCACCGACGTCGAACTCCGGGCCGTGTTCACCGCGCCGTCCGGTGACACGCTGAGTGTGCCCGGTTTCTATGACGGCGACGGGAGCTACAAGGTCCGGCTCCTGATTCCGGGCCCGGGGGAGTGGACGTTCACCACCACCAGCAACGCGCGCTCGCTGGACGGCGTCGCCGGCGTGTTCATGGCCGCTGAGCCGGTTGCAGGGGCGAAGGGCGTGGTCCGGGTGGCCGAAACCTTCCACTTCGCCTACGAAAATGGGACCCCGTACCTGCCCATCGGCACTACGTCCTACGCGTGGACGCACCAGGGCGACGCGCTGGAGAAGCAGACCCTGGATACTTTGGCGGCTGGTCCGTTCAACAAGATGCGCATGTGCGTTTTTCCGAAGTCCTACCTGTTCAACGAGAACGAACCGGAGTTCTACCCCTTCGAAGGATCGCTCGCTGCCGGCTTCGACTATGACCGGCCCAACCCGGAGTTCTACCGGCACCTGGAACACAGGATCGGGCAGTTGGAGGAGCTGGGGATCGAGGCGGACCTGATCCTGTTCCACGCGTACGACCGCTGGGGCTTCTCCACGATGAGCCCGGGCCAGGATGACCGCTACCTGAAATATGTCGTGGCCCGGCTGGCTTCGCACCGGAACATCTGGTGGGCCCTGGCCAACGAGTACGATCTCCTGTTCCGCAAGACCACCGAGGACTGGGAACGCTTCGCGGGCATCGTCCAGGCCAACGATCCCAACGGGCACCTGCTGTCCATCCACAATTGCCATGCGTTCTACGACTATTCCCGGCCGTGGATCACGCACAGCAGCATCCAGCGCCAGGACGTCCACAAGACGGCCGAATTCACCGGGGAATGGCGGGAGCGCTGGCAGAAACCGGTGGTCATCGACGAATGCGCCTACGAGGGCAACATCGACCAGGGCTGGGGAAACATCACCGGCGAGGAAATGACACGGCGGTTCTGGGAAGGGGCCGTCCGGGGCGGCTACGTGGGCCACGGCGAGACCTACATGCACCCGGCTGACGTGCTGTGGTGGGCCAAGGGCGGCGAATTCCATGGCAGCAGCCCGGAGCGGATCGCCTTCCTGCGCCGCATCCTCGAGGAAACCCCGGGCGGATTCCTCGAGCCTCTGCCCAGCGCCTGGGACGTCCCCACCGCCGGCATCCGGCACGAGTACGAGATCAGCTATTTCGGGTTCAACCAGCCCACGTACCGGAACTTCGTGATGCCCGCCGGCCGGAAATACGAGGTGGACATCATCGACACCTGGAACATGACCATCGACACCTTGCCGGACGCAGCAGAAGGACGCTTCCGCTTGGAGCTGCCCGGCCGTCAGTTCATCGCCGTCAGGCTCCGCGCCGTCGGCTGAGCCGGCTTCACGCGCGGCGGCCCGACTGCCGCGCCTCAGCCCAACTAACTAGCACTTAATGTCGTTTTGAGGGCTCATAACGACAACAAATGCGAGCCAGTTGGGTGGCCCGGGTGGGTGGCCCGGGCGCTACGGGGAACGCCTACGCCAGCAGCGTGTTCACCAAGCGCGCCGCCACCTTGGCGGTCCGCGAGTCGATATCGAACTCGGGGTTGAGCTCGGCGACGTCCAAGTGCAGCAGCTTGCCGCTCGCGCCAAGCTGCTTGCACACGGCGCTGATGATGGGTAGCGGCACGCCATAGGCCGCCGGCGCGCTCACCCCGGGAGCCACCGACGCCGGCAGCACGTCCAGGTCGATCGTCAGGTACAACACGTCAACGGTGTCCAGGAACTGCGCCACGAAATTGTGCACGGCCTCGGCGGAGCAGTCCTCGTCCAGCAGGTATTTAACGCCCAGCCGGTCCGCAGTATTGAAGAGGGTGCGCGTGTTGTTGGGCTCAGAGATTCCGACGACGGCGTAGTTCAGTTCGCGGCCCTCGGCGGCTTCCGCTCGAGCCATCTGCAGGAACGGTGTGCCCGAGCTCGGCACAGGCTCATCCCGCAGGTCGAAATGCGCGTCCAGGTTCAGGACTCCGAGGCGCTTGCCGCCCCTCACGGCCTCCGAGCCAGCCACGCCCAGGTAGCTGGCGAAAGCAGTTTCGTGCCCGCCGCCAAGCAGCACCGTGAGCTTGCCGGCGTCGAGCAATTCCGAAATCACGCGGCCCGCGCGCTCCTGGCCCGCCTCCAGCGAGCCGTCCTCCACAACGACGTCTCCGGCGTCGAACACGTCCCGGTCCAGGTGGAAAGCCAGCGGACCCAAAGCATGCCGGATCGCCTCCGGGGCGGCCGCCGCGCCAACACGGCCTTTGTTGCGCCGCACGCCCTCGTCACTGCGGAAGCCCACGACGACGGCGGGCCGGGAGCCCGCTCCCGCCGCGCCAGGGGCGGCTGCATCGGGAGTGTGGGGCGCCACGGCCTGCCACCAGCGGCGGTGCTCATCGCCGTCGCCGTCGAATCGGCCGGTCCACGGCATCGGGCGGACATCGGCGATAGCGGGGGAAATCTCCATGATTCAAGCTCAGCGCATGACGGTACCGAAAAACACGGCTTGCACGCCGCGGGTGTCCGGTATTCCGGAAAGGCCTACTTGACGCCCAGGAGTTCCTCGACCGGGCCGATCCCGAAGAACAGCAGGAACGCCGCGGCCACGGCCCACATGAGCGGATGGACTTCGCGGGCCCGGCCCTGGAAGGTGCGGATGAGTGCGAAGGAGATGAACCCTGCGCCCAGGCCGTTGGCGATCGAGTAGGTGAACGGCATGAGGGACATGGTCAGGAACGCGGGAATGCCAAGGCCCCAGTCCTGCCAGTGGATCTTGCCTACCTGGGACACCATCATGAAACCAACCACCACCAAGGCGGGAGCGACGGCCTCGAACGGGACCAGGTTGATGAGCGGGGTGAAGAACATGGCCACCAGGAACAGCAGGCCGGTCACCACCGAAGCCAGGCCGGTGCGGGCACCTTCGCCGATGCCGGCACCGGATTCCACGAAGATCTGGTTGGAGGACACGGACGAGCCGCCACCGATGATTGCGCCGAGCGCGTCCACCTGCAGGACACGGTCCACGTTGGGGATGTTTCCGTGCTTGTCGATGTTCCCTGCTTCCCTGGCCAAGCCCACCATGGTGCCCATGGCGTCGAAGAAGATGCTGAGCAGGATCACGAATGCCAGAAGCGTGGCGGCGATGATGCCAAGATGCTGGAACGCGCCGAGGGGGTTCGCCTTGCCGATCAGGGACAAGTCCGGAGCGGCCCACTCGGTGAACTTGGGCGCAACCAGGGACCAGCCGCGGGGATTGTAGGTCTTGCCATCGAAACTCGGACCGATGTGCAGGGTGAATTCCAGGATGGCCGCGAGGGCCGTGGAGACGATGATGCCGATCAGGATCGCGCCACGCACCTTGCGGACCACCAATGCGATGGTCAGCACAAGGCCGACGACGAATACCAGGGTGGGCCAGCCAAGCAGCTTCCCGTCGACGCCCAGGCCTAGCGGGACCGTGGTGCCGGCGGCGTCCGGGATACGGCGCACGAAGCCCGCATTGACCAGGCCGATCAGCGCGATGAAGAGGCCGATGCCCACCACGATCGCGGTTTTCAGTGCCTCAGGTACCGCTTTGAAGACCGCGGTCCGGAAACCCGTGAGCACCAGGATCAGCATGGTCAGGCCCGAAAGCATCACCAGGCCCATCATGTCCGGCCACGTCAGGCCCGGATGTGAGGCGATCGTGACTGCCACGAAGGCGTTGACGCCAAGCCCGGTAGCTATGGCGAAGGGGTGCTTGGCCCAGGCTCCCATGAGGATCGTCAGGATGCCGGCTACGAAGGCCGTGGTGGCGGCGACGGCGGCGAAGCCAAGGGAAGCGCCACTCGAGTCCGCCCCGGAGAGGATCAAAGGATTGAGCACCACGATGTAGCTCATGGCAAAGAACGTCGCGAAGCCGCCTCGGATTTCTCGCGAGTAGTTGGATCCGCGTTCCGAAATCTTGAAGTAGCGGTCGATGGCTGAGCCCTGCTTGAGCATGGAAGTCTCCGGGGATCGGGGAAGTGTGCTCTCAAATCCTATGCCCGTGGCTTCGGCCCTCCCACGAATTCGCCTAGTCTGTAAGGAATCCAACACCAAGGGAGTCATTCGCTCATGCGCCCTATCCGCCAGCTGCTGGCCGTCGTCGTCGCTGCCACAGCGGTTCTTTTCTCTGCCGCCCTGTTCTCGGCGGCACCGGCCTTCGCGCACGACGTCGCCGAGTCAACGTCACCGGCCAACGGCTCAACGGTTGCCAGCGTCCCGGACTCCGTGTCCATCACCTTCAACAACCGGCCGCTCCTGCTCGGCTCACAGATCCGGGTGAACGACGCCTCAGGCCAGAACTGGGCAGATGGTTCCGTCGAGATTGTGGACGCCGTGGTGTCGCAGAAGCTGCGTCCTGGCGCTCCTGCCGGGGTATTCACCGTCATCTGGCGAGTTGTCAGTTCGGATTCACACCCGATCGAAGGCACCTTCACCTTCACCGCCAAAGCAGGAAGTACGACGGCGGGCGGCGGCTCCGCGAGCACGGCACCTTCGGTGGAGGTGCCCACGGCCGGGACTGCGGCGCCGGGTTCGACGACGACGCCCGAGAAGGTGCCCGATGCCTCCCAGCCGTTCCCCTGGAGCATTGTGGTCTTCGCGGTGGTGGCCGCGGGCCTGCTGGTCTTCCTGGGCATCACTGCACGGCGCCGGCTGGCCGGTGCGGATTCCGGGGATGCCGATGATTCCGGCGACTCTGATGCTGCTGGGGACGAGGACTCCAAGGACTCATAGGAGTCCGCCCAAACCTCGGTTTTCTGTGCGGACTCTTTCTAGGCCAGGGCAGGAATAGCTGCAAAGGTACCCGTCAGGGCCCCGTGGACGCTGTCCGGGTGGACCTTGGCGGAAATCGCCTGGCCCACCACCTTGGCTTGGCGCAAGACTTCCTTTGGTGTGGGTGTGGCAAGTTCGCCGACCCCAACCAAGTACATTCCGATTGCGCGCATGGCCGCGACGAGGTTCTGGCCGATGGCGATGCCGAGTTCGGCAAGCATTCGCCGCAACTGGCTCTGCCCGCAGCGGGTGACAACGACGTGGTCGGCCAGCAGCACTCCGTTGGCGGTGTGGACGGCCCACTGGTACGAGGAGACACCCGAGGAGCCTGAAACTACCGATCCGGAAATCACGGTCCCCACGGCAGCTTCGTCCAGGCGATCGAGGCGGACAGCCCGGGTGGTACTCCGCACATCGAGGCCGTGACTGGCTGCGTAATTGCGCAGGTGCCTCAGGATTTCGCTGCGCTCCTGGAGGCACGCGGCGTCGGCGGCGTCGCAGCGCTGCAGGATGCCGGTGTTGAGCGCCTGCAAAGGTCCGGGGACATACATCCCGTCCACCACGATGGCGTCTACGCCGTAACGGCTGAGCTCGCTTGCCACGGCCAGGCCGGGCATGCCGGCACCGATGACCACGGTGGTGGTGCGTTCCGTACTCGCAGCAGGCATGGTTGACACAGCTTGGCTCCTCTTTGAAGGTGCGTTGCCGAAGCAACACCGGGGTGGCGTCCGGGTCCCCAAGCGGTCGCGAATGATGGCCGTTGATGTGTTGAAAAACACGATCCCCGGTCACCAGTGCCTCGAACATTACAGAAGAAATCGCGTGGTGGATAGCCCCCGCATCGGCATGTCTGCCGCCACGTTTTTCGCGCCACGGTTCGGCAGATTTCCACACCCCTGGCGGGTTTCCACATAGGCTTCTTCCGGCTTGATTCGGCCCTTGCAAACGAGAATAGTGAGCATTGGAGACCGCAACTCACTGCAGTCAAGCGAGAAACACGTTGTGGGCGCGGCCTCTGGCAGAATAGCCGCAACATCAGCCAGCAGTGCGAGGAGGCAGGCCCCATGGACCAGCACGGCAAACACTCTGAGAGCCATGAACCAGAGACCGAAGGCAACGGAGAGGAATCATCCATTGCCCCCGGCGGAATTGTGGTGGGCGTTGACGGCAGCGAACACGGCCAATGCGCCCTTATTTGGGCCGCCCGCGAGGCCGAACGCAGGCAGCTTCCCCTGCATGTAGTCACGGCCTACTCCGTGCCCATCTTCGCGGCTTCCGGCCTGGACGGCGGCTATGCCACAGTGGATGACTCCGTTATCCGGGACGGTGCGGAAGCAATAGTCAAGCAAGCCCTTGAGAAGGTCTCCGGCTACGCCATTGACGTCGATGGCTCGGTGGAGAACGGAGACGCCTCCGGCGTGCTGCTCGATCTGTCCGAAACGGCCGAGCTCCTGGTCTTCGGTACGCGGGGACGCGGAGGGTTCGTGGGCAGGCTCCTGGGCTCCGTGAGCAGTGCCTTGCCGGCGCACTCCAAGTGCCCCACCGTGACGGTCCCGCTCTTCTGCGCGGACCGATTGGGTGAAACCACAGAGGACAAGCACATCAAGGCCGAGCGTGCGAAGGCCGGCTCCCGCGTTGTTGAGAATGTGGTCGCGGTGGGCGTGGACGGCTCGGAACAGGCCCGCGTCGCCGTCTTGGAGGCAGCAGAGCAGGCCCAACGCATGGGCGCGAAGCTACGCGTTATTTGCGCCGTCCCCGAGTACAGCGGCTCCTTGGCGTGGGTTCCGGCACCCCTGGACCGGGAGGCACTCTTCAAGGACATCAGGGTTCAGCTGGACGCAGGCTTGGCGTGGCTCAAGAGCCACTTCCCCAAGCTCCCGGCGGAAACGCAACTCCTTGATGGTTCGCCCGTGGAAGTCCTCGTGGAAGTGAGCCGCGGGGTCGAACTCGTGGTGCTGGGTACGCGTGGGCGCGGCGGCTTCGCAGGAATGCTCCTCGGATCGACGTCGGACGGAGTCCTGCACCATGCCAAAGGGCCCGTGCTCGTTGTTCCCGACCGCGAGGATCCCAGGCTGGCGGACCGCGTCAAATTCGGTCCCATGCTCGGCGCCGCATAGCAGGCAAGCCCAAGGACCGGTGGACGCAGGCGGACGGCAATGGCGGAGCACGCACAGCCCGGGGAAGCATCGCGCTTAATCGTCGAGCTGCGCCGGATCCGGGCAACCATGCTTCCAGAGGTCGGCGGCAAAGCTGCCAATCTCGGCGAAATGATCTGGGCGGGACTACCGGTCCCGCCCGGATTCTGCCTGACCACCGAGGCTTACCGGCGCGCGCTTCAGCCCGATGGAAGCCCCGAGTCTGCGCTCCCAAACCTTCTCCGTGGCCTTGAGGCCGTGGAACCCCGCGACCTTGAGGGGCTCGCTTCCCTCGCGGCCCGCGCCAGGGAAGCAGTGCTCGACGCCGGCATGCCCGCCGACGTCGAACGTGCCGTTCGCTTGGCCTACTCCGCACTGGGCCCGGAAGCCCCGGTGGCCGTTAGGTCCTCCGCCACCGCCGAGGACCTGCCCTTTGCGAGTTTCGCGGGACAGCAGGACACCTACCTGAACATCGTGGGGGCCGACGCCGTGCTGCAGGCCGTCCGGAAGTGCTGGGCCTCCCTGTGGACGGACCGGGCAGTCAGCTACCGGTCAAGCAACGGGATCGACCACGCCACGGTGACGCTCGCCGTCGTCGTCCAACGGATGGTGGACGCTGAGGCTGCAGGGGTGTTGTTCACGGCCAATCCGGTGACCGGGCGGCGCCGCGAGGCGGTCATCGACGCTAATCCCGGGCTTGGTGAGGCCGTCGTCTCGGGCGCCGTGAATCCGGACCACTTTGTGGTGGATTCGCTCACCGGCAGGATCACGGAACGACGGATCGGCGACCGGAAACTGGTGATTCGCTCCATTCCTGGCGGCGGGACCGAAAGGCTCGATTCGCCCGGAACCTTCGGCGCGCCTCCGCGAACCGAAGACGGAACCGCCGGGGACGCTTGCCTTGCCGACTCCCAGATCAGGGCGCTCGCTGTCCTCGGCCAGCGCGTCGAGGAGCATTACGGAGCACCGCAGGACACTGAATGGGCCATCGATGGCGACGGCAAACTGTGGCTCACCCAAGCGCGCCCCATCACCACGCTCTACCCGCAAATGACCCGGCAACCCGCAGTCCCCGGCCCGCACGCATACCTTTGCTTCAGCCTCGCCCAGGGCCTCACCCGTCCCCTGACTCCCATGGGCCTCGCGGGCATCAGGCTCATGGGGTCCTCGGTGGCCGGCGCGGCGGGATTCCGGGTCACCGAGCCGCGGGACGGGCCTTCGCCCTATTACGAGGCGGGACAACGGATCTATTTTGACCTCACTTCGGTGCTCCGGAGCAAGGCCGGGCGCGCCATTGTGCCCAGGATTTTCGACGTCATGGAAGCACGTTCGGCGGCCATCGTACGCGCCCTGTTCGACGACCCGCGGTTCGCCGTCACCAGCAAGACGCCTTTCAAACTGCTCAGGCACGTTGGGCCGATCGTGCTCCGCTTCCGCCTCCCCGAGACGCTGCTGCGGGCGCTCTTTCGACCCGACGTTGCCCTCGACAAGGTGGAACGGCTGGGCGGGAAGCTGAAGGCCACGCATGAAGTCCCCGCCGATGCGACCCCTCGTGAAAAGCTGGACCACGCCGAGCGGATACTGCGCGAGGAATTGTTCCCCATACTGCCCAATATCCTGCCCCCGGTAGCGCTCGGCTTCGCGATGATGGGGCTAGTCCGGAAGATACTTGGCGAACAGGCCTCCTGGGGTGAGCTACAAACCATCATCCGCGGACTGCCCAACAACATCACCACCGAAATGGACCTTGCCCTGTGGCGGCTCTCGACCAGCATCCGCGACGACCCCGCTTCAGCGGAGGCCTTTACCGGCGGCGATCCCGCTGTGCTCGCGCAGAGCTACCGCGACGGCGGGCTGCCCGCAGTCGCGCAATTGGAATTGGCCTCGTTCCTGCGCGACTATGGGCACCGGGCCGTCGCGGAAATCGACCTGGGCATGCCCCGCTGGTCCGACGACCCCACCCACATCATCGGAGTGCTGGTGAATTACCTTCGCCTCGACGATCCCCGCCTTGCGCCGGACAAACAGTTCGAAAAAGCAGCCCACGACGCCGAGGAGCAGCTCGCCGTTCTGGTGGCCCGTGCGCGGTCCAAGAGTCCGCTCCACGCCAGGATCGTGAAAATGGCACTCGAACGGACACGCATGTTTGCGGGACTCCGCGAGCTTCCCAAGTACCACCTTGTGCTTGGCTTCGCCGCGGTCCGCGCCCAGGTTTCGGAAGTAGGGGAGACCTTGGCGGAAGCGGGAGTCATCGGAGACGCGGGCGACGTCTTCTTCCTGGATTTCAACGACGCCCGCCGCGGCTTGGATGGCACGGATCTCCACGAGTTGGTGGCACGGCGGCGCGAGTCTTATGACCTTGAACTCAGGCGCCGGCATGTGCCACGCGTGTTGCTCTCCGACGGCACCGAGCCGGAAGCCCTGCCCGCCGGTTTCCTGCGCAGCGGGACTGGGGCTCCGGCGTCGGGGGCCGCAGCGTCGGATGGCGCGCTGCCCGACGGCACGCTACTGGGAACCCCGGCTTCGGCGGGAACGGTGACGGCAGTTGCCCGGGTGATCATGGACCCGGTGGGCGCGCATCTCGAACCGGGAGAAATCCTGGTGGCCCCCTCTACGGATCCCGGCTGGACGCCGCTCTTCCTGACCGCCGGAGGGCTCGTGATGGAGATGGGAGGGCCCAACTCCCATGGAGCCGTCGTGGCCCGTGAGTACGGGATTCCCGCAGTCGTGGGCGTCCCGGATGCCACTTCCCGGATCAGTTCAGGCGATACGGTCACGGTGGATGGCGCCACGGGGACGGTGGCCATCCAGCCCCGCTAGGCTGGGCCCCTACGCGTGCTGGTGGGTTTCGTGCGCCGAGTGGCCGGCCGGTTCCAGTTGGAAGGTGCAGTGCTCGGTGTCGAAATGCGAGCCGAGGCAGGAACCGAGTTGGTCCAGGAGCCGGTCGGCACCGGTGGCGTCCAGGATCCGGTCCTCAACCACCACGTGGGCCGAGAAGACCGGAACGCCCGAGGTGATCGTCCAGATGTGGATGTCGTGAACGGCCACCACGCCCTCAACGGAGAGGATGTGTTCGCGGATCATTTTGACTTCGACACCCTTGGGCGTGGCCTCCAGCAGGACATCAACCACATCGCGCAAAAGGTGCCAGGCGCGGGGCAGGATCATGAGCGAGATCAGGATCGAGGCGATGGGGTCTGCCGCCCGGAAATCGGTGACCATGATGACAATCGCAGCCACGATGACAGCGAACGAACCCAAAAGGTCACCGAGGACTTCGAGGTAGGCGCCGCGGACGTTCAGGCTCTCCTTCTGGGCTCCTCGCAGGATGAGGAGCGAGACCAGGTTGGCGACAGCACCCAGAATGGCGGCAAAGAGCATGACGTCGGTGCGGATTTCCGGTGCCTCCCCGAAACGGCGGAGTGCCTCGATGAAGATCACCACTGAGATCACGATCAGGATGAGGGCGTTGGCCAGCGCGGCCAGGACCTCGGCGCGCTGGTACCCGTAGGTGCGTTGATCACTCGCCGGCCGGGTGGCTATCCAGGCGGCAAGCAACGCGATGAAGACGCCGGCGGCGTCGGAGAGCATGTGGCCCGCGTCAGCCAGCAGCGCGAGGGAACCGGAGACGACGGCGCCCGCCACCTGGACGAGGACCACTCCGAGGGTGATGGCCAGGACAGCGATCAGCCGCTTCCGATGCTTTCCGGTTGCGGTGCCGCCGTGCGAGTGGTCGTGATCGTGCCCCATGCCTACAAGGCTATCCCCAGCCTAGTTCGTGCAAACGGTCGTCGCCGATGCCGAAGTGGTGGGCGATCTCATGGATCACCGTGATGGCCACCTCGTCGATCACTTCCTGGCGGGATTCGCAGATATCCAGGATCGGTTGCCGGAAGATGGTGATCCGGTCCGGGAGGGAACCGGCATCCCACCAAGAGTCCCGTTCCGTCAATGGCACGCCCTCATACAGGCCCAGGAGTACGGTGTCCGGTGCGTCCCCGGGCTGCGGGATGTAGTCGTCCTCGATGAAGATGGCCACGTTGTCCATGGCCCGGGCCGCCTTGTCCGGGATGAGGAGCAGGGCATCGCTGACGGCCGCCTCGAAGTCTTCCGGCGACATCTCGAACGGAACGGTATTGAACGAGACCGCACCCGCCCCAGGGAGCGGGGAGGAAATGCGCTGGCCGCCAGGGGCATCGCCGTCGGGAACGATCGGCAGGCCGGGAGGTAAGTTCGCGGGCATGTTCTGACTCTAGTCCGCAGCCCGGCCATTGACGCCGGATGTGATGACAGCTACAGTTTTCCGGGCTGGTAATTCGTATAACCGGGCCCCAGGTTAAGCCCAGCCAGTCGTGCGGATCCTGTGACAAGCACACCCGAGTTCCCAGCAGACAGGCCAGCCCATGACCCGACCCGGCAGCCGCTCCGGCACGACAATGAATGACGTCGCTGCCGCGGCCGGTGTTTCCCAGGCCACGGTTTCGCTGGTGCTCAACGACGCCGCGGGAACCAGGTTCTCGGAGGAAACCCGGCAAAGGGTCCATGCTGCCGCCGTCGAACTGGGGTACCGGACCAACGCCCACGCCAAAGTGCTCCGCGACGGCGTTGCCGGGATGATCGGCTTCGTCGGCGACTTCGTGGCCACGGCGCCATTCGCGGGCAAGATCATCGAGGGTGCCCAAGCCCGGGCTTGGGAGGCCGGGCTGCTCCTCCTGACCGTCAACACGGGCGGGGACAAAGCCCTCGAGGCCGCTTCGCTGGAGACCATGCTGTCCTACAAGGTGGCCGGAGTGGTCTACGCCGCCATGTACCACCGGGTCCTTGACGTGCCGGACGTCCTGGCGGAGGTGCCCGCCGTCGTGCTCAATTCGCGCGACCGATCCGGACGCTTTCCAAGCATCGCCCCGCAAGAGGAGCTGGGCGGGTACGCCGCCACCAAACGGCTGGTGGACGCCGGTCACCGGCGTATCGCGATGATCAATATCGGCGCGGTGGACGGCGAGCTTCCTGCCGCCGTCGGACGCCATGCGGGCTATCTCCGAGCGCTCAAGGAGGCTGGCCTCCATCCCGACCCCTGGCTCCACCGCATCGGCGATGGGCATGAATCCGGCGGTTTCGACAACGCCTTGGCACTCATGACGGGTCCGCAGCCGCCCACTGCCATCTTCTGCGCCAACGACCGCACCGCGTGGGGCAGCTACCAGGCGCTTGCCCAACTCGGACTGTCGATCCCGCACGATGTGTCGCTGGTGGGGTTCGACAACCAGGAAACGCTCGCCCCGCACTTGCGGCCCGGGCTGACCACGCTGGAACTGCCTTTCCTTGAGATGGGCCGGCGCGCCATCGAACTGCTGCTGGCCGGTGCCGAACGCGACGGCAGTACCGAATACTTTGAATGTCCCCTCGTCGAACGCCATTCCGTGGCGGCGCCCCTGAAAACCACTATTAGCCACTGAAACTCCCCAACCAAGGAACAGGAAACGCATGAACCACTCGCACCTTGCGTCCGAGCCGCTCGACGTCGTCGTGGTCGGCGAAGCGCTCATCGACATCGTGAACTCGCCCGGAGGGCAGACGGAATACCCCGGCGGCTCGCCGGCGAACGTCGCCTACGGCCTCGGGCGGCTCGACGTGAAAGCCGGGCTGCTGACCGCCGTCGGGCGCGATTCCCGTGGCGAGTCGATTGCGGCGCATCTGGCAAGCGCCGGTGTGGTTGTCCTGCCGGGTTCGCAATCGCTCGCGAAGACCGCGACGGCGACGGCGGAGATCGCCGCGGACGGTTCGGCCGAGTACACCTTCGACATTGAGTGGAAGCTGGCTCCTGCGGCACTCCCTTACGCCCCGAAGGTGCTGCACACGGGTTCGATCGCTACCTTCCTCGAGCCCGGGGCCGGCGTCGTCAGGAACCTTTTGGAGCAGGCGCAAGGTGGCTGCATCGTCACGTACGACCCCAATATCCGCGCGGACCTCCTCGGCAGCCACAGTGAGGCTCTCCGCATTTTCGAGGAGCTCATACCGCTGACCAGCGTGGTGAAGCTCAGCGACGACGACGCGTTCTGGCTCTACCCCGGCAAGTCCTTGGAAGAGACTGCCAAGCACATCCTGGGCCTCGGTGCCGGCCTGGCGGTGGTCACGCGAGGCGCCGAAGGCTCCTTGATGGCGACGCCGCACACTCAGTTGACGGTTCCCGCTGTGACCTCGGTGGTGGCGGACACGATCGGCGCCGGCGATTCCTACATGTCTGCGCTGATTCTTGGGCTGCTGCTGCGCGGAAGCCAAGGGCTTGCGCCCACGGTCCTCGAACGCATCGGGCAGACCGCCTCCATGGCCGCAGCCATTACCGTGGGGCGGCCTGGAGCCAACCCGCCCACGCACCGCGAGCTTCTTGCCGGGATGGCAAGGTAGCAGCGGCAGGGGTTCGACGGCGGCGGGGCTCCTTGGCCCCGGGTCGCCCGGCTTCTTGACGCCGAACCTTAGCGGGAGCGGCTTCCTTTGGGGGAGCGGCGCCGCGTCAGCCCGACACCCACGAGGCAGATAACGCCGCCCACGAGGCCCCAGATGGTGGGGATCTCCTTGAGGACCGCCCAGGAAATCAGGATCGTGGTGCCCGGAACCAGGTACGTCGTGGCGGCGAGTTTCCCGGCCTCGATGAGGGACAGCGCATAGGCCCACGTCGTGAAAGCGATTGCCGTGGGGAAGATCCCCAGATACACCAAGCCGAGAGTGGCTGGAAGGGGCGCTGCCTGCACTTCGGCCACCAGTTGGCCGGCCCACGGCAGGCAGCACACGGCCCCCACCATGATGCCAAACCAGGTGGCCTGTGCCGCGGAGAACGTGCGCAGCACGGGCTTCTGGACAATCACGCTCACAGCGGCAAGCACAGCGGCAAGGAGGCACAACAACACTCCGGCGACATCCGCCGTCGAGCGCTGTCCCGAACCGAGCGCGATCAGCGCAACACCGCCGAATGCCACAAGGCTGCCGATGATCAGCCAGCGCGGGAAGCCTTCTTTCAGGACGACGCCGGCGAGGACGGCGATCAGGATCGGCGAGACGTTGATGAGCATGGCGCTCGTTCCGGCATCGAGCATGTGCTCGGCGGCGTTCAGGGCGAGGTTGTAGCCCGCGAACCACATGACGCCATAGGCCAGGATCGGAAGCCATTCGCGGCCTCTGGGCCAGCGCTTGAGCCGGGGCAGGGCGACAAAGCCGAGCGCGACGGCGGCAACCACCAGCCGTCCGAGCGTCAGGGAGCCGGGGGAGAAGCTGGGTCCCACGGCGCGGATGCCTACGAAGGCGGATGCCCAGAGGACAACGGTGACGATGACGGCGGCGATGCCGAGCTTACTGATGGTCCGGGAGGGAGTGGTCGCCGGAGAGATTGGGGTGCTTGCGGCCATGATGCCAATCTAGCCCGCGAGGGGCACCACGGACTGGCGGAATTCGGACGTCTTTCAACAAGAAACCGCCAACTCTGGTGCAGTGGATTTGAACCGGGTGTTGAGGCCGGTTTGCGTTCTGGTTTGCGTCCTGGTTTGCGTTCCGCGACGTGCGATTTGGGAATATCCCCGACTATGCTCTAAAGTTTTAGAGTCCAGTTCGGACGAGCGAGAAGCGGTAAACGCATAGCGTTGTTGACCGTCGCGAATTCGGATTGTTCCAGGCCCCCATCGTCTAGCGGCCTAGGACACCGCCCTTTCACGGCGGCGGCACGGGTTCGAATCCCGTTGGGGGTACGCAAGGAACTGGTCAAGTCAGGCTGAAAAGTCTGGTAAGCTGGAAGCCTTGAAAAAAGCGGTAGAGATACTGCAAGCGTAGTAGAGATACTACAAGCAAGGCCCTGTAGCGCAGTTGGTTAGCGCGCCGCCCTGTCACGGCGGAGGTCGCGGGTTCAAGTCCCGTCAGGGTCGCTTTGATTGCCGGAAGGAATTCCGGCAATCATGGTGACATTGTCACCTAAGGCTCTGTAGCTCAGTTGGTAGAGCGTTCGACTGAAAATCGAAAGGTCACCGGATCGACGCCGGTCGGAGCCACCACTGGGAAGCGTCAGTTCTTCGGAACTGGCGCTTTTCTTCATTTAACCTGCAGTGGAAAAGCCTGGGGTTATTCAGTTTGTGCCTAAAAGGGCGAATATATCCATGCGCACGCGCCATTTTCACGCCTACGCGACGGATTCTGCTCAATCACTCGAATGGACAAACCCCGGAGCCTTGGAATCACGCGGCCGGCCACCTACACGACTCGGAGTGATCCAGCAGAATCTCACGGCGACGGCCGGCTTGTCTCCGCCTTGTCTTGGCCAAGCGCTAGGGTGGTACTCAAGAGAAGGGGAGGGCTAAATGGACCAGCAGGAAAGCTACACCGCGCCTGAACCGGAAGCCGTTGGGGCTCCGGTATCCGAGGACCGGCAAACGGTGGCAGGAAGTGGCCGCACAGTGATCTCGGATTCCGCTGTCGCCAAGGTTGCCGGTATTGCCGCCAGGGCTGTTCCAGGTGTCTATTCCCTCGGATCGGCTCCTTCGCGCGCCCTCGGAGCCATCCGCGATGCCGTCGGCAGCCAGGACCATGCTGCGGGTGTCCGCGCCGAGGTCGGAGAAACCCAGGTGGCCGTGGACATCAATCTTGTGGCCGTCTATGGATACCCTTTGCATGATGTCGCCAACCAGGTCCGCGCGGCCGTCTATCGGGCGGTCGAATCGTTGGTGGGCCTGGAAGTCATTGAGGTCAACGTTGAGATCAACGACGTCTACGTCGCTCCGCCCATCAAAGCCGGAACAAAAGGCGCATTATCGGAAAGGGAGCCACTCCAGTGAGCATGACTGTTGTCGGGATCGGGATCGGCGCCTTCGTGGCGTTTATGGCTTTCCAATTCGGGCTGTGGGGTTTTATCATCGCCCTTCTCTTCATGGGCATCGGTGCGCTTCTCGGCCGCGCCGCGGACGGAAAGCTTGACCTGCGCACCGTGCTGGATGCCCTCACCGGCCGCCGTTCATCGTCATGAGTTCCACGGCTGAGGCTGTGCAGCCAGCCGTCTCCCTGGCTGGCCACAACCGAATCAGCACCCAGGCCCTCACCACTTTGGCCCAGGCGGCCGCCGCGGAAGCGCTCGGTGTCTCGGCGCAGGATGTCCGGGCCGAATGGTCGGACGACGACGGCCTCCTGGCACTCTCGGTTGTCGCCCCGATCCGTGTGCCCTCGCTGACGGAAGTCCTCAGGGACCCCCTGCGGGTAGCGGGATATCGGGGCACGGTCTGGGAGCGGGCCGTAGCTGCCAAAACGGCCATTCTTGAGCGCGTCACCCAACTCAGTGGTTCCACCTTGAGCCGCGTGGATATCCGGATCAGCGGCGCACGCATCAGCGAAGGAGCTCGCGTCCGATGAGCCACGCCCAGACCCCGCACGCCCGGCGCAGCCACGCGGACGCTACGCACGCGCAGACGGCCGACGGCGAGACCCCCGGCATCCAGACACCAGGGACCACCGATTTCGGCGACCGCATCGACGTCGGACTCCGGCGCATCCTCAAGCGCGAGACCCGTTCCTCCCGCGCGGGAATGGCGGGGCTGGCCGCGGCCGTTGTGATCGCGGCCTGTGTCTATGCGCTTCTCGAATCCGCTTTGCGCGCCATTGGCCAACCACCGTGGCTCATCGATCCGCAGACGGCTGCTGAACGGCTCACCGCCCTGCCAGGAGGGATTTCCCCTTTGCTGCTCGGTTCCCTCGGCGGCGTCGTGGCCATGGTGGGCCTGATTTTCTTCTTGAACGCGGTCCTGCCCGGCCGAAAGTCCCGCCACTTGCTTGAGGATCCCCGGGCCGGAGTTGTGGTGGACGACGAGGTCATCGCTTCTGCACTGGCCCGCGCTGCCCGGACGGCGGCGAATGTCACCCAGGAGCAAGTCATGGTGGTGGTTTCCCAACGGCTGGTTGTGGTCAACGTCCGTCCCACCTCGGGCGTGCCCTTGCACGAGGAACGGGTCCTTGCCGCCGTCGAGGATGAACTTCAAAAGATGGCCCCTTCGCCCATGCCTTCGGTCCGTGTCAATGTCGCTACGTCGGGGGTGATCGGGGCATGAACGGCACTCCGCACGTCCTCAACCGCATCCTGATCGGCATCCTTGGCCTGAAGCTGCTGGCCATCGGCATTCTCCTGATGCTGCTCGCCACTGTTCCCGCCGTGGGAAGTTGGTGGCAAGGCTGGTCCACCGGGCTCTGGGAACACGCCAAGTACCTCTCTGAGCAGACCCGCATTCCAGGACGGGAGGAAAGCTGGCTCTGGGTTGCCGCAGCAGCGGTGCTGGTTGTCGTGATCGTGCTCATGGTGGCCTGGGTGTCGCAGCAAGGCAAAGGCCGGGCAAACCTCATCGTGTCCGAGTACGATGACGCCCGGACCGCCGGCGATGTCAGCATCGGCGGGAACCTTGCCGAACAGGCGCTCAAGGCGGCCCTCGCGGAACGTACGGATCTCGCGGGCGTCACGGTGGCAACCTACGAGGTCAACGGTAGTCCCGGGCTCCGGATCAGGGTCCAGCCCCGTCAAGGCGTTTCCCCGCACACGCTGGCCGCTGACGTCTCCAGGCTCGTGGAGGCGTTGGACATAGTGGTGGGACGCAAGACTCCCGTGTTGATTCATATCGGGGCCGGCGCGAGGACCAGGTTCAGCAAGGCCGAGCGCGTTCGTTGAACTGACACGCAACCGTTGTTAATCGGATAGCCATGTTCCTTTCCCGGGCGTTTTGCGTTGCAGAGGTGTCCGTGGGGCCATAGTTTGAAGGGTAGGGGGAACTCTTCCCTTTGGTTGGGCTTGCCCCGGCCGGCACCGGACCTTGGGTCCGAGTCAAGCCGATGGACCAGAACACTTTGGACCAGGAACAAGGAGAAAACCATGAGCGAAGAAGTCAACAACATCAAGCAAAGCGCCGAAGCCGCAGCTGAACAGGCCAAGCACGCAACAGGCGATGCCGCTGAGCACGTCAAGGAATTTGCCGGCGAGGCGGTCGGGAATGCGAAGGAATTTGCCGGCGACGCCGCGGAGCACGTCAAGGAGTTCCTCTCGGGTGACGTGGCTGAGAAAGCCAAGGAAATCGCGGGTGACGTTGCCGGCAACGCCAAGGACCTCGCTGGTGACGTGGCCGAGAACGCCAAGGGCCTCGGCTCCAAGATCGCCGGCTTCTTCAAGGGCGGCAAGTAGGCTCCACGCCGGATCATTACGGCGCCTTCCTGACCCTCTTTGGCTAGAGAACGGGGCCGACACGCACAACTTGCTGCGTGTCGGCCCCGTTTCCGTGCGAAAGAAGGTCAGGAACGACGTCCCCTAAAGCGCCACGATGTACGCCCCGCTGTTCGGGACAATCGAAGCCCCGCCCGAGCCGCCATCGCTGGACAGCTCCACCCGGAGCCCTGCCGGTACGGGGAGAGCTGCAGTCCCCATGTTGACCACTACCAGCACGTCCCGGTTGTGGAAGGCCAGGACTCCGTTGGCGGGATCGTGCTCCTCGGCCCACTGGAACGTGCCCGAACCCAGCCCGTGGGCCCTGCGGAATGCGAGGACGGAGCGGTACAGCTCCAGGGTGGAGCCCCCGACGCCGGCCTGGACGTCCGCCGCCAGCTCGCCGAACGCTTCGGGCTGGGGCAGCCAGGGCGCCGCAGGCGCTCCACCGGCAGTACCGGCTCCGCCCGTACCTGCCGACGCCGCTTCCGAGAATCCGAAGCCGGGTTCCGCGGATTTCCAGGGCAGCGGCACGCGGCACCCATCGCGGCCGCGCTCCACGCCCTTGGTACGGAAGAATGATGGGTCCTGGCGAGCCTCGGCCGGCAGGGACGTGTGCTCCGGAAGGCCGAGTTCCTCACCCTGGTACAAATAGGCCGAGCCAGGCAGGGCGAACGACACCATGGATGCCGCGCGCGCCCGCGCGAGGCCCAGGGCGGCGTCGGGCTGTTCGTCTTCCGCCGCTATTCCCTTGGGGAAAGTGGTGGGATCTTCCAGCCCGAAGCGGCTGGGGTGTCGGACCGTGTCGTGGTTGCTCAAGACCCAAGTGGAAGGAGCCTCGACGGATCCCGCCGCGTCCAACGAAGATTCGATTGCCTCCGCCATGCGCTCCGCGTCCCAGCCTGCCAAGAGGAAATCGAAGTTGAAGGCCTGCTGCATTTCATCCTTGCGCACGTACCGGGCCAAGCGCTCAGCAGGCTCCACCCAGGCCTCGGCAACCAGCATGCGGTCGCCGTCGTACTCGGCGAGGACTCTGTGCCATTCGCGGTAGATCTCGTGGACGCCGTCCTGGTCGAAGAAGGGCGACGGCGGGTCCAGCGGCGGCTTGACCTTGTGCTCGACGGCGGTCGCGACGGGCCCGGCGGAGTTATCGGCTGCGGGGACAATGTGCAGCCTGGCCGTGTGCGGTTCGACGGCTTCGCTGTGGGCGCCTGGTGCGGATAAACCACCTTCAACCATGGCGGCAGCGCCGTCCCAGTCCGGCAATCCGGCTTCTTTGACCAGGCCGTGGGCAACATCCACCCGGAACCCGTCAACTCCGCGGTCCAGCCAAAAGCGAAGTACCGAACGCATCTCATCATGGACCTCGGGGTTCTCCCAGTTGAGATCGGGCTGCTTCGTATCGAAAAGGTGCAGGTACCACTCGCCGGGAGTGCCGTCGTCGTTCGTTAGGCGCGTCCACGCAGGGCCGCCGAAGATGGATTTCCAATTGTTGGGGGCCAAAGCCCCGTCCCCGGAACCCGGCTTGGAGTCTTTGCCCGGGTGGAACATGTAGCGCTCGCGTTCGGGGGAGCCGGGGGCGGCTGCGAGGGCTTCGCGGAACCATGCGTGCTCGTCCGAGGTGTGGTTGGGCACGAGGTCGACAATCACTTTGATGCCCAGGCTATGTGCCTTCTCCAGCATGGCGTCGAAGTCATCCAGGGTGCCGAAGAGGGGATCCACGGCCCGGTAGTCCGCCACGTCGTATCCGGCGTCAGCTTGCGGCGACTTGTAGAACGGGGAGAGCCACACGGCATCCACGCCCAAACTTTGCAGATAGGGCAGTTTCGCCGTGACCCCGGCAAGGTCGCCCATGCCGTCGCCGTTGGCATCGGCGAAAGAGCGGGGATAGATCTGGTAGACGACGGCGCTGGCCCACCACGCGGAATTGTTGGAACCGGGGGTTGGGATCGGGGAGTGCGGCACTGGATTCCTCTCGATGACACATTTTTGTGTAAACGCTTGCATTACTACCCGGAAGCTTACTAATGTGAGGCTCACCACATCAACCGCACTGCGGAAATACCTGGTCCACTCACTGAGGAGTTCCCAGCATGAACACACGCAAGTACCTTTTGCCGGCAGCTGTCGCCGGCGTGCTAGCCATGTCCCTGTCCGCCTGTGGTGGCGGCGGTGGCGGCAGCACCGCCTCAAGCGGCGGAGATGCCGCAGCAAACCTCGACGGACGTGGTCCAATCACCTACGTCCAGGGCAAAGACAACAGCAACGTTGTCCGCCCGCTCGTCGATAAGTGGAATGCGGCGCACCCGGACCAGAAGGTCACCTTCAAGGAGCAGTCCGACCAGGCGGACCAGCAGCACGACGATTTGGTCCAGAACTTCCAGGCCAAGAACGTCAATTACGACGTCGTTGACGTGGACGTCATCTGGACCGCCGAGTTTGCGGCGAAGGGCTGGCTGCAGCCGCTCACCGACAAGATGAGCATCGACACGTCCAAGATGCTGCCTGCCACCGTCAAGACGGCAACGTACAACAACACGCTGTTCGCGGCACCCCAGACCTCGGACGGCGGCATCCTCTACTACCGCAAGGACCTGGTGCCCACCCCGCCCAAGACCTGGGACGAGATGATGAGCATGTGCTCCATCGCGAAGCAGCACGGCATCGACTGCTACGCAGGACAGTTCGCCAAGTATGAAGGCCTCACCGTGAACGCGGCTGAAGCCATCAACTCGGCCGGCGGCACGATCGTTGGAGACGACGGCAAATCGACGGTGACTTCTGCGGCCGCCAAGGCTGGCCTCAACAACCTGGTCACCGCCTACAAGAACGGAAACATCCCCACGCAGGGCGTCACCTACCAGGAGGAACAGGGCAGGCAGTCCTTCGAAGACGGCAAGCTCCTCTTCCTGCGCAACTGGCCCTACGTCTACAACCTCGCCAAGACGGACGGTTCGTCCAAGGTGAAGGACACCTTCGGCATGGCTCCGCTCCCCGGTAAGAGCGGCCCTGGCGCCTCATCCCTCGGTGGACACAACCTCGCCGTCAGCGTCTACTCGGCACACAAGGCAACGGCCAAGGACTTCCTGACCTTCATGACCAGCGAAGAGACTGAAAAGTTCTACGCCACGCAGGGCTCGCTGGCCCCGGTCCTGAGTTCCTTGTACGACGACCCCACCCTGGTCCAGCAGCTGCCGTACCTTCCGGTGCTGAAGACCTCAATTCAGAATGCCGTGCCGCGCCCGGTCACGCCGTTCTACCCAGCAGTCACCAAGGCCATTCAGGACAATGCCTACGCTGCCATCAAGGGTGACAAGTCCGTCGATCAGGCAATGACGGATATGGACACGGCCATCAACTCGGCCAGCCAATAGCGACACCTACAGTGAACCTCGGGCGGCTGGCGCTTCACGCGACCAGCCGCCCGAGGGGCACGCTATCAATTTCCGGAAGGAGGGGAAATGTCCACCCTTGCGCAGCCTAAGCGGGCGCCAGAGACACCAAGCCCCAAAACCAAAAAAGTTCAAAAAGAAGTAGGACAGGACCGGGCGGCCACGTCTCAAGGCCGGTGGGCGTTCTGGTTGATTTCCCCTGCTTTGGTATTGCTCGCCGTTGTCATCGTGTACCCGGTGGTCAACGCGATTATCATGGCGTTCCAGAAGGACCAGGGCCTGGATCCGGTGACCAAGGTCTTCGTCCAGGGCGGACCCGCCGGCTTCGATAACTTCGTCCACTGGTTGGCACAGCAGTGTGGCTCCGCAGCCTGTGCACCTGGCACTCTTGGCGCCCAATTCTGGAGCGCCGTGGGAACGACGTTCTTCTTTACGGCGGTCACCGTTGTCTTGGAGACGGTCCTCGGGTTCTGGATGGCCATCATCATGGCGCGGACGTTCCGCGGCCGCAGTGCCCTTCGTGCCGCTGTCCTGGTTCCGTGGGCCATTCCAACGGCCGTAACCGCGAAGCTGTGGTTCTTCATCTTCGCTTTCGACGGAATCGCCAACAAGCTCTTTGGCACGGCAATCCTGTGGACAGGCAGCGAATGGCCGGCCCGTTGGGCGATCATCATTTCAGACGTTTGGAAGACGACGCCGTTCATGGCCCTGCTGATTTTGGCTGGCCTGCAGATCATCCCGGCGGAAGTATACGAAGCCGCGAAGGTCGACGGTGCCTCGGCATGGCAGCGTTTCACCCAGATCACCTTGCCGCTGGTGAAGCCGGCGCTCATGGTGGCTGTCCTGTTCCGTGTCCTTGACGCACTGCGTATGTATGACCTCCCGGCCATCATGACCCAGGGCTCGAACGGCACAACAACGCTGTCCATCCTGGTGGTTGACCAGATCCGTCAGGGATTCAACTCAGCAGCGGCCCTGTCCACCATCACCTTCTTGATCATCTTCCTCGTCGCGTTCATTTTCGTTCGTTTCCTGGGAGCCAACGCAGTCGCCTCAGCCACACCCAAGACCACCAAGGGGCAGGACAAATGACCGCCGTGAGCATTGACTCCGCGCCTAAGACAGCTGCCCGACGGCGGGAACGCTGGGCGAGCGGGCGCACGTACATCAGCGCAGCGCTCATCTTCATCTGGTGCTTGATTCCCTTCTACTGGATGATCGTGACCGCGTTCCGCGACGTTGGATATACCTTTGATTCGACGCCTTTCTTCACCCACGTCACGTGGGACAACTTCAACACGGTCTTCTCTGAAAGCCTGGGCAACCACTTCGGCCGGAACCTCTTGAACTCGCTCTTCGTGGCAGGGGTAACCACCTTGGTTGCCCTGCTCTTCGGGGTGTTCGCGGCGTATGCCTTGTCCAGGCTCGAATTCCGCTTCAAGTTCCTGGTCCTCGGCTTTGTCCTCGGGGCATCGATGTTCCCGGGCGTGGCCTTGGTGACGCCGTTGTTCCAGCTGTTCACCAACATCGGCTGGTACGGCACCTATCAGGCGCTGATTATTCCAAACATCTCGTTTGTGCTCCCCCTGACGGTCTACACCTTGACGTCCTTCTTCCGGGAAATGCCGTGGGAGCTGGAGGAATCAGCCCGGATTGATGGCTGCACCCAGGGTCAGGCATTCCGCAAGGTGATCATGCCGCTCGCGGCGCCTGCCGTGTTCACCACAGCCATCCTGGCGTTCATCGCTTCGTGGAATGAGTTCCTCATCGCGAGCCAGCTGTCCAATGACCAGACCAAGACCGTTACGGTGGCTATCGCCTACTTCGCCGGTGCCCAGGCCCACCAGGAGCCGTACACCGCCGTCATGGCAGCCGGAACAGTTGTGACGATTCCGCTGGTGATCCTCGTGCTGATCTTCCAGCGCAAGATCGTGGCGGGCCTGACAGCCGGCGCCGTCAAATGACGCAAACTCCGGATTCGGCCGGGCCGTCCCTCGGCGGCCCAGCCAAGGAGCAGCACACGCGAGTGAAATCGGCGGAAGATTTCGACCTCGTGATAGGTTTTCTCGGCTTTTGGGCCTTGGTCCTGCTGGTGATCACGGTGGCTGCCGAGCTCACGGCCCAGCCCGCATTGGGCTGGGCACTGGGCCTGCTCGCAGTGTTGCTGGCCCTGTGGGGGATGCTTCGGCTTCGCCGGCGGCTCCCCGCGCGGACATCCAGGCGCATCACGTGAGTAGCGAGCGGAAATAAGTAGCGCGGAATCGGCGGAAGGCAACCAAGCGGAATACGCTGGTTATCTGCCGTCTGGGAAGGAACCCCCGGCTTCCGCACGGATTCTTTGAGGGGGCTTGAGTGGCAAAAACGAGTGAACGGTCCCAGCGTGGCGGCCACGCAGGAGCCAGCATTGAGGACGTCGCACAGGCCGCAGGCGTTTCCACCGCCACCGTTTCCCGCGCAGTGCGCGGCCTTCCCCGGGTGTCTCCTGCTACCCGGGAGAAGATCCTGCGGGTCGCGGGAGAACTCGGGTATGTGGCGTCGTCGTCCGCGTCGGGACTGGCCACGGGCCGCACCAAGACGATCGGTGTCCTGGCCCCTTACGTGGACCGCTGGTTCTTCTTCAAGGCGATCGAGGGTGTAGACCGCGAGCTCCACGCTCGCGGCTACAACCTCTCCTTGTTCAACCTTGGCGGGCAGCGCGGAGCGCGGGAACGGCTCTTCAGCAAGACGATGGTCTATAAGCAGATCGATGCTCTCCTGGTCCTCTGTATGTCCCTGACGTCCGAGGAAATCGCCGATCTCCAAAGGATCGAAATCCCCTTGGTGATTGTCGGCGGTCCAGTGGAGGACTGCCCGAGCATCGGCATCGACGATTACGCTGCCTCGGTGGAAGCCACCATGCATCTGTTGAATCTCGGCCACCGGGAGATCGCGCTGCTCCATGGCCAGGACGATTCCGACCTGAACTTCACCGTGCCGCGACTGCGCGTTGACGGCTTCACGGATGCCATGACGAGCGCGGGCTTCTCCATGCCTCCGGAATGGGACATTTTCGGAAACTTCACTGTGGGCAGCGGCCAGGAAGCCTTCGACGAGCTCTGGAGCAAGCCCGGGCCAAAACCGACGGCGATCTTCTGTGCTTCCGATGAAATGGCCATGGGAGCCATGTTGCAGGCGCGGCGCCGTGGCGTCCGTGTACCGGAAGAATTGTCCATCATCGGGATTGACAACCATGAATTCGCCGAGGCCATGGGCCTGACAACCGTGGCCCAGGACCCCGTTGAACAAGGCCAACTGGGCACGCGCATGCTGTTGGACGAATTGGCCGGGGCCGCGGGTTCCGTGCGGTCCATGAAAGCACCCCACCGGCTGATCGTGAGGGAAACCACCGCACCGCCCCGCCCCAGGGACTAACCCGCTCCGCGAGCCAAGACGCCGCGAACAGAGCTAGGAAGCCCGGGCCAACTGCCTGATGGGGATCCAGCGGGAAGCCAGCCTCCGATAAGCAGCGGCCGCTCCCGTCATGTCTCCCTCGGCCAGGCATTCGATGCCGAGCCTGACATCCATAGGCGACTCGTCCGGGTACACCTTGTCCGCAACGGCGCCATAATCCAGCTCGACCATTGACTGCACATGGAACAACTCAAGCCATTCGGTGAGCTGGGTGAGGTCGTCCAGCATGTCCAGGTCCGGTGCGGCGAGGGCGAGATTGGCTACGGCAAAGCGTGCCCGGTCCAAGGCATCCGTCAGCGAGGCCCAGACCCTGACCGTCAGGATGCGGCCGCCTGATTCCACGACATCCTTGCGGTCCGATTCCTGGAACAGCGAGAACCAGCTGAAGGGGATGCCCCACGTGGAAGCCCTCGTGTGCACGCGCTTCGCGTCGTGACTGGCGTTGATTCGGTCGATGCGTGCCTGATGGCGGTCTCGCTGGTCCACGGGGATAAGAAGGTCCGCGAGCGGTCCGTGGATACCTTCCATGAGGGCGTTGGCCGCCAATCCTGCCCGGATGACCAGCTGGCTGGGGCAGTAAAGCAGCCGTCCGGCGTCGGGGTCGTTCCGATCTCCGGAAGGAACCCGGGTGATGCGGACCAGATCGGTGCTGCCGGTGGGGAAAGGGTCCCCGCCCTTGCGGGTGACCCGTCCGAGGGAGGCGAGCAGCTCGGCATTTTCGACGGCGGCCCGCGAACCGCTGCGGGTACCGCTCGCCACGAGCTGCTGCCGCTGGTCCTCGGGGAACGCCTCGAGCGGTTCGTAGACGCGCAACGCTGAAGAGAAGGGCAGCCCTGCCTGGCTTCCATATAGCTTTCCGCTCATAGCGGGCCCGCCTCCTCCGTCATTGTTGCTGCTCAGTCCGTAAGCTCCACGATCACAGGAGCGTGGTCCGAGGCGCCCTTGCCCTTGCGCTCCTCGCGGTCGATCGACGCTCCCGTGACGCGCGCGGCCAGCGCGGGGGAGGCCATGACGAAGTCGATGCGCATGCCCTCTTTCTTGGGGAACCGCAGCTGCGTGTAGTCCCAGTAGGTGTAGACGCCGGGACCTGGAGTGTAAGCGCGGGCGACGTCGGTGAAACCGGCCGCTTCGAACGCCCGGAAGGCCTCGCGCTCGGGTTCGCTGACGTGGGTGAGTGCGTTCGCCCTGAAATAGTCGATGTCCCAGACATCCTCGTCCAGCGGCGCGATGTTCCAGTCGCCCATGAGCGCCACCTGGGTCTCTGGGTTCTCCGTGATCCAGCCGGCGGCATGGCCCTTCAGGGTGTCCAGCCACTTGAGCTTGTACGGCATGTGTTCGTCATCCAGGGAACGGCCGTTGGGAACGTACAGGCTCCACACCCGGACCCCGCCACACGTTGCGGCAATGGCACGGGCTTCCTGGACAGGATCCTTGCCGGCCTTTCCGAAGGCGGGCTGGTCAACAAAGGTGCGTTCGACGTCGTCGAGCCCTACACGCGAGGCGATCGCCACACCGTTCCATTGGCTCAGGCCGAAGTGCGCAACCTCGTAGCCCATGCGCTCGAAGAGCTCCCACGGAAAGTTGTCATCTTTGCACTTGGTTTCCTGCATGGCCAAGACGTCGCAGTCACTGCGCTGCAGCCAAGCCTCGACGCGGTCGGCACGTGCGCGGAGCGAATTCACATTCCAGGTAGCTATCTTCACAGCCACTAACTTACCGAACTTGGGACCTGGCGCATCCCCCTGGGGTGGATTGCTCCCGCAGGGGCTAATGGGCGAGCATCACCGAAGAGGAAGCGCGCCTGCGGAGTTTGATGCCGGAGGCGATCAACAGAACGCCACTGACCGCGGCATATGTCGCGAGAAGCGCCACCACGCCCAGGAATCCCGCGCCCTGATTGACGAGCACAAAAAGTCCAAACACGGTGGTGACCAACCCGGTCAACATCCAGATCCACCAAGCCCTGACTGTCGTCCTGATGTCCCTCGCAAGGATGATCTGCGAAATCCCGAGGATCAAGGCCCATGCTCCGATGAGGAAGCCAAGCGCCGCGGCGGTGATGCCCGGCCAAGAAACCGCCACGAGCCCGGTCGCGACGGAGATGAAGCCGCCAATCATGCTCCAGCGGGAGTGGCGCGCAGGGTCGTAGAAGTAGTGGGCCATGTCAGTGAGTCCGTCGGTGATGGCGTAGACGCCGAACACATAGACGAGGGCAAATACCGTGGCGACCGGCAGGGAGGCAACCAAGAAGGCCAAGAGAAGGGCCAAGGCTCCCCGGAAGATGAGCGCCGTTCCTGAATGCTGGAACAACTTGCGTCCTGCAGTGTCGGACATAGGGTCAGTTTAGACCCGGCGCGGTAGCTGGTGAAGTGGCCAGCGGTCTTCGTCTACTGCACGGAACCACCGCTCAGTTATCGGCGGGTGTAGTGGGCGATGATCACGCCCTTGGTGGTGGTGACGGAGTCGGTGAGCTCGAACTCGGTCAGCGGGGCTGGGCCTTCGAACAGCCGCGTCCCGGTACCCAGGGTCAGTGGGTGGATCAGCAGCGTGAAGTTGTCGATGAGCCCGGCGGCGTGCAGGGAGCGGACAAGCGACGCGCTGCCGATGATCGTCAGATCGTTGCCCGGCTCGGCCTTGAGCTTGGCCACCGTCTCGGCGGCCTCGCCTGAGAGCAGAACGGAGTTCTGCCAGGCATCGGCGTTCTCCAGCGTCCTTGACACAACGTACTTCGTGGCTGCGTTCATGTACGCGGTGAACGGGTTGACGTCGGCGCGGGTGCTCCAGGCGGTGATGAAGTCGGTCCAGGTCCGGTGTCCGAACAGCATGTCCGTGGGTTTCGCCATGCCCTTGCCCATCTCACGGCCCATGACCTCGTCGTTGTACTTGCCGCCCCACCCACCGTGGGTGAAGCCACCGCGGGTGTCCTCGTCCGGACGGCCCAGTCCCTGGATGACTCCGTCGAGGGTGATGGACAACGTGGCATTGATCTGGCGCATGACGTGCTCCCTTGCTTCTGCGGACCGCTCTCTGCGGCCCGGTCACCCCCTATACGAATGGCGACCGGCCAAATCGACACCAGCATCCGAATTTTTTCTTAGCGCATCCCCTCGCGGCGAATGGCCACCGCAATCGCGGCCGCCCGTGTCTCGACGCCGAGCTTGGCGTAGATGTGCGCCAAATGCGTTTTGACCGTGGCCTCGGAAATGAACAGGCGTTTGCCGAGCTCACGGTTGCTGAGGCCTTGAATGAGGAGGCTGAGCAGTTCGGCTTCCCGCGGGGTGAGGACCTCGTCCGGGTTGCGCAATTGCTGGAACAACTTGCTGGCCACAGGTGCGCTCATGACGCTCTTGCCTTGCGCCGCGCCCCGGACCGCAGCGAAGATCTCCTCCGGCGCGGCGTCCTTGAGCACGTAGCCCATGGCACCTGCGTCCACGGCCCTCACGATGTCGGCATCGGAATCATAGGTAGTGAACACCAGTACCGCTTGCTGCTTGCTCGCTTGACGCAGGCGCTTGATCGCCTCGATTCCGTCCATGCCCTGGCCCATGGCGAGGTCCATCATGACGACGTCGGCCGGGTGCTGTTGCGCTACAGCGAGGGCTTCCTCTCCGGATGCGGCTTCTGCGACGACGGTGATGTCCGGCTGGGTGCCGAGCAAGGCCTTGAGTCCGCTGCGGACCACCAAATGGTCATCGACGAGCAGGACCGAAATGGGGTTCATGGAGTGTCTTTCTTGATGGGCGCCTGGTTTGCCCTGCTGGGTTCCATAACGGGCAGCGGCAGTTGCGCGGCCACGACGGTTCCTTCCCCAGGCGAGCTCTCCACTGAAAATACTCCGCCGAGTTGTTCCACCCGTTGGCGCATGGCACGTAGACCGTAACCTCCCTTTTCCGAAGGCGGAGGTACAGCAGCGGGATCAAAGCCGCGGCCGTCGTCGAACACGTCAAGGGTGACAGCCCCGGGAAGGAATCCCAGCGTCAAACTGGCCTGTTCAGCGTGGGCGTGGAGTTTGATGTTGGCCGCCGCGCTTTGGGTCACGCGCACCAGGGCATGGCGGACCTCGTCGGGCACCGGGCGGGGATCGCCGGTGACGTGGAGGATCACGGAGCCGAGGTATTGGCGGGCGGCCTGTTCGAGGGCCTGGGGCAGCGGTCCGTTCTCCAGCCCGGGAGCGGAAAGTTCGTGGACCAGGCTGCGGGTGTCGGCCAGGTTCTGCCGTAGGAGGGTCCCGGCCCTCTGCACTTCCGCTTTCGCTCCGTCTTCAGGCCACGACCGTTGCGCGGCTTCGAGCAGGAGCAGGCTGCTGGCGAGGCCTTGCGTGACGGTGTCATGGATTTCCCGCGAAACACGCTCGCGCTCCGCGGTGATCCCGGCTGCGCGTTCGCTGGCGGCCAGGCGTTCCTGTGCTTGGGAGACGTCGGCATGGAGTCGGCGTTGCAGCGCGGCGTCCTGCTCGATTCGGTCGTAGATCAACGTGAGCAGAACCGCAGCGGCTATGGGCCCGAGCAGCATGGCTACGTCGGTGTCGCCGCTGAGGCGGAACAGCCCGATGGCCGTGGCAATTGCCGTCAAACCCGCGGCCAGATAGGCGATCCAACCGCTGAAGGCCGCGCGGGACAGGAAAAACAAAGCCAAGGAGCACCACGCAAAACTCGGTGCGGCGATGACCAGCACAGCCCAGGCGAGCACGAGCGCCACCATCCACAACAGCCACGGCTGGCGCCGCTTGGCCAGCACCGCCACCACTGCATAGAGAATGCAGACCGCGGCCGCCAGGGCCACTGTCCAGAGATTGTCGGCCGGGCTGTGCCGCAGGACGTAGCGCACGCCGGATGCCACCATGAGCACGGCGAAGCTGAGGTGAACCACTGCATCAATCGGGCCCAGGGTGGGGCGGAAGGCAGCGGCGCGGGAGGCCGTCCCGTTCGGAGATTCCGGCATTCTTCCCATGCTAGGCGCGTTCCGGTCGCCGGTCTCTCCGCCTTTTGGCTGATACCGGGAGCGGAAAGGATGAGGCCAGGCGCGACGAGCGCCGGATGTGCGGAGGAAGCCCTGCCGGAAGCATGGAAATGTACCCGTTGCCGACCTCCCGGAGGACCACCATGAAGAAGTCCAACAAGATCTTCGCCGTCGCTGCCGCAGGAGCTTTGCTCCTGACCGGCGGGGCAACCGCCGTCGCGAATGCCGTGACGCCCGCCGCCGCCAAAACCGCGACGGCCGCCGTCGACATCAATCCCTCGGCGGAAAACGTTGTCTCCCAGAACCGCATCACCGTCGGTGCATCCAGCCAGGCAGTCAACGCTGCTTTGGCGAAGTGCCAGGCCGACAAGCTTCCGTTCGTCACGGTTGCCCTCGTGGACCGCTTCGGAACAGTCCAAGCCGTACTCCGCGGCGACAACGCGGCCGAACACACCATCGAGGCCGCCAAGCAGAAGGCCTACACCGCAGCCGCCTTCGGTGCCCCGACGAGCGAACTGGCCAAGAGGATCAATGGCAACGGACCGTCGATCGCCGACCTCCCGGGCACTCTTTTCCTCCCGGGTGGCGTGCCGCTCAAGGTGAACGGCGTCTCGGTGGCGGGAATCGGCGTCGGCGGCGCACCGGACGGCGCCCTTGACGAAGCGTGTGCAGCAGCCGGTGCGGCGGTGCTTGCGGCGCAGTAGGGCTTTCGAGGGGGCGGCCCCTTCCCCGCCGGGTGCCCAATTAATCCCCACCGCCACCCTCGCCTCGCAAGCTCGGCCAGGGAACCCTGGCGGTGTGGGCCCACGCAGTTGTTGTCGTTATGCGGGCTGATAACGACAACAACTGCGAGTCAGTTGGGTTGGCCGCCCTGTGAAATACCGAGGCTAGACTGCTTCTAGGACACTCACGTAGTTCGCGATGCCAACGCCGCCCATGTTCTGTACGGCGCCGCGGCGGGCGTTGGGCAGTTGCATGGCGCCGGCGGTTCCGGTGAGCTGCATGGCCGCGATGACGTGCTGCGATACGCCGGTGGCGCCCACGGGGTGGCCCTTGGCCTTCAGGCCGCCGGAGACGTTGATGGGCAGCTTGCCGTCCTTGTAGACCCAGCCCTCCTGCACTGCCCTGGAGCCTTCGCCGCGCGGCGTGAGTCCCATGGCCTCGTACATGATCAGTTCGGCGATCGTGAAGCAATCGTGCACTTCGGCGAAGTCCAGTCCGTCGATCCCGATGCCCGCCATCCCCAGCGCGCGCTCCCAGGAGACCCGCGTAGCGGCGAACTCCGTGGGGTCGCGGCGCTCTGGCGGGAAGAAGTCGTTCGCGTGCCCGAAGCCCGCCAACCGTACGGGTTCGGTAGCAGCGCCCGACGCCGTGCCGAGGGATAGCACGACGGCGGCGGCGCCGTCGGACACGGGGGAGCAGTCGGTGCGGCGCAGCGGTTCGGCGACCATGGGGTTTTTCTCGGAAACCGTCCGGCAGAACTCCTCGCCGAAGTCCCGATGCATCTGCGCGTAGGGGTTGTCCATGCCGTTGCGGTGGTTCTTGGCGGCGATGGAACCAAGGATGTCGCCCAAGCCGCCGGCAAAACCAGAGCCTTCGATGCCCGCGGCATACCGCTTGTCGTAGTGCTTGGCCACCTCGGCGAACAGTCCCGTGAAGCCAGTGGTGGATGCCTTGCCTGCCATTTCGTAGGACGCGCCGAGGAGGGCTGCGCCAACGACGTCCGCCCCCGCATCCGTCATCTTCTCGGCCCCGATCACCAGGACGTTGCGGGCAGTGCCGGCCAGCACGGCCTTCACGCCCTGCTGGAACGCTGCGGAACCGGAAGCGCAGGCGTTTTCGGTCCTGGTTGCGGGCACGTTGGAAAGATCTTCGGACAGCTGGAGGGCAAGCGAGGACGTGAAGCCCAGGGGCTGCATGCCGGAGTTGAACTGGCCGAGGTATATCTCGTCGATGTCCCGGGGCTCAAGGCCTGAGTTCTGGATGGCCTCCGCGGACACCTGGACGATCAGGGACTCGAGCGTCTCGTCCGTGAGCTTGCCGAACTTGCTGTGTCCCCAGCCGGTGAGCAGGACATCTTTGCCGAACTGGTCTTTCAGGCTCATGCTGTGGCTCCTTCGAGAGCGGGTTCCTCCAAGGAGACCGTGAATGCGGCCTCCGTCTTGCTACGGATCTCCTCCACGGTGATCCCGGGCGCGAGGCGGCTCAGCGTGAGCTGCCGCCCGCCGTCTGTTTCTGGTACGTTCCGCACGAGATCAAATACCGCGAGGTCGCTGACAATCCGGTCCACAACCCCCAACCCGGTCAACGGCAGGGTGCATTCCCGGACGATCTTGGCGCTCCCGTCCTTGGCGTTGTGCTCGGTGAGGACCACGACGCGCGGGGTCCCGGCGACCAGGTCCATGGCGCCGCCCATGCCCTTGACCATCTTTCCCGGAATGGTCCAGTTGGCGAGGTCGCCGTTGCCGGAAACCTGCATGGCGCCGAGGATGGCAACCTTGACGTGTCCGCCCCGGATCATCCCGAAAGACGTCGCGGAGTCGAAGATGCTGCCGCCGGGCAGGACCGTCACGGTCTGCTTGCCGGCGTTGATGAGGTCGGCGTCTTCCTCGCCTTCATAGGGGAAGGGCCCCATGCCGAGCAGTCCGTTCTCGCTTTGCAGGACAACCCGCACACCTTCAGGCAGGTTGTTGGCAACAAGGGTGGGAATGCCGATGCCGAGATTGACGTAATCACCGTCGTTGAGTTCCTGGGCCGCAATGGCGGCCATCTCGTCGCGGGTCCATGCCATGGTGGTACTCCTTCGCTGGGTTGTTTGCGGTCAGGCCAGGGCGTCAGCGCGCTGGCGGACGGTGCGCTGCTCGATGTCCTTCGCCCGGCCGCTCGCCTGGACCAGCCGTTGGACGTAGACGCCGGGCGTCACGATGTTGTTGGGGTCCAGCTCGCCGGGCTCCACGATCACTTCGGCCTCGGCGATGGTCACGATTCCCGCTGTCGCCACGACCGGGTTGAAGTTCCGGGCCGTGTAGCGGTAGATCAGGTTGCCGTCCGTGTCCGCGGTGTGGGCGTGGACCAGCGCGACGTCGGCGACGATCCCGCGCTCTCGGACGTACGTGACGCCGTCGAACTCTTCGAGCGGCTTGCCTTCGGCAACCAGGGTTCCGACGCCGGTCCGCGTGTAGAAGGCGGGGATTCCGGCGCCTCCCGCGCGGAGTCGCTCCGCGAGGGTGCCCTGGGGAGCGAACTCGACCTCAAGCTGGCCGGAGAGATACTGCTCGGCGAAAAGCTTGTTCTCGCCCACGTACGAGGCGATGACCTTGCGGACCTGGCCGGCTTCGATGAGGACGCCGAGTCCCTTGCCGTCAATGCCCATGTTGTTGGAGACCACAGTCAGGTCCTTGACCCCCGAATCGCGGACGGCATCGATGAGGTCCGCAGGGATGCCGCTGAGCCCGAAGCCGCCGACGGCGATCGTCTGGCCGTCGCGCAGGACGTCCTGCAGTGCAACGGCTGCGCTGGGATGGATTTTGGCCATGGCGTTGTCCTCGTCTTTGAGTAGGGTCACTCGGCAGTTATCCACTTTGTGGACACTGTGCTGAGCTAGTCGTCTGGGCTGGTCGTTTGGCAAGGAGCATATGGTGGCCTGGGCGAAGGGTCAACGGCGTCCTATGGGCAGTGAGGCTGAATTCGCACAGTGTGGACGCTAGTCTTTTAAGTGTCCACATTGTGGAGGAAATCTTTGGAGAGGGTTGGAGTTGCCGACTCAGCAGCCACAAATCAAACCCGTGCAGGGCGCCCAGGTGGTGGGGCGGGTCGCCGCGCTCCTCAGGCTCGTGGGACGCAAGCCGGAGGGCATGTCCATCGCTGGCCTGGTCCGCGAGTCGGGGTTGACGCGCCCGACGGTACACCGCTTGCTCGCGTCCCTTGCCGCCGAAGGCCTGCTGGACCACGAGCAGGGGACCGGCAACTGGATCCTGGGGCCTGAGATTTTCCTGTTGGGGTCCGTGGCGGCGGCGCGTTTCCCGTTTGAGGGTTTGGCCCGGCCCAGCCTGCGCCGCCTGGCCGGGGAGAGCGGGGAAAGCGCCTTCTATTCCATCCGTCGTGGCCACGAAACGGTATGCGTGCTCCGCGAAGAAGGCAGCTTTCCCGTGCGCTCGTTCGTGTTGCACGAGGGCGTCAGGTTCCCGCTCGGCGTGGCGTCGGCGGGCACCGCGATCATGGCTTTCCTGCCGGACGAGGAGCAGGAACTCGTCTTGTCCAACTGGGGACAGCACGCTGGAGAATTCGCTACGGGCCATACCGAGAGGGTGGTGCGTCGGAACCTTGAGCAGACCCGAATGGTCGGGTATTCGGTGAATCCCGGGTTGGTGCTTGAAGGAAGTTGGGGGATGGCCGCCGCCGTTTTCGACCAACTGGGCCGGCCAATCGGCGCCTTGTCCCTCACGGGCATCGAGCCGCGGTTCCGTCCTGAACGCCAGGAATTCCTCGGCAAGTTGCTCATGGAAGAAGCGCACCGGATGAGCTCCGCTTGAGGCCTTCCAGATTAAGTTTTGAAACTCACCCATCCCCGCAGCCCGCACCTCCGAATAGCTGGCATAAGGACTTAGCCCCGCAAAGGTGAAGTGCTTTCACGCCGGAATCAACCGGCACCGAATGTCAGTCCGTTTGAAGGAGAAATGTCATGCTTGCTACAAAGCGCACGTCTTTTGCGATCGCCGGTCTCGCCGCTTCCGCTCTGCTGGGCCTCACCGCTTGTGGCGGCTCCGCCTCCACGGCTTCACCGTCGTCGGCCGCTCCGAGCTCGTCGTCCACCATGGCGGCGACCCCCTCCGCTTCTGCAAGCGCCGCGATGGACCCGAGCAAAGACCTGGTTGGCCCGGGCTGTGCAGCTTACGCTTCCCAGGTTCCCAGCGGTGCAGGTTCCGTTGCCGGCATGGCTCTCGACCCCGTAGCCGTGGCCGCTTCCAACAACCCGCTGCTCAAGACCCTCACGGCCGCTGTGTCCGGCAAGCTGAACCCCAAGGTGAACCTGGTGGACACGCTCAACGGCAGCCAGTTCACTGTCTTCGCTCCTGTGGACAGCGCCTTCGCCAAGATCCCCGCCGCCACCATCGACAGCCTCAAGACCGACGACGCTCTCTTGAGCAAGATCCTCACCTACCACGTCATCCCCGGCCAGCTGACCTCGGACCAGATCGTGGGAACCCACAAGACGGTTGAGGGCGACTCCGTGACCGTTACGGGAACCAAGGACGCACTCAAGGTTGACGGAGGCTCTGCCGTGATCTGCGGTGGCGTCCACACCGCCAACGCCATGGTGTACTTGGTTGACAGCGTCCTGATGCCGAAGTAAATATCAACACAGATCATGCCCCTTAGGATTCGTCTTGAGGGGCATGACCTTTGCAGCAAACCCGAGGGGAAATAGTGAAGCCGTCAATCGTGTGGTTCCGGGACGACCTCCGGGCCACGGACAACCCGGCGCTGCGGGCGGCAGCTGACGACGGTGCCGCCGTCGCGCTCTATGTCCTCGACGAGGAATCGCCGGGCATCAGGCCGCTCGGCGGCGCTTCCTGCTGGTGGCTGCATCATTCCCTGCTTTCCCTTCGCGAAGACCTCGCGGCCCTGGGCGTGCCGCTCTTGTTGCGCCGCGGACCGGTGGCCGAGATCGTCCGGGAAACCGCGACGGCGATGGGATCTGGATCGCTGTACTGGAACCGCCGTTATGGCGAGCCAGAACGAATGCTCGACGCCGGCATCAAGACCTCGGCGCGAGAGTCCGGGATGCACGCGGAGAGTTTCCAAGCCTCCTTGCTGCACGAGCCGTGGGCCGTCACCACGAAGCAAGGTGGACCCTTCAAGGTCTTCACGCCTTTTTGGCGGACCGTGTCCGGCTTGGATTTCCGAGAACCGCTGGAAGCCCCGGAACCGGGCCGGGGATTCTCCGGCCAACTGCCTGAATCCGAGGAATTGGACACCTGGGGATTGTTACCGCGGAACCCGGATTGGTCTGCCGGATTGTCCGAAAGCTGGCAGCCGGGTTCGGCCCAGGCCCATGAACTTCTTGATGACTTCCTGGAGCATGGGCTGGCGGACTATTCGGTGAACCGGGATCGTCCGGACCTGCCGGGCAGTAGCCGATTGTCGCCCTTCTTGCGCTGGGGGCAGCTCAGCCCGTTCGAGGTATGGCATGCCCAGCAGGGCCGGCGTCGGGAACTGGGCGATGGCGCCGCCGTCTTCGCCTCGGAACTTGGGTGGCGTGAATTCTGCTGGCACCAATACTTCCATCACCCGGACCTGGCAACGGCCAATTTGCGGCCGGGGTTCGACCACTATCCGTGGGCTTGGCCCGGTGGCCAGGGTGCCGGCTCACCAGATGCCGCCGCCCAGGAAACCACCTTCCTCCGCGCATGGCAGGAGGGCCGCACCGGGTTCCCCTTGGTGGACGCCGGCCAGCGGCAATTGTGGCACTCGGGATGGATGCACAACCGGGTTCGCATGGTCTCCGCCAGCCTTTTGGTGAAGAACCTTGGCGTGCACTGGCAAGTGGGCGAGCAATGGTTCTGGGACACCCTGGTGGATGCCGATCCTGCCTCGAATCCTGCGAACTGGCAGTGGGTAGCGGGTTCCGGTGCGGACGCTTCACCCTTCTTCAGGATCTTCAACCCGGAGACCCAGGCCGCGAAATTCGATCCCCACGGCAGCTACGTTGGCCAGTGGATCCCCGAGCTGTCCACGGCGGACTATCCGGAGCCGGTGGTTGACCTTAAAGCCTCGCGGCGGGAGGCGCTGGATGCCTACGCCTCGCTCCCGCGTTGAGCAGGGCCGCCTTGGCAGCAACTGAAGTCCTCTAGAAATTAGTAGGAAGTCCGAGTATATTCGGGATCAAAGACGTCCCGGAGCGCAGTTGGACATGTGCTTTCGAGGCCGATGGCGGGCATTCCCCCTATGCAAAGGAGCATTCCATGGTGCGCGAACTTTCCCACTACATTGACGGCCAGAGGATCGACGGGACCTCCACTCGCTTTGGCGATGTCTACAATCCTTGCACCGGCGAGGTCCAGGCACGGCTTCCCTTGGCCAGTGCTGACGAGGTCAGGAACGCCATTGCGAGCGCGGAGAAAGGCCAGCTCGAATGGGGCGCCATGAACCCGCAGCGCCGTGGCCGGATCCTGCTGAAGTTCGTGGACCTGGTCAACGAACACATGGACGAACTCGCCACGCTCCTTTCCTCCGAGCACGGCAAGACCTTCCCCGATGCCAAGGGTGACATCCAGCGCGGCATCGAGGTGGTGGAGTTCGCCGCCGGCGCGCCCCACCTGCTCAAGGGTGAATTCTCGGACAACGCAGGCACAGGCATCGACGTCCACTCATTGCGCCAGCCGCTCGGTGTCGTCGCGGGCATTACGCCTTTCAACTTCCCTGCCATGATTCCACTCTGGAAGTCCGGCCCCGCGCTGGCTGCCGGCAACGCCTTCATCCTCAAGCCTTCTGAGCGTGATCCGTCCGTGCCGCTGCGCCTGGCAGAACTTTTCACCGAGGCGGGATTGCCGGACGGCGTCTTCAACGTCATCAACGGCGACAAGGAAGCCGTGGATACCCTCCTCGAGGATCCGCGCGTGAAGGCCATCGGCTTCGTCGGATCCACGCCGATTGCCCAGTACATTTACGCCACCGCCGCGACCCACGGGAAGCGCGCCCAGTGCTTCGGCGGCGCCAAGAACCACATGGTGATCATGCCCGACGCCGATCTCGACATGGCCGCGGATGCCCTCATCGGTGCCGGCTTCGGCTCCGCCGGCGAGCGTTGCATGGCGATTTCGGTGGCCGTACCCGTTGGCCAGGAGACGGCTGATCAGCTCGTCTCCAAGTTGCAGGACCGCATCAAGGCCCTGAAGGTGGGTCCCAGCCTGGCCGCGGATTCGGACTTCGGACCTGTCGTCGCCGCCTCGGCGAAGCACCGTATCGAGGGATACATCCAAGCGGGTGTCGACCAGGGCGCCACACTCGTCACCGATGGGCGCGACCTGAAGGTGGACGGCTACGCCGGAGGTTTCTGGGTTGGCCCGACCCTCTTCGACAACGTCACGAAGGACATGTCCATCTACAAGGAGGAGATCTTCGGCCCGGTCCTGAGCGTCCTCCGCGCAGCTGACTACGAAGAAGCGCTGCGGCTCTGCTCCGAGCACGAGTTCGGCAACGGCGTCGCGATCTTCACCCGCGACGGCGACGCCGCCCGCGACTTCGCGAGCCGCGTCGAGGTCGGCATGGTGGGCATCAACGTGCCCATCCCCGTGCCGATTGCCTACTACACCTTCGGTGGCTGGAAGGCCTCGGGCTTCGGCGACCTGAACCAGCACGGCGCGGACGCCTTCCGCTTCTACACCAAGACCAAGACGGTCACCACCCGTTGGCCCTCCGGCATCCGCCAGGGCGCCAGCTTCGTGATGCCGGCCGGCAGCTAATGGCGGAGGTTTTGTTCGAGAAGCGGGGCCACCTCGGCGTCGTTACTTTGAACCGTCCCCAGGCGGTCAACGCGCTCACAGCCGGCATGGTGCACGCCATGCTGGAGCAGCTCACGGCCTGGGCGGTCGACGACGACATCAAGACAGTTTTGGTGCACGGCGCCGGGGACCGCGGGTTATGCGCGGGCGGAGACATCGTGGCGATCTACGACGACATGCTGCGCCACGGCGACCAGACCGCCGACTTCTGGGCTGCGGAGTACCGCCTGAACTCGCTCATTGCCCGGTACCCGAAGCCGTACGTGGCTTTCATGGACGGGCTGGTCCTTGGTGGCGGGGTCGGGATCTCGGCCCACGGCTCCGTCCGTGTGGTCACCGAGCGGACCCGTACCGGCATGCCGGAAACCACTATCGGTTTTGTGCCCGACGTCGGCGGAACCCTTCTGTTGTCCCGCTCACCGGGCGAGTCTGGCACCCACGCAGCCCTCACGGGTGCCCACTTGAGCGGGGCCGACGCCCTGTTTCTTGGGCTCGCGGACCACTTCGTCCCGTCCGAAAGCCTGTCCGCGCTCGCGGAAGCGCTGGAAAGCTCGACGGCGGAGGCCGCCGTCGGGCGCTTTGTGCAGGAACCGCCGGCCTCGGCACTGTCCGGCCAGCGCGAGTGGATCGATGCCGCCTATGCCTCCGACGACGCTGAGGAAATTATCGCCAGGCTGCGCGACGCCGACGGGGATGCCGCTGCCGCCGCAGACACGATCGAGACGAAGTCGCCCACGGCCGTGAAAGTCACCCTGGAATCGTTGCGGCGCGTCCGGGGGCTCTCCCTCGAGGAAGCCTTGGAACAGGAATACCGCGTTGGCTTGCGATGCCTGACCGGACCGGATTTTCGCGAGGGGATCCGCGCCCAAGTGGTGGACAAGGACCGCAACCCCCAGTGGAAGCCAGCCTCCCTGGCGGAGGTGTCGCCAGCCGCCGTCGAGGGCTTCTTCGCATCGCTCGGCGACCGTGAACTCAAACTTCATTCAAAGGAGTCCGACCATGTCTGAAAACGCAGCTTCCGACACCATCGCTTTCCTCGGCCTTGGCCACATGGGCGGCCCCATGGCCGTGAATCTTGTCAAAGCCGGGCATCAAGTGGTGGCGTACGATCCCGTCACGGCAGCACTTGAGGCGGCCCGTGAACACGGCATTGCCACGGTGGATTCCGCTTCCGAAGCCGTTGTGGGGGCATCCGTTGTCCTGACGATGCTGCCCAGTGGCAAGCACGTCCTGGACGCTTACCGAGGAGTGGACGGGGCGCCCGGCCTGCTCTCCGTGGCTGCCCCGGACACACTGTTCCTCGACTGCTCCACCATCAACGTCGACGAGGCCCGCGAGGCAGCAGCCATTGCCCTGGACGCCGGCCACCGCTCCGTGGACGCGCCCGTTTCCGGAGGCGTGGTGGGTGCCGAAGCAGGAACCCTGACCTTCATGGTGGGGGCGCTGCCCGAGGACTTCGAAACGGTGAAGCCGATCCTGGAACTCATGGGCCGGAGGATCGTGCACTGCGGAGACCACGGAGCCGGGCAGGCCGCCAAGGTCTGCAACAACATGATCCTGGGCGTGTCCATGATCGCCGTTAGCGAGGCGTTCGTCCTGGGCGAGAAGCTGGGCCTGACGCACCAAGCGTTGTTCGATGTCGCCTCCAACGCCTCCGGGCAGTGCTGGGCGTTGACCACCAACTGCCCGGTTCCCGGACCGGTTCCCACGAGCCCGGCCAACCGCGACTACCAACCCGGATTCGCCGGAGCGCTCATGGCGAAGGATCTTCGGCTCGCGGTCAACGCGCTTGAGAGCACCGGAGTGGACGGGCAAATGGGGCACCTGGCATCGAAGATTTACGACGCTTTCGCGGCCGAAGGCGGAGCCGGACGTGACTTCTCCGGCATCATCACGGACATCCGGGACAAGGCCGCCAAGTAGCCTTGGCGGGTAGGACACAACTGGGCAACCGACAAAACTGAGCAACCGACTAAAAGGGGCACGGCTTGGCGCAGCAGTATGAAAACATCCTGGTGGAACTCCGTGGACGGGTGGGTTTGGTGACCCTGAACCGGCCGAAGGCGCTCAATGCGTTGAACCAGGCCACCATGAATGAGATCGTGGCCGCCGTGTCGGACATGGACGCGGATCCCGGAGTGGGTGCCGTGGTGATCACCGGCTCGGAAAAGGCCTTCGCGGCCGGAGCCGACATCAAGGAGATGGCATCCAAGGGGTACATGGAAATGTACGCCGCCGACTGGTTCCGTGGTTGGGAAAACCTCACCCGCCTGCGCATTCCCGTGATTGCCGCAGTGTCGGGCTTTGCCTTGGGTGGAGGTTGTGAACTTGCCATGATGTGCGATTTCATCATTGCCGGGGACAACGCCAAGTTCGGCCAACCGGAAATCAACCTCGGTGTCATTCCCGGCATGGGCGGCTCGCAGCGGTTGACCCATGCCGTGGGCAAGGCCAAGGCGATGGACATGGTCCTCACGGGCCGGTTCATGGGCGCCGAGGAAGCGGAACGGGCCGGACTTGTTTCCCGCGTCGTGCCGGCCGATTCCGTGGTGGAAGAGGCACTGAAGGCCGCCGAAGTGATCGCATCCAAGTCCAAACCGGTTGCCATGGTGGCGAAGGAAGCCGTCAATGCCGCCTTCGAAACCGGCCTCTCCCAGGGCGTTTTGTTTGAGCGTCGGATCTTCCACTCATTGTTCGCCACCGAGGACCAAAAAGAGGGCATGGCTGCGTTCAACGAGAAGCGTCAGCCGGAGTTCAAACACCTTTAGGGTCCGCCCAAAACGGCGCTGGGCCCACGCCGGCAGGGTTCCCTAGCCGAACTTGTGAGGCGAGGGGGGCCGGTGGGGAGCAGTGGATGGCCCATTCGCGGCTCCGAGCTCGACCGGGAGTTCGAGCGCGTGGCCGTATTGGGACCAGCCGCCCGTGAAGAGCCGGCCGTGTCCAAGACCGGCATACTCCAAGGCCAAGAGATTGTGGCAAGCCGTCACCCCGGAGCCGCAATAGCTGATGACGTTCTCTGCAGACGTGATACCCGCCTTGGCGAAGATGCGCAGCAACTCGGCCTTGCTGCGCAGTTTCCCGGCGGGGCCAAGGTTCTCCCTGCACGGGACGTTCCTCGCGCCGGGCACATGCCCCGGCCGTGGATCGATGGGGTCCTGCCTGCCCTCGAAGCGGTCACGGTTGCGTGCGTCCACCGCGAGGTTCGTTTCGATCGAGAGTTCGTGGATCTCCGCCAGTCGGTTGCTCGGCCACGGTTTGGCAGTGAAATCACCCGCGGGCCTCGAAGGGTGTTCGGTTTCCAGGGGCCCTTCGTAGCTGCCCAGCCCACCATCCAGAAGAGCTGAGCTGTGGCCTGTGGCGCGCAGCATCCAGACCAAGCGTGCGGCGATGACCCCGCCGGCGTCGTCGTAAGCCACCACGATATTGTCGTCGCTGATTCCCAATTCCCGCATCCCCAGGGCGAAATCATGCGACGCGGGCAGCGGGTTCCGTCCTTCGAGTGGCGATCCCTCCACCGAGAGCCATCGATCCAGGTCGACAAAGACGGCGCCGGGGATGTGCCCGCGGTCGTAAGCTTCCCGGCCGGAGCGTCCGTCGAGGTACCAGCGCACATCGGCCAGCACCACGCGGCGACGGTTTTGAGACAACCATTCGAGATCGACAAAGGGTTCCACAGCTGAATTCTGCATAGCCACAATGCTAGGACGGAGTCTCACTATTTGATATATGAATCTCATAATGTGGTCGGCCGGTGCAATTAGAGCCTTGTGGCCATCGCAAGCCCGGCGTAGGGTCCAGCTGCCAATCGATGCGAGGAGTGGACCATGGGGCAGCTGGTTGTTCAGGAATTCGTGACGGCGGACGGTTTTGCAGCCGATGCCAACAATGAGTTCAGAGCCTACGAATTGCTCGAAGGAGGGACCGCCGAATTCGACCGCAACCAACTGGAGTGGCTGGACTCCGTGGACGCCATGGTGCTTGGCGGCTCGACCTACCGCATGTTCGCGGAGTTCTGGCCGACGCCGGCATCGGCAGGGGAAATCATCGCACCTGCGCTGAACGGGCTGCGCCGATACGTGTTTTCAAGGACCCTTGAGAAGGCGCCATGGGGCGATTTTCCGGAGGCCACCGTTGAAGGCGGTGATGCTGTGGAGGCGATCCGCAGAATCAAGCGCGAGACCGACGGCGCCATTGTCCTCTGGGGCAGCCTCACCTTGAGTGAAGCGTTCTTCAAGGCCGGCGAAGTGGATGTCCTGCGCCTCGTGGTCATGCCTGTGGCGATCGGGGCGGGACGCGGCGTGTATCCCGCCGGCCAGGCCCCGGCGTTGCTGAGCCTGACGGGCGCGAATACCTACGATCAGGGGTTGATCGAACTCGAGTACAGGGTCCGCCCCAAGTAATCAGTCGGTAAAGTCGCCCGCGGCCTTGCGGAAGTCTCCGAGCACGCGGATCAGGTGCTCGACGTCGTCGTCCCCGAAACCGGACTGGCCGAACACCTCGCTGTTGAGTGCCGTCGTCGCGCGCTTCGCGATGGTGCGGCCCTCCGCGGTGAGCTCGATCAGCGTGGTGCGCCCGTCAGTGGGGTGCGGGGAGCGGACCACGAGTGCCGCCTTTTCGAGGCGGTCGACGGCGTTGGTCACCGACGTCGGATGCACCTGGAGCAGCGCGCTGGCTTTGTTCATGGGCAACGCGCCGCTGCGCGCGAAACTCAGCAGCGCCAGGAGCTCGTAGCGCGCGAAGGTCAGGCCGAACGGCTTCAATACGCCCTCGATCCGCGCCAGCAGGATCTGCTGCGTGCGCATGATCGCGGTGATGGCCGCCATGGGCGCGGCGACTTCGCCCCAGCCGTGGCGTTCCCAGTTTCGCTGGGCGTCGGCGATGGGGTCGCGGGGGAGCGGGCTGCCCACGGTGCCTCCTGACATTGCTTGGCTGCCTATTCTTTCAGACTCGGGAACTCGTCCTCGGTGTACTCGACGCCCAGTCCGGCGGGCAGCGGCCCGTCGCCGTGGCGGGCCACCTCCGTGCCTCGAAGTTCGACACGCCGGATTTTGCCGGAAATCGTCTTGGGCAACTCGCCGAATTCGAGCCGACGGATGCGCTTGAACGGCGCCAGGTGCTGCCGGCAGTACCTGAGGATGTCCTCCGCCACGGCCGGGCCGGGCTCGTACCCGGCGGCGAGCACTACGAAGGCTTTGGGCACCGAAAGCTTGACTGGATCAGGAGAGGGCACGACGGCGGCCTCCGCCACTGCGGGGTGTTCGATCAGGACGCTTTCGAGTTCGAAAGGTGACAAACGGTAGTCGGAGGATTTGAAGACATCGTCTCCGCGGCCCACGTAGGTAATGACGCCGTTCCCGTCCCGGCTGGCCATGTCGCCCGTGTGGTAGTAACCCTCGCGGAAAGCCTCGGCCGTCTTTTCCGGGTCGCCGAAGTAGGACTTCATGAGCCCCACGGGGCGGGGGTCCAAGCGCAAGCACAGTTCGCCGTCGTCGGCCTCTTCGCCGGTGGTCGGATCAACAAGCACCACGTCGTAACCAGGCAGCGGCCGTCCCATGGAGCCGGTCTTGACCGGTTGCCCCGGGGTATTGGCGACCTGGACGGTTGACTCCGTCTGGCCGAAACCGTCGCGGATGGTCTGACCCCAGGCCCTCTCCACTTGCCCGATGACCTCGGCGTTGAGGGGTTCGCCCGCCGAAACCACCTTGGTGGGCGGGGTTTTGAGCAGGGTCAGGTCAGCCTGGATGAGCATCCGCCAAACGGTGGGCGGGGCGCAGAAACTCGTGACGCCTTCTCGCCCCATCTGCTCCATGAGGGCCTTGGCATCGAAGCGATCGTAGTTGTAGACGAAGACGCAGGCCTCGGCGATCCACGGCGTGAAAACGTTCGACCACGCGTGCTTGGCCCAGCCGGGGGAAGCCACATTGAGGTGGACGTCTCCGGGTTCCAGGCCGATCCAGTACATCGTGGAGAGGTGCCCCACCGGGTATGAGGTGTGGGTGTGCTCCACCAGTTTGGCCCGCGACGTGGTGCCCGAGGTGAAGTAGAGGAGCATGGTTTCGTCGGCGGCGGTGGGGGCTTCCGGGACGAAAACGGTCTCCGCGGAATCCGCTTCGACGTATTGAAGGGCGCCGGTGTTCTGCCTGCCGCCCACTTCAATGAGGGTGTAATCGCCCGGGACCCCGGCGAACTTGGCAATATTGGCGCTCCCGACGGCGGCCCAGCGGGCGCCGCCGCGTTCCACGCGATCCGTGATGTCGCGTGGGCCCATGAGCGTGGTGGTGGGAATCAGGACCACGCCGAGTTTGATTCCGGCCAGCATGAGTTCCCACAGTTCCACCTGGTTGCCAAGCATGATGATCATGCGGTCGCCGCGGCGGACGCCCTTGCCGCGGAGCCAGTTGGCGATCTGCGAGGACCGTGCGGAGAGTTCGGCGAAGCTTCGGCGGGTGGAGCTGCCGTCCTGCTCGACGATCACCAGCGCAGGGTCATTGGCCGTGCCAGGGTTGGCCGCGATCTGGTCGAACCAATCGAGGGCGAAGTTGAACTCGGTGAAACGGGGCCACTGGAATTCGCTGTGTGCCTGGGCGTAGTTGGTGCGCAGCTCAAGGAGCCGGTCGCGGGCTGCACGGAAGTCGTCGGTGACTGTCATTGTCTGCCTTTCGCCCTGCGTGGATGGGTCAGCGCGGACCGGGAACGAGCTGGCCGTGTGATCCGCCTCACCTGCAATATACTAGGACATCCAAGGGTTTGGAAGAGGCGACGAGGTGCGGCCGCGCTCCGTCACGCCGGACACACTCTTGCGGGATTACGACGGCGGCGCCCCCGCCACGGTGCGGCAGACCGCCGTCGTGCGCTGCAAAAAGTCGCTCAGCGTGACGGTGGGGCCCCGGTTAGGGCGATTGCTACTTCCACCACGTGTCGAAAATCGTGACCGGAACAGTGCGCTTGTGCCGCGTGCGCAGGTACTTCTGCTCGATGGTCTCCGCCACCTCGTCGGAGACCTCCCGGCCTTCGAGGTAGTCGTCGATTTGCTCGTACTTGATGCCGAGTTCGTCCTCGTCGGTGCGGCCAGGCGTGCCGTCCAGGAGGTCGGCCGTGGGGACCTTGTCCCAAATGCGGGACGGGGCGCCCAACTCCGCGAGGAGTGCACGGTTCTGCCGCTTATTGAGGCCGAAGAGCGGCAGGATGTCCGCGCCGCCGTCGCCGAACTTGGTGAAGAATCCAGTGACGGATTCGGCTCCGTGGTCCGTGCCGATCACCAGGTAATTGTGTTCGCCCGCGAGGGCGTATTGCGCGGTCATGCGGGCCCGGGCCTTGGTGTTGCCCTTGTGGAAATCCGAGATGCGCGCGCCCGTGGTCTTTTCGAACTCATCCTCGAAACCGTCTACTGCGCGGGAGATGTTGAATGTCCACTCGGTCTTGGCCTGGATAAAGTCGAGCGCGGCCTGGGCGTCGTCCTCGTCGTGCTGGGCTCCGTAGGGGAGCCGGACCGCCACGAAGTTCGCTTCGACGCCCTCGGCCTCAAGCTCCTCGACCGCCAGTTGGGCAAGACGTCCGGCGAGGGAAGAATCGAGTCCGCCGGAAATGCCCAGGACAAAACCCTTGGTGTGCGTTGCCTTGAGGTATTCCTTCAGGAACGTAATGCGTTTGCGGACCTCCTCGGCAGCGTCGATCCGGGGCTGGACGCCCATTTCGGCAATGATCGTGGCCTGGAGTGTGCGCATGTCCCCAACACTAGTAACCAGCGCTTGAAACACTCAACTGTGTCACCTCAAGTGTCACGCCAATCGAGGAACGCTCGCTCAGATATGGGCGCCAATCGACGATCGCTCGCTCAGATGATGTGAGCGAGGGTCGCGCCAAAACGCGCTATAAGTGAGCGAGCGTCCTGGGAGGGGCTGCGCCGTCGTGTGTCCGGGCTGTTTGTCACCACCCCGAGCTACTTCGACGATCGCTCGCTCAGATATGGGCGTTAATCGACGATCGCTCGCTCAGATATGGGCGCCAATCGACGATCGCTCGCTCAGATGATGTGAGCGAGGGTCGCGCCAAAACGCACCATAAGTGAGCGAGCGTCGATGGGGATTACGACGGCGCGGCGCCCGTCGATGCCCTGACGGTGAGGTGCGTGGGCATGACCGCAAGGCGCCGGCTGGTGCCGCCGTACTGGGGATTCAGCCGGGACAGGAGCATGGAGACGGCTACCCGCCCGGCTTGTTCAATGGGAGACGCCATGGTGGTCAACGGAGGGTTGCAGAAATCGGCTCCGAAGATGTCGTCGCAACCGACGATGCTCATGTCGTCGGGCACCCGGATACCGCGTTCGCGCAAGCGTTGCAGCATCCCGATGGCCAGCAGGTCATTGAAGACGATGCATGCAGTGGCGCCCGTATGCACTGCGGCGTCCGCTGCGGCTGCGCCGGATGTGGTCTTGGGCGCGAACGGCCCCACGCTGAACGTGGTCAGCTTCCGTTCGGCGGTTTCTTCCTGGAACGCTTGCCACCGCTTGGCGTTGGACCAGGAGGTGGCCGGGCCCCCGACGAAGCAAATCCTCGTGTGCCCCAGCGAGACCAGGTGTTCCAGCGCCTGGATGATGGCCGACGGCGTATCGATCACCACAGTGGGTGCGATTGCCGGAGCCCGGTTGATGGTGACGAGGGGCTGCTGCGCCGCGGCCTCGGCCAGTTGCGCGTCCGTCAGGCGGGAGGCGGCAAGGATGAAACCGTCTGCTGAACGCCGCATTTTCTGCAGGGCATCCGCCTCCATTTCCGCGGATTCCTCGGTGTCCACGAGGAGTTGCGTGTAGCCGGCAGCCTTCAGCTGGTGCTGCGTCCCGCGGATGATGTCGAAGTAGAACGGATTGGTGATGTCCGGAACCAGGACGGCAACGGTCTGGGTGCGTCCGGAGCTGAGCCCGCGGGCCTGGGAGCTGGGAATGTAGTTCAATTGCGCGGCCGCTTCTTCGATCCGCTCGCGCGTCACGTGGTTCACCCGCCCGGGATTGCTCAGGGCCCTCGAGACTGTCGATGTTGCCACTCCCGCAAGCTCCGCGACGTCGCGGATCGTGGGCTGCCTGCCCGGTGACTGGAGCTGGAGTTCTGCCATGTCTAGGTGTTCCTCATCTGCCGCAGCCCCTCAACAACGAGTGACTTGTCCCACAATTGCAGCACCGATGACAATTTTTGGCAATCGCTTGTCATCCTTGTTGCGCATGCCTAGACTCGGAGAAATCACCCGATGTGACGCGCACCACGCCAACGAGGCCATCGGGTCTCCAGGGAGGAAAACAATGAAGTTTGCATCGTCCGCCAAATTTGCCGCTGTTGCCCTAACAGCCGCCTTAGCTTTGACCGCCTGCGGAGGCGGCAGCACCAGCTCCGGGGGGAGCGCCGGTCCCGTTGACGGGAAGGGCAAGAAGCTGAGTGTCCTGGTCAACTCCAACGCAAACTATCCGGCACAGCAGAAGCAGTGGTTCACGGATATTGCCGCCAAGTTCAAGGCACAGACCGGTGCCGACGTTGAATTCGAAACGTTCGCGTCGGGAAATGACGAACTCACACGGATCCAGACCTCCGTGGTGTCGGGTCAAGGCCCGGACGTCTACAGCCTCGGTACCACGTTCACGCCCACGGCCTATGCAACCAAGGCCTTTGTGACGTTGTCCGATGACGACTGGAAGAAGGTGGGCGGTAAGGACCGGTTCAACCAGGCAGCCCTGGGCATCTCCGGCCCGGATGCACAGCACCAAGCGGGGATTCCGTTCGTCAGCCGGCCGTTCGTGATGGCCTACAACAAGGACATCCTGAAGGCGGCGGGGATCGATAAGCCCGCCACCAGCTGGGACGAGCTCGCAGCCCAGGCCAAGAAGATGACCAACCCGGCCACCGGAACTTTTGGGCTCGCTACCGGGTACAAGGACAACTTTGATCCGTGGAAATTCATCTGGGCTATGTCCGTCCAGGCAGGCAACCCGCTAGTGGACGGCAAGACACTCAAGCTCGACGACCCGACCGTCAAGAAGGCCTACGAAACCTACTTCGGATGGCTCACCAAGGACAAAGTTGTCGATCCGGCCTCAGTTGGCTGGAGCAACAGCAACGCCCTGGCAGCATTCGCGAGCGGCAAGGCCGGCTATCTGATGATGACGACGTCGAGCTCCGTCCCGACGCTCGAGAAGTCGGCTGTCGCCGGCAAGTACGCCTACACAGCCATGCCGACGACGGCCCCGGGCCAGACGTCTCCGCAGGGCGACGCCGCGAATGCTGCCAGCATCCTCTCCGGTGACAACGTGGTTGTTGCTGATTACTCGAAGCAAAAGGACTTGGCCTTCGCTTACATCAACCTCATCACGTCCAAGGACGAGCAGCTGAACTACCAGAAGATCTTCGGAGATCTGCCCGCCAATGCCGAGGCGCTGAAGTCTCTGAATAACCCGATACTCCAACCGGTTGCCGATACCGCCGCCAAGTCCAAGGCAACGCCCTTCACCGGCGCTTGGGGCGACATTCAGTTGGCCCTCGTCAACGTAGTGGTCCAGTCGATCCCGGACCTCTCCAAGGGTTCCGTGGACGACTCGAGCCTCCAGGCGCGCCTCAAGGACGCACAAACCAAGGGCCAGGCCTCACTTGACCGGGCATCAAAGTAAGTAGGAACTGACATGTCCACCGATTCATTGACTGCGGGCAAGTCCACGCGCCGCAAGTCGTCCCGCGCTGCAAAGCCGGACCCGCAGTCGCCGGACGACACACCCCGGCGCCGCAAGGGGCTGAGCGAACGCAACCGCCCCTTGTGGATGCTGATTCCGGGCGGCCTGCTGATGGTGATCATCATCGTGGTGCCCCTCCTGCTCGGCATCTTCATGTCGGGGCTGGACCTGGACCAGTATTCGCTGCGCAAGTGGGTCAGCGCTCCGTTCATCGGAGTCCAGAACTTCGTCGAAGCGCTGACCGCATCGCCTCTGCTGCACGCCATCTGGCTCAGCGTCAGCTACTCCTTGCTCGCCATGGTGGTGACTATCCCGCTCGGCATCGCCGGTGCCGTCGCCACCCAGAACGCGTTCAAGGGCCGGGCTGTGATCCGCTCCGTGTTCCTGATCCCCTACGTCCTTCCGTCCTTCGTGGTGGCGACGGTGTGGCGGACCATGTTCCAGCCGGGCAGCGTCGTCGACTCCGTGCTGCATTCGGTGGGCATCGACCCAGGCCTGTGGCTCAACGGTCCCCAGTCTTATTGGACGCTGATCCTGGTCCAGATCTGGGCATCGTGGCCGTTTGTCTACCTGCTGGCGTTGTCCGGGCTCCAGTCTGTGGACCATGAGGTCCACGAAGCCTCGGCCCTTGACGGTGCCCTGTGGTGGAACAAACTCCGCTACGTGGTCTTCCCCTACCTCAAGGGTCCGCTCTCCTTGGCGTTCCTGATCGGCATGCTGCACCACATCAACAACTTCACCTTGCCGTTCGTCCTGTTCGGGGTACCTGCTCCTTCCGATGTGGAGCTGCTCCCGATCCTCACCTACGTCACGAGCTTCCAGAGCTTCAGGTTCGGGCTCAGCGCGGCCATGGCGTTCATTTCGCTGATCCTGATCGCGATCCCCTTGTTCGTCTACCTGCGGGCCGTCAAACTCGACGACGCCGAAACCCCCGGAGGCAAAAAGTGAGCACCGCACCTACCGCCGTCGGACGCCGAACGAGCGAGAACTTCCGCCCGGGCTCCAAACGCCAGCACGAAGTCACCAAGCTCCTGCCAGGGCCGATGCTCGCCATCATCCTGACGGTGTTGTGTGCCCTGGTGCTCATTCCGGTGGCGTACATCTTCCTGGCGTCCGTGAACTCGGACATCGGCGTGGCCCGGGGCGAGTTTTTCCCGTCCAGCTTCTCCTTTGAGAACTACTCCACAATCTGGACGAGCGTTGGACTGGCCACGGGCCTGGCCAACAGCGTTCTCGTGGCCGGTTCCACCGCCGTGGTCTCTGCGCTGATGTCGATTGCCACCGCCTACGTCCTGGTCCGCTACCAGTTCCGTGGCCGCCTGACGATCCTTCGCGGGCTGCTGGGACTCCAGTCTGTTCCCGGCACGCTCATGGTGCTTCCGGTTTTCGTGCTGTTCTCATCGTCCGCGACCTACCTGGGCATCCAGGTCATTGGCACGCAATGGGGCTTGTTCGTCACCTACCTGACGTTCGCGATGCCGTTCTCCACCTGGGTGATGGTCACCTATCTGCGCGGCCTGCCGCGCGAACTCGAAGAGGCGGCAAGGATCGACGGCGCCAGCAACCTGGGCGTGCTGGTGCGGATCATCCTCCCGCTGAGCTGGCCCGGCGTCGTGGTTTCCGGTATTTTCGCCTTCCTGCTCGGTTGGAACGACGTCTTGTTCGCCTCAGTCATGACGCGGCCCGAAAGCCAGACGGCCGCCGTCGCGCTCCAGGTCTTCGGTGCCTCGCAGGAAGGCGGCGCGATTCCCTTCTACGGCCAGATGATGGCGGCCTCCCTCGTGTGTGCTGCCCCGGTGGTCATCCTGTATCTGATTTTCCAGCGTTACCTAGTGGGCGGCCTGACCGCCGGAGGAGTCAAGTAACTTATGAGCACGCCAGCTGTTGAATGGGAGCTCTCGGGCTTCGGCGACGAGATCGACGACGACCCCAAGATCCAGATTGCCGTGATGCAGGCACTGGGAGCCAACCACATTGAAGTCCGCAGCGCCTGGGGCACCAACATCGTGGACCTTGATGAGGCGCAGCTCCGTGAACTGAAGTCCTTGCTGGATGCCGCGGACATGAAGGTTTCCGCGATCGCCTCGCCGATCGGGAAAGTGGACATGTCCCTCCCCGTCGAACACGAGGTGGAACGGCTCCGCCGCGCAGTCAACGCCGCACAGGTCCTGGAATCCCGCTACGTCCGGATCTTCTCCTTCTACTACGGCGAGGACGTGGCGGTGGAGAGCATCCGGGAAGCGGTCATCGAACGCATGCGTGCCCTCGCGGACGTGGCGGAAGAGTCCGGCGTCGTCCTGCTGCACGAAAACGAGAAGGACATCTATGGGGACATCCCCGAACGGGTCCTGGACATCATCGAAACCGTCTCCTCTCCCGCGCTCAAGGTGGCCTGGGATGCTGCGAACTTCGTCCAAGTGGGCGTCAAGCCTTTCGAGGACGGCTACGCCAAGCTCCGCCCACACCTTGAATACCTGCAGGTGAAGGATGCCTTGTTCTCGAATGCCAGGGTGGTCCCGGCGGGCGAGGGCGACGGCGATGTCCTCCGCACGGTTGAGGCCTTGAAGGCCGACGGGTACACCGGCTTCGCTAGCCTCGAGCCGCACTTGGCCGGCGCCCATGGGCTGGGCGGATTCTCCGGCCCGACCGCGTTTGGCATTGCGGCAAGGGCGTTCGCGAAAGTCCTCAATGAAGCAGGAGTGGAGACGAAGTGAGCGAAGTCGCAAACGCTCCGGGCACTCCCGGCGCCGAGATCCGCGCCGCAATCGTAGGGTGCGGCGTCATCGGCCGCACCCACTCGGCCGCGGTCCGCGAGTTCCCAGAGCTCGTCATCACGGCCCTTGTGGATGTAGTTGCCGAGGCATCCGAGGCGCTTGCCGCCAAGATCGAAGCCCAGGGCGACCCGAAGCCGACAGTTTTCCGCACGCTGGCCGAGGCGCTCGCCGCCGCACCCGTGGACCTGGTCATCATTTCGACGCCCAGCGGCCTGCACATCCAGCAAGCGCTGGAAGCGCTCGACGCCGGCAAGCACGTCGTGATCGAAAAGCCCCTTGACGTTGACTTGAGCAAGGCGGACGAGATCCTGGCTGCGGCCAAGGCCGCCGAGGCCAAGGGTTTGGTGGCCACGGTGATCAGCCAGCACCGTTTCGATCCGGCCAGCCGGGTGGTGGACGAGGCCCGCCGAGCCGGACGCTTCGGTACGCTGACTTCCGCCGTGGCCTCGGTCAGCTGGTGGCGGAGCCAGGGCTACTACGATTCGGGCGCGTGGCGCGGAACCTGGGCCATGGACGGCGGTGGCGCCATCATGAACCAGGGCGTCCACACCGTGGATCTGCTCTTATGGTTCCTCGGCCGGCCCGTTGAGATCAGCGCCAAAACCGCGCTCCTCGCCCACGAAGGCGTTGAGGTGGAGGACACCGCCGTAGCGACGGTCGCCTTCGAGTCCGGTGCCCTTGCCGTGTTGCACGCGACGACGGCGGCGTACCCGGGCTTGACGGTCCGCCTCCAGGTGATGGGCAACAAGGGATCCGCAGTGATCGACAACGACGACCTCGCGTACTTCCACGCGTCCGACGCCGCCGATCCATCGGAAAGCAGCGCCATGGGCATCCTCGGCGGTGGCAACCAGGCCGCCGTCGAGCTCGCCAAATACCCGGACGATACCGTCGAGGCACTGGATCCCACGGTGTACCCGGCTGGACATGTCCGGCAGTACCGCGACATCATCGCGGCGATCCGCGCAGGACGCCCCGCCGGCGTCACCGTCCGTGACGCCGTGACCGCCCTGGCTACCGTGCGTGCCCTGTATGTCTCGGCCACCTTGGGCCAGCCTGTGCTGATCGACGATGTCATAGCCGGCAAGTACAACAACGTGGAGGTCCGCACCGGCGGGACCGCTTCCCACCCGGACGCCCGCGAAGAGGTATCGGCATGAAGTTCTCCGTCTTCACCGCATCCACGCCCGAGTGGTCGCCCCAGGAAGCCGCCACGAAGCTTGCCGCCCAGGGGTGGGACGGCATCGAATGGCGCGTCACGGACCAGGCGGAGGCGGCAGAACCGGGCTTCTGGGCAGGGAACCGTGCTACCTGGCCCATGACGGGCCTGGAAGATTCGATCCCGGAGATTGCCCGCCTCACCGCCGAATCAGGGCTGGAATTCTCCGGCCTCGGCGGCTACGCCCGCTGCGACAACCACGACGACGTCGATCGAGTCCTCGCGGCGACCGCAGCCTTGGGTGCCAAACAAGTCCGAGTGAACGTGCTGCCGCTCGGCAACTCGAACATGGGCGGCCAGGAACCCGCCGGTCTGCCCTACCCGGAGCTCTTTGCGGCAACCCGGGAACACTACGAGTGGGTCGCTTCCCGCGCAGCACACCACGGCGTCAAAGCCCTCGTGGAACTGCACCATGGAACAGTGACGGCCTCGGCCTCCTCGGCCCGTCGGTTGCTGGAAGGTCTGGATCCGCAGCACGTCGGCGTTATCCATGACCTCGGCAACCTACTGATCGAGGGCTGGGAATCACCGTTGCCCGCACTCCAGCTCCTGGGCCCCTATTTGGCACATGTCCATGTGAAGAACGCGCGCTGGGTCCGCACCGGGTCGAAGGACGAATCGGGTGCGGCTGTGTGGGTCAACGAATGGGCTCCCCTGGCCGAAGGCCAAGCAAGTGTCCTCGCCTACTTCCGGGCGCTCGCTGAAGTCGGCTACGACTCGTGGGTCACGCTGGAGGACTTTTCCACCGAGCTTCCCTTGGAAGAACGGACGGCCTCGAACCTGGCGTACGTCCGCAAGGCAGCCGCGTTGGCGGGGTTCGCCGTCGTCGACCCCGCTTCGGCACCCTGACGGGTCCGGTCTTCGGCTCTTAAACACAGCAGCAGCCGCTTGCCTTCTGAGGCAAGCGGCTGCTGCGCTGCGTTTCTAGATGGTGCGCGGTGCCTTGGCCAGGTTGTCCTTCAGTTCCGCAGCGTTCTGCCGCACCACATAGGCCGGGCGGTCACGCTCCACGCGCCAGCTCTCATCAAGCTGCCCGATGTTCACGGTGTCGAAGCCGAACTCGTCGTAGAGCTTCGCCACGAGCTCGGCGGCCTCGGGGTAGTCGCTGGCGGTGGCCAATGCGCGGCGGTTCTCGGTGCCGGACGGGGTTCCGTCTGTGCCGATCTCCTTCGCCATGATGTGGTTGAAGCCCTTGGCGACCTTGGACGTGGGCAAGTGCTTCTGGAGCAGGCCGGACGTGGTGGCCTCTCCCTTGTCCAGCTCCGGGATGCGGCCGTCCCGCTCCCAGTAATAGTTGTTGGTGTCGATCACAATCTTGCCCGCGAGCGGCTCCACGGGAATGTCCTGGTAGCTCCTGAGGGGAACCGTCACGACGGCGAAATCGCCCGCCGCTGCTGCCTCGGCCGGTGTTGCGGCCCGGGCATGTTCGCCAAGCTCCGCCACCAGTTCCGCCAGGGTTTCCGGTCCCCGCGAGTTGCTGATCACTACGTCATAGCCGAGTTCGACCGCTTTGCGGGCGACTTGGCTGCCAATGTGTCCTGCACCGATGATTCCGATTGTTGTCATATTTCCGGCAACACCGCCTCCCGCGCAGATATTTCACAGGTTACGGCGAGTGACGCGGGTCTTCGCGGGGCGCTGGCGACGCGGAATTTTCTCGGCGTCACCCAAAGAGCCTCACGCCCCCGGGATTCCGGTGTCGCCAGGGATTCATCGAGGCGCAGGGCAGGATGCGCGTCGCGGACTTTCCATGACGCCGGCCATTCCCTTGCGTCGAACGGCTTTACGTAGAATGGGCACCATGACTCCCGCTGTTGACACTGCCGCTGCCCGTGCCCGCCTCCTTGAATTGATCAAAGAACTGGCGGTCGTCCGCGGCAAGGTGATCCTTTCCAGCGGTGCCGAGGCGGACTACTACATCGACTTGCGGCGCATCACCCTCCACCACGAGGCTTCGAAGCTGGTCGGCCAGGTGATGCTCTCCATGATCGACGACGCCGGAATCGCCGTTGAGTGCGCCGGCGGCCTGACCATGGGTGCGGACCCGGTCGGTACTGCCGTGATGCACGCCGCCGCCGACGCCGGCCGTGCCGTCGATGCCTTCGTGGTGCGCAAAGCCCAAAAGTCCTACGGCATGGGACGCCAGGTTGAGGGTCCCTCGGTGGAAGGCCGCAACGTCGTGGTCCTCGAGGACACCTCCACCACCGGCGGCTCGGCACTGACCGCCGTCGAAGGCGTCCGCAAGGCCGGTGGCAACGTGGTGGCCGTGGCCGTCATTGTGGACCGCAACACTGGCGCCAAGGAAAAGATCGAGGCCGAAACCGGCGTGCCGTACCTCTTCGCTTTCGGCAAGGACGAGCTGGGACTCGACTAACTCTCCCAAGCCTGAGCGGGTTTCAAGGGGACCGTGTGCCCGTTGTCCGAAGCGCCTAAGCTGGCTGCGTGAACTATCGGGCGGGGAAATTCCCCCGGAATCAGCAGCGCTGGCAGGACCCGGGCTCCCTTGCCCGGGTTCTCCGCCAAGCCGCCGAGCTGAAGAGCTTTTCCCGCCGTTCCTTCCTGATCGGAGCGGGTGCTTCCACGGCCCTCGCAGCGGATATGCTGTTCACCCGCCAGGTCCAGGCGGAACGCCGCACCACCAAGATCCTTCCGGTGGGGGACGATTTTGCCGAGTCGTACTACCCCAACTCGAGTTGGATTCTCTTTCCGGGTTACAAGACCAGCTGGGAAGAGGCCCAATGGATCCTCAACTCGCTCCGCGGTTCGCTCCGGCAGCGGGGCCAGATGGCCGCCGTCGGATACTCCAACCTGGGGTTGGAAGTCGCTGAGGTGGCGGACACAGTGCTGGCCTACATCAATGAGCGAAAGCTGAACACCCTCTATTTCTATGGCCACAGTTTCGGCGGGATGTTGGCCACCGAAGTGGCAGCGCTCCTGCGTGAACGGAACGGCATCGGCGTCAAGCTGATCCTGTTGGATTCTTCGCCGTTCAGTAAATACGACATCCTCGACCAAAGCTGGTTCGACGGCGTGGTGTTCTTGTACGAGAGCGGCTTCCAGGTTCCATCGGTCCTCCGCGGCGGCTATGAGCTGGGCGAACGCGTGGTGAACAAGCACGAACGCACCTGGGGGCAGATCTGGGACCAGACCCTGGAGCAGCTCTCGCCGATCGCGCCGTCGAGCGTCCTGATCCAGAGCGAATCGGACTACATCTACCATTTCGACGGCACGCGGTTTGTCGACAGGCTGGGGGATACCCGCATGGCGTTCATTGGAAACCCGAATGATGACACGGTGAACTACGCGACGGCCCGGGCAGCGTGGGCCAAGACCTTCCCCCTGAACATCGCGTCCACGGGCCGCAGGACCGACGGCGCCCGACCCGCCCATGCGAGCCCCCAGTGGAATCCCTTTATCTACAATCCGATCATCGAAGACCTGGAAAACGATCTCTTTCCGCTGCCGCGGGCCGGCTCGCGGGTGGTGTTCTACTGACCGGTGCTCGCTACAGACGCCGCTACCTGGGCCGCAGTCCATCCAGCTCGGAACCGCTGAGTCCAGCGTCGCGGAGGTAGTCCGCGGCGCTGCCGAACTCGTGCCCGAAACGGTCCAGGAAGTATTCCATCGCAGCTTCGGGGGATTGCAGCAGCATGAGCGAGGGACTGAATGCCTCCTCCGGAACCTCCGGGACTGCCAGCCGCCACGCCGCCGCCATGGTCTCCAGCATCGTGGGGAGGGCAGCGGTGCTTGCGGCGTAGTCCGCCACAACGGCCGCGTGGTGAGCGCCCGTCGCGAGGAGTGCCAAAGCGGATACGACGCCGGTGCGGTCCTTGCCGAGCGAGCAATGGATGAGCGTCCTCTTGCCTTGGGCCGCGGGACGCAGCGATTCGGCCACCCAATCCGGGCGGGTGCGCACCCAGCCAAGGTAGAGCTCGCCAAGGTCTTCGGCCGTGTGGATCGATTGGAGCCCAGCAGAAGCGGTCCGTGGATCGAGGGGGTTCTCCACGAGCTCCACCGCGCCGTTGGCCAGTTGCCACGGCACGATGGCGCGCTCGTACTCGCTCCGGAGATCCACAACCGTCTGGATGCCATGAAGTTCCAGGAAGTCGGACGTCGCCGCGGTGTCCATGCCAAACGGCTGGCTGCCCCTCAGGATACGGCCACCGGCCAGGGACCGGAGGTTCAGCACAGCCATGGCACCAGCCCCTTTTCCTTAAATTTGGTTCTTGAGGTCCGCTACCGAGTTCAGGACCTGGTTAGGCCGGAACGGGAAGGCCGCGATGTCCTCGCGCTGGGTGATGCCGCTGAGCACCAGGACGGTGTGCAGCCCGGCTTCCATGCCCGCGATGATATCGGTGTCCATGCGGTCACCGATCATTGCCGTTGTCTCCGAGTGGGCGTCGATCTGGTTCATCGCGGAACGGAACATCATGGGGTTCGGCTTGCCCACAATGTATGGCTCGCGGCCGGTCGCCTTGGAGATGAGCGCGGCGATGGCGCCGGTGGCGGGCATCGGTCCGTCCTTCGAGGGGCCGGTGGCATCCGGGTTGGTGGCGATGAAACGCGCCCCGGCGAGGATCAGCCGGATGGCCATGGTGATCGCTTCGAACGAGTAAGTACGGGTTTCGCCGAGCACCACGAAGTCCGGGTTCTGGTCGGTGAGGATGAAGCCGGCCTCGTGCAGCGCCGTCGTGAGCCCTGCCTCTCCGATCGTGTAGGCGCGGTTCCCGGACTCCGAGCCCTGCACTTGGTCCTTGAGGAATTGTGCCGTGGCCAAGGCCGACGTCCAGATGTTCTCCTCCGGGATTTCCAAGCCGGAAGAGCTCAGCCGGGCCGCCAGGTCCCGCGGCGTGAAGATGGAGTTGTTCGTGAGGACGAGGAATCGCTTGGAGGTGTCCACCCAGCGCTGGATCAGTTCAGCCGCTCCGGGGACCGCCTGGTTTTCGTGGACGAGGACACCGTCCATATCCGTGAGCCAGCATTCGATTTCATGTCCGTTGCGGTAAAGGGTTGAGCTCTTGGGGGCCTCGGTTGCGTTCTCCATGCTTTTCCTCCGCGTAGTGGCTGTTTCTCGTCCCAAGTCTTTCATCTTTCGGTCTCCGAGACACCCGGGTGTCCTGCGTTACAGCACTGGGTTTCGGCGCCGCGGGCAGTGCTGCCCGGGCTAGGGTTGAGTAGTGACTGACCGGCCCCAGAACCCTGCCCCCACCGACTCCACTCCCGTCGCGTCTGCCGAGGGTGAGTCCGAAGCGAAACCCGAGGTCGGCGTCGGGCCCTGGGAAGGCGACTGGCCGGAAGGCGAGCATTGGGACCCGGACCTCCTGGCGGACGGCGACCGCCGGAACGTGGTGGACAAGTACCGGTATTGGAAGCACGAAGCGATCGTCGCGGACCTGGACGCCCACCGGCACGATTTCCACATTGCCATTGAGAACTGGCAGCACGACCTGAACATCGGCACCGTGGTGCGTACCGCCAATGCGTTCCTCGCCAAGGAGGTCCACATCATCGGACGACGCCGGTGGAACCGTCGCGGGGCCATGGTCACCGACCGCTACCAGCACGTACGCCACCACCCCACCGTGGAGGACTTCGTGGAGTGGGCGCAGGGGGAGGGGCTGGCTATCATCGGCATCGACATCTTCCCGGATTCAGTACCGCTGGAAACCTACGACCTTCCGCGCAACTGCGTGCTCGTGTTCGGGCAGGAAGGCCCCGGCCTGACTCCCGAGGTGCACGACGCCGCCGTCGCCACCCTTTCGATCGAGCAGTACGGCTCCACGCGGTCGATGAACGCGGCCTCGGCCGCAGCCATTGCCATGCACGCCTGGATCCGCCGGCATAACTTCGGCCAGAGGGTTTCCTCAGGGGGCACCTCTTAGGGGGCACCGCAACAGTCCGCAAGTGTTACCCGTCTCCGTGACCGGAAACACGATGTCGGATTCTTCAGTCGCTAGGATGGTGCCTAGCCGTATAGGTCTACTCCAGGGTCAACAAAACCCACAGACGAAAATCAGCATAGGAGTCAGCATGCCCATCGCAACCCCAGAGATTTACTCCGAGATGATCGACCGCGCGAAGGCCGGTGGATACGCGTTCCCGGCAGTGAACGTCACCTCGTCGCAGACCCTGAACGCCGCCATCCGCGGCTTTGCCGAGGCCGAGTCGGACGGCATCATCCAGGTCTCCACCGGTGGTGCGGCTTACTGGTCCGGCGCCTCCGTCAAGGACATGGTTGCCGGCTCCCTGGGCTTCGCGGCTTTCGCCCGCGAGGTCGCCAAGAACTACAACGTGAACATCGCCCTGCACACGGACCACTGCCCGCAGGACAAGCTGGCTGATTTCGTACTGCCGCTGCTGGCTGCTTCCGAGGAAGCCGTCAAGGCCGGCAAGGACCCGATCTTCAACTCGCACATGTGGGATGGCTCGCACGAGACCCTGGAAGACAACCTGCGGATCGGCCGTGAACTCCTGGAGCGTGCGGCTGCGGCCAAGATCATCCTTGAGGTTGAAATCGGCACGGTCGGCGGCGAGGAAGATGGCGTCGAGAACGAGATCAACGAAAAGCTCTACACCACCACCGCAGACGCCCTCGCCACCATTGAGGCCCTCGGTGCCGGCGAGAACGGCCGCTACCTGACCGCCCTCACCTTCGGCAACGTGCACGGCGTGTACAAGCCGGGCAACGTCAAGCTCCGCCCCGAGCTGCTCAAGCAGATCCAGGCCGAGGTCGGTGCCAAGATCGGCAAGGAAAACCCGTTCGACCTCGTCTTCCACGGCGGCTCCGGTTCCACCGAGCAGGAAATCGCGGATGCTGTTTCCTACGGTGTCATCAAGATGAACATCGACACCGACACCCAGTACGCGTTCACCCGCCCGGTTGCCGGACACATGTTCTCGAACTACGACGGCGTCCTGAAGGTCGACGGCGAAATGGGCAACAAGAAGACCTATGACCCCCGCGTCTGGGGCGCCTCCGCCGAGGCCGGCATGGCTGCCCGCATCGTGGAAGCCGCGAAGCAGCTCGGTTCGGTCGGCAAGACCTTCTAATGTCCGACGAATTCCGCAAGAACCTGATGGGCCCGGAGCCCACGCTTCTTCCTGCCGAGACCGAGGTGTACCAGCACCTTGCGTTGGGGCAGGAGGCCCTGGACCTCGTAGCCAAGTACCCTACATCTTCGTTGCTGTGGGCAATCCTGGCCGAGGAAGCCTGGGCTGAAGGCCGGACCATCGATTCCTACGCGTATTCCCGCGTGGGTTACCACCGCGGACTGGATTCGCTGCGCCGTAACGGTTGGCGCGGCGTCGGGCCCATCCCGTGGGAGCACGAGCCCAACAGGGGATTCCTGCGCGCTCTGTATTCCCTCGGCCGGGCATCCGCCGCCATCGGCGAAGCTGAGGAACCGGAGCGGATCCAGAAGTTCCTGAACGACTCCGATCCCGCCGCGAAGGCAGCGATCGAAGGCTAGGACAAACTGAGTTAAACGCCGACGGCGGCCGCCCACCGGGAAGGTGGGCGGCCGCCGTCGCGCTTTCCCCACCCAACTGACTCGCAGTTAACGTCGTTATGAGGCGTCAAAACGACAACAAATGCGAGGTAGTTGGGTCGGGCTTTAAAGGTCCTAGGAGACCGGGGTGAGGCCTGTCCGGGCCATGGCCTCGGCGTAGGCGCCATGGATGATGTCGAGGTATTCCTGCTGGCGCGCGGGGGAGCCGGCGAAGGAGCGTCCGCCCAGCGAGCGGACCTTGAATGTCTTGAAACCACGGCGGTGGATGCTCTGCGGCGCGGCCTTCATGAGCTGGTCTGCCAAACGATGGGCTTCATTGCCGTGGGCCACCAGGGCGGAGGTGCGCGGCGCGATCGCGAGCAGGCGGAGGAGCGGCTTGAGGCCTTCGGTGATGTTGGCGGGAGTCAGCTTGCCCGGTTCGCCGTCGGGCTCGATCCACGGGTAAACGTTCCACGGCATCATGAGTTCCGGACGCAGGCCCAACTGCCACTGCATTCCCAGCATGCGGGCCGTGGCATCCGCGTCACCCGGGACGATGAAACCCGAGCCCTCCGTGGTGCGGGTGTTGGAGAAAAGGCTGATGATGCGGCATTCGTCAACGCTGTGGGCGGGGTCCACGTAGAGGACTTCGCTGCCCGGCTTCTGTTCTTTGAGGGAATCGCAAAGCCCGGTGACCTCGGCAATGTGGGGTTCGAAACGTCGGTTCCAGAGCTGCTCTTCGGGTAATTCAGTCGCCAGGTCTTGCATATGGGCTTGGGTCTCCTACGTGTAGCAAGGCGCACTTATCCGGCCGGGAGCGGTTGGCCACGACCGGTCAGATTGGGTGCAGTGTTGGGGGCTGGTTAACTCTACCGGAACGGCGATGACCTGTGGGGTGAATCGGGAGATCTGTGGTGGGTCTCTCGACGGCGGGAGCCGGCTTCCGGCATGATGCGGCACCGCATTAACTGAAACGGCACCGTCCCGATGGATTCGGGACGGTGCCGTTTCTGAAATGCCTGCTACTGCTTGTTCTCGTTCTGGTCGTCGCTTTCCTTGGTCCGGGAGACCACGGTGCCGTTCGATTCGTTGAGGATGAGCTTCACGTCCCGCCCGTTGTCAAAGTTGAACATCGCGTTGATGGATCCGGCCTTGGCGTCTGCCGAGGAGTCGCCGATCTGGCCGGTGTGCCAGTTGTCCTCGATGAAGCGAAGGATGGATGACTGGTCCGTCTGGGTGTGGTCCACGAAGTTCTTCTTCGCGAAGGGCGAGATCACCACGAGCGGCTGGCGGGGGCCGGGGCCGCAACGGTCGGCATAGCCTCCGGCCATCGGGACACCTTTGTTGTAGGCGTTGAGGCACCATGCGGCGTCGTCGGTGGTGTTGGAGGAGTTCTTCACGCCGGCCGCGACATGGTCGTACCAGCCGTCAGAGTCATCGTACGCCAGGACGATGGCAGTGTTTTCCCAGTTCTTCGAGTTCTGGATGGCGTTCACCTGCTGCGTGATGAACTTCTGCTCATCCAGGGGATCGGAGTAGCCGGCGTGGCCGTCCTGGTAGTTTCCCGCCTTCAGGAAGGAGACGGCAGGCATGTTGTCCGAGTTGACCACTTTGGCGAAGTCCGTGGTGTCGTACTGGTGGTTGGCCTGGCCGTTGTGTCCGATCTCGTCCACGCTGGCCGGAGCAAGGTGGTGCGGGTTGGACGTTGACTTGTAGTACTGGAACGGCTGGTGGTGCGGGTTGTAGTCCGTCACGGTGGCACCGGCAATGTTGGTGTGGGTGGTCATGCAGGCTGCAGGGGTGGTGTCCGTGGCCGGCGTCGTCGGGGCGAAGCCGCCCTGGAACCAGCCCCAGCTGACGCCCTTGTCGTTGAGCAGGTCGCCGATGTTCTTGCCCTGCATGCCGGCAAGGTTGTTCTTGCTCGCGTGGCTCTTGTTGGAGCAGTCGTCATAGACCGGATCCGGGTCTTCCGTCATGGTGCCGACGCCGTTGGCGTCAGGGAACTTGACTGTGTAGTCGCTGCTCGCGGGTGTGACCGGCTGTCCGGCGGCGGTGAATTCGGTGACGCCGTGGGTCTGGCCGGACACGAGGTTGAGCGCGCCGGGGCTGGACGGGCCGAAAACGGTGCTGAAGTGGGAGTCGCTCATGGCGAAGTTCTGGGCATAGTTCCAGATCCCGGTCACAGTGTTGCCGTCGTAATAGTCCATGGTGAGGCCCGGACGGCCGAACTGGCCACCAGAACAGGTATCCATGCTGGTGTTCTCGACGAACTTGTTCATCAGGCCACCGTTGTAGGCCTTCTGCTCCGCGGTGTATTCATGGTCCTGGTCGCACGTGATTGCCTGGCCGGGCGTCAGACGCTGGGGCTGGACCGAGTTGGGATTGTTGGGTGCCAACAGCTTGTCGTTGGCGAGGGTGGCGATGTTCTTCGGCGTGTTCTTGGCCGCCGTGAACGCCGGAGCTGCTGCGCCGGTGCCTTGCTGGGCTTCGCCGGGGGTGTTGGCCGCTTGCGGATATGTCGCGAAGTAGTGGTCGAAGGAGACGTTTTCGCCGAAAATTACGACGACGTGCTTGATGGGAGTCGCGGTTCCCTTTTGGTCGCTATTGGCAGAGGCCGGCGTCATGCCGAACCCGATCATGCCGGCAGCGATCGTGGATGCTGCGAGTGCTGTCGCCCCGCTGGCCAGCAAAAAGCGCTTGTTTCGAGTTTTCAAGGGGTTCCCTTCGGATTCACGAGCAGTGCCCACCCAACTGACTCGCATTTGTTGTCGTTTAGAGGGCTCATAACGACAACAAATGCGAGTCAGTTGGGAGTGTTGGGGGTAAGGATTCACAAAGAATGTAGCCGCTCGCCTGGGGCCCGAAGGCCGATTTGGGAGCTCAAAGCGGACTGTTTGGGAAGAGTTCATATTCTGCTAACAGGGAACTTCGAGTGCGCCATCACTGTGTTCATGTCGCCCTCCGGTCGTGTGACAACGGGTCCCAGAGCCACATCGGCTAAACTTGGCTGGTAAGAGCCCCGGAACTCTTGCTGATCCCGCCGGTGAACTTTTGCGAAAGTCTGCGGGCAGGGCCGAAAGATTCGGGGCGTTCTCATGTACGGCGCTGAGCCTTGGTGATCCCGCCAGGACCGGCCCGAAAGAATGGGGGAGGATCCCATGCCAGCTATCGTGATCGTCGGAGCCCAGTGGGGCGACGAAGGCAAAGGCAAAGCAACCGACCTGCTCGGTGGCCGCGTTGACTACGTGGTCAAGCCCAATGGCGGCAACAACGCCGGGCACACCGTTGTGGTGGGCGGTGAGAAGTATGAGCTCAAGCTCCTTCCTGCCGGCATTCTGAGCCCGAACGCGATTCCGATCATCGGCAACGGCTGTGTGGTGAACCTTGAGGCGCTGTTCCAGGAGATCGACGGCCTGGAAGCCCGCGGCGCCGACACGTCCCGTTTGCGCGTCTCGGCCAACGCCCACCTCGTAGCGCCGTACCACCAGGTGTTGGACAAGGTCACGGAGCGCTTCCTCGGCAGCCGCGCCATTGGCACCACCGGCCGGGGCATTGGCCCGGCCTACATGGACAAGGTGGCCCGCCTGGGTATCCGCGTCCAGGATGTCTTCGATGAGTCGATCCTCCGCCAGAAGGTGGAAGGCTCCCTGCGCCAAAAGAACGAGCTCCTGGTCAAGGTCTACAACCGCCGCAATGTGGTGGTGGACGAGATCGTGGAGTATTTCCTGTCCTACGCCGAGCGCCTGCGGCCGCTGGTCATTGACAGCACCTTGGTCCTCAACAACGCACTGGATGAGGGCAAGGTGGTCCTCATGGAAGGCGGCCAGGCCACGTTCCTGGACGTCGACCACGGCACCTACCCGTTCGTGACGTCATCCAACCCGACAGCCGGCGGCGCGTCTGTTGGCTCGGGTATCGGACCTACCCGCATCTCGCGCTCCATCGGCATCATCAAGGCCTACACCACCCGCGTCGGCGCAGGTCCGTTCCCCACGGAACTCTTCGACGAGATGGGCATGTACCTGCAGAAGACCGGCGGCGAGTTCGGCGTCAACACCGGCCGCCCGCGCCGCTGCGGTTGGTACGACGCCGTCCTGGCCCGCCACGCCTCCCGCGTCAACGGCTTCACGGATTACTTCGTCACCAAGCTGGACGTTCTCACGGGCATCGAGCAGATTCCGGTCTGCGTGGCCTACGACGTCGACGGCGTCCGCCACGACGAAATGCCCATGACCCAGACCGAATTCCACCACGCGGTGCCGATTTTCGAGTACTTCGACGGCTGGACCGAGGACATCACCGGCGCTAAGACGCTGGAAGACCTGCCCGAGAACGCCCGCAGATATGTGCTGGCCCTCGAGAAGCTCTCCGGCACGCGCTTCTCCGCGATCGGCGTCGGCCCGGACCGGGACCAGACGATCGTGGTGCACGACCTCATCGAGGACTAGTCACCAAAGCCGAATCACGACGACGGCGGGTCGCCCTTTCAGGGGCGGCCCGCCGTCGTCGTTTCCGCGCCAAACGAGCCAAAAAACAGGCGTGAAAAAAACTTTTGGAATCCGCGTAACCCTTTGGGGTGCCCCGACGATTACCTCTTTGAAAGGCCGAGCTGAAATTTGTCCCCCATCATGTTTCAGCTCGGCCCTTTTTCATGTCTGAGGGGGTTTCGTGGATGTGCAGAATGTCTTGGAGAGGCAGGCCTCCGCAACCGAAGGCTGGTCCTTGGGCATAGCGGGAGCAGCGGTTAAGCTAGGTGGGGTTGCCCGGCCCTGCGGCGTTTGGGCGGCACCGAGGATCTCGCTTGGATCCGGACGATCGCTCCTCAACGAAAGCCACGCTTCAGTGACCGACGCCTTGACCGATGCAGCATTGCTGGCCCTTCGAGGCCGGGAAGTTGAACTGTTCAGCGCCGTCTATCAGGCCTTCGCGGGCCAGGTGCTCGGCTACCTGACAGCAAAAGGTGTTTCGGATCCCGAAGCTGTCACACAGGACGTTTTTCTTGCCGTCCTGCCGCGCGTTGACACGATCACGGGCGGCGTCAGCGGTCTGCGCACCTTTGTATTCTCGGTGGCCCACGCCCGGATGGTGGATGGCCACCGCCGGCAAAGCAGGGCGCCTGAGCACCACGAGTTTGAACCTGAGCGTGACACGCGCCAGTCGAGTTCGGCGGAATCCGAAGCGATGGATCGTGTGGCGCCCGGCGAAGTCCTGGCGCTACTGGATCTCCTTCGAGAAGATCAGCGGGAAGTCCTGACGCTTCGTATCGTTGCCGGTCTGACCGTGGACCAGGCAGCTGAAATCATGGGGAAAAGCCAAGGCGCAGTCAAGCAATTGCAGCGCCGGGCGTTGAAAGCACTCCGCGAGCACTCGGTAGTAAAGGAATACGTGGCCCCATGATGCGTTGGGATTGCAAGGATATTGACCGCGACGCGGTCATCCTCGAGCTCATGCTTGAGGCTGGCCTCACGGACACCCCCGAACTCACGGACTCGTTGAAAGCGCTGGAATCGTTTGCGTCCATGCCCGCGCCGGTCCCAGGGCCCGCACTCGCGGCGATGCTGGCTGGCCCGGCAGCGGGTGACAACCCTCCCCTCGACGAGCTCGGCAAACGGCGTCAGTTGCGCAAGCATCGCCCCGTCGTCATTGGTGCAGCCGTCCTGACCGCCATGGGCTTGGGTGTTGGTGGCGTTGCGGCCGCGAGTGGCGGATTCAGCAAGGGAACCCCGGAATTCATGCAGACGCTGATCTCCGGCTGGGCGCCGGGTTGGACTAGTGCTCCGCCGTCGCTGGTTCCTCCAGCCCCCGCCCAGGACTCCCCGAAGGTCACGACGCACCCGGCTCCCGTCGATGTGCCGCCGGCGGCACCCCTGATGGCAGGCCCTTCGGCCGACCCAGGGGCGTCCGCTCCGGCCAGCGCCGGCGAGGCGGTGCACGAGCCAGCAGCGCCAGAAGCCGTTCCCGCTCCCGGACGCCAGCAGGCCGAGGGGCAGTCCGAAGCCCCGAAGGCAGCAGCACACACGGAGCCTAAGAACGACCCCCAGGGAATCCTCCCGCCGTCCAACATCCCCTCCACGGCGACTGCGAAGGATCTCCAAAACGGGGTCCAACAAGCCGTGCAGGGCACCCAGGACGACGTGTCCCTGAGGCCTGCCGGAGCTTCGCTGCGTTGGCTCCTGGGACTGCTATCCCGCTAGTAGGCTTGAGCTATGACACATGTCAACGATCCGGCAGTCATTGACCGGCTTATGCGAACAAAGGGCCGCTGGGCAATCGTGGGACTCAGCACGAATGAGTGGCGCTCAGCGTTCGAAGTAGCCCTCTACGTTCGCGACACCATGGGCATGGAGATCATCCCGATCAACCAAAAGGGCGAAGACGTCCACGGCGAGACCGGCTACAAATTCCTTGCCGACGTGCCGTTCGAGAAGCAGCCCATCGACGTCGTCGACTGCTTTGTGAACTCCTCGCGCGTCGGTGCGGTAGTGGACGAAGCGATTGCCGTGGGAGCGAAAGCCGTATGGCTCCAGCTCGGAGTAATTGACGAGGACGCAGCGGAACGGGCCAAAGCTGCGGGCCTGGACGTAGTGATGAACGCTTGTCCAGCACAGATGGGCTGGCGGAGCGGCATCTAGCGGCAGCCGACGGCGACGCCAGCACCGCAGGTCCAGTTAGCATCGCTTTCTGTTAACCGGCCGCTGGTATGTTTCGGGTGCAATCACCCTTCGAGACCAGGAATCCCCATGTGTGACGACCACCCCTCCACCGCCAGCCGACGCACCGCGCTCGGGCTCCTCGGGGCTTCCCTCGTAGCCGGGCTGGGAGCATGCGCCGCCCCCGGAACCCCGTCGGCAGAAGGCCCGACGGCGGCCCCCGGCGCGGCGGGCCCGTCGCCGTCGTCGTCCGCAAGCACCGCAATGAGCCCCACGCCGAGCCCCGCAGGCCCCGGGCGGCTACGGAACCCCTTCGACCCGGACTTCACGTTGCCGCCGATCCAAGGCGGACTGGCGCCCGTGATTACCAAGATCCCCACCAAACATCCCGTGGTGTTCCTCACGATCGACGACGGACTGGTCAAATCGCCGGAGAGCGTCCGGCTCCTCAAGGAGAACGACTACCCGGCGACCCTGTTCCTGACGAGCAACACGGTCCGCGACAACCCTGCATTCTTCAAGGCGTTCATGGCGCAGGGGAGCCTGGTTGAAAACCATACGGTCAGCCACAACGTCAACATGACCACGCAATGGGGTTACCAACGGCAGCTTGATGACATCGCAGGCATGCAGGATTTCGCCGTCCAGCAATACGGCCGCAAGCCCACCCTGTTCAGGCCTCCCGGAGGTGCCTATTCGACGGCTATGCGGCAAGCCGTGGCCGCCGCCGGCCTGAAGGCGATCATCACGTGGGAGGCAAAGGCCAATGCCGGGCGCATGGACTACCAGTACGGAAATTCCCTCCGTCCCGGCGACATCGTCCTGATGCACTTCCGCCCCGAATTCGCCGCGGACTTCGAGGCGTTCCGCTCGGCACAAGTGGCTGCCGGCCTGGAAGTGGTGCTTCTCGAGGACTTCCTGGGCGTTGCGTGACCTGGGCGTTGCGTAAGGCGGTCGGTCCGCTAATCGTCCTACTCCGCTAGTCTCGCTACATGGACGCTGCCACACTCCGCCAAATCTGCCTTGGCTTCCCAGGGAGTTATGAAGACTTCCCGTTCGGCCCGGAAACGTCGGTTTTCAAGGTCCGATCAGCCGTGTCCGGCGGATCCAAGCAGGAAGGCAAGATGTTCGCCGCGTCTGCTTTGGATGACCAGAACTTGGCAGTAAGCCTCAAATGCGATCCCGCCCTGGCCGCGCAGCTTCGCTCGGCCCATCCTGAAATCACCGGGGCCTGGCACATGAACAAGACGCACTGGAACGGGGTGCGCTTGGACGGTGACCTCCCCGACGCCATGATCCGGGACATGGTGGAGGACTCGTACGACCTGGTGGTTTCTTCGTTGACCCGCAAGCAGCAGGCGCAACTGGGCTGGGCCCGGCTGGCCAAGGACTGACACGCGGACCCTGTCTGCTGCTTCGGCTAGATTGTGAGTGGACCGCGCCTTCCATCCCTCGAAGCAATCAGGAGGAGCCAGATGCTGGAACAAAAGACCCTCGATGAGCTGTGGAATTTTGAGGACCCCGCGTTGTCGGAAGCCCGCTTCCGCGAAGCCATGACTGATCCGGCCTACGACGCCTTTGAACGGGCCGAGCTCGCCACCCAATTGGGCCGGGCCATCGGACTCCAGGGCCGCTTCGAGGAGGCGGATGCCCTCCTGGACGCCCTCGACGCCGAAGAGGAGCCAACCATTGCGGTGCGGATCCTCCTGGAGCGCGGCCGCCTGCTCAACTCGGCGGGCCACCCGGCCATGGCCGTTCCGCTCTTTGAACAGGCCGCCGAGATGGGAGACCTTCTGGGTGAAGATTTCCTCGCTGTGGACGCACTTCACATGCTGGCCATCGCGGACTCCGGGCACCAGGAATCATGGACGCGCAGCGCGCTTGAGTACGCCTCCGCCGTCGACGATTCCCGCACCAAACGGTGGATGGTTTCACTGCACAACAACCTCGGTTGGGCGATGTACGACGACGGGCGGCGCACCGAGGCGATGGTGGAGTTCCAGCTCGCTGAGCAGTGGGCCGAGCGGGTAGGAACCGAGCAACAGCAGCAATGGGCGCGCGAGGCCATCGCCCAGTGCGCAAAATCCTTGAATTTACGGGGCTAAACGGCCCAAATGACCCCTCTGGAACGGAAGGATTGTCAGATCACATTTTGACAAAAGTTGATTGAAACTGCCCCAAAATATTGCTTTTCAATCACTCGTGGTGAAGTATGTCACACGAAGGGCGCGTCGCAGCGGCGGTGCCCGGACCGATCGACTGCCGGCCGAGGCGCCGTCAGAGTTCGGTACTACGAGTCTCTGGAGGGTTTTAGGATGAACGTTCAGCAGCAGTCCTTTGCACGGCGCGGTTTCCTCCGCGGCGCGCTTGCCGCGGCCGTGCTTGTGCCGTTGGCCGGCTCGATGGCCTCCTGCGCAGCCGGTGGCGGCGGAGGATCCACCGGTCCTACGGGGACCGTTTCAGATACCAATCCGTTCGGCATGGCAGACAAGTCCACCGTTGACGCCGTGATTTTCAAGGGCGGCTACGGAATCGACTATGTTGACTTCGCGGGCAAGGCCTTCGAAAACGCACATTCAGGTTCCACCGCCAAGATTTCCCCCTCCACCGATATCGCGCAGGAGCTCCAGCCGCGATTCGTCGGTGGCAACCCCCCGGACCTGATCGACAACTCCGGAGCCAAGGCAATCGGCTTCAGCACCATCCTGGCCCAGCTCGAAGACCTCACCAGCGTGGTCGAGGCCAAGAACCTCGAAGGCAAGGTCATCAAGGACACCCTCTACGCTGGAGTGCTCGCCCCGGGTACTTTCAATGGCAAGCTGGCCGCCCTGAACTACGTGCTGACTGTTTACGCCATGTGGTACTCGGATTCATTCCTCAAGGACAACGGCTGGACCGTGCCGAAGACCTGGGATGAGATGTACGCACTCGGCGAACAGGCCAAGGCCAAAGGCAAGTACCTGTTCGTCTGGGGCAAGGAAGCAGCCACCTACTACCAGGAAATGGCTATCGCCTCCGCCATCAAGGAAGGAGGCAACGACGTTCGCCTTGGCCTCGAAAACCTCAAGGCGGACGCTTGGTCCCACCCGGCGATCCAGAGCGTCTTCACCGCCTTGGGCAAGATCGTCAAAGCGGGCCACTTCAAGCCAGGTGGCTCGGGTACGCAGTTCACCGCAGCGCAGGCGCAGTGGAGCAACGCCCAGGAAGCCGTGTTCTACCCGTCCGGATCGTGGATCGAAAACGAGATGAAGGACCAGACCAAGTCCGGATTCAAGATGACCGGCGTTCCTGTTCCTACCGTGACCTCGGGATCCAAACTTCCGTACGAGGCCATGCACAGCGCTTCCGGCGAGCCCTTCGTTGTTCCCTCCCAGGGCAAAAACGTTGCTGGCGGCAAGGAATTGCTGCGTGTCATGCTGTCCAAGGATGCTGCCACCAACTTCGCCAAGACCAAGCTGGCCCCTACCATCGTCAAGGACACCGTTCCCGCCGATGGCTTCGGTTCCACCGCCCTGGTTTCCCAGACCAAGCTGCTCAGCGATGCTGGATCGAACATCTTCACGTGGAACTTTGTTGACCTCTATGGGATGAACAAGGACCAATTGGTTGTGTGGAACACGTTCCTCGATGGAAAGTCCGATGTCGCCACGCTGACGTCGGACCTGCAGAAGATTACCGACAAGGTCCGCAACGACAGCTCGGTCACGAAGATTGAAGTGAAGTGACTTTAGTGAAAGCGAAAACACTCCGGGTCGGCGACGGTGCGTCCGCCGTCGTCGTTCCGGATACCGCACCACCCGTCTACAAGAGGCGGCGCAAGCCCCTGACGTTCGACAAGATCAGCTTCTTTGTGGTCTTCCTTGGCGTACCCCTGGCCATCTACCTCCTGTTTGTGATCTGGCCATTCATCCAGGCCTTCGGCTACTCCCTGACCGACTGGTCGGGCTTCTCCCCCAAGCAAAACTTCATCGGACTTCAGAACTACCAGAAGCTCTTCACGGACGACATCTTCATGAAGGCCATGGGGAACAACATCCTGTTGGTCATCTTCCTGCCCATCATTACCATCGTCCTCAGCCTGGTGCTGGCCACCTTGGTGACCGTGGGGGGCAGCAGCAAAGGCCAGATCAAGGGCCTGCGCAACTCCAGTTTCTACCGGGTTGTCTCCTTCTTCCCCTACACGATTCCCGCAATTGCCATCGGCATCATGTGGGGCCAGATCTACGATCCTTCCGGAGGCCTGCTGAACGGCATCCTCACGTCCCTGGGCATGGACCAGTTCAAGTCCTACGCATGGCTCGGCGACAAGAACACCGCCATGATCGCCACGATGTTCGTGATCGTGTGGGGCTTCATCGGCTTCTACATGGTGCTGTTCGTCGCGGGCATCAAGGGGATACCTGCCGAGCTGTTCGAGGCCGCCAGGATTGACGGGGCAGGGCGTTTCCGCACTGCAGTGTCCATCACTATCCCGCTGATCCGGGACAACATCCAGACCGCCTACATCTACATGGGAATCCTGGCGCTGGACGCCTTCGTCTACATGGCGGCCCTGAACTCCGGCGGTGGACCGGACAACTCCACCTTGGTGATGTCCCAGCAGCTCTTCTTCACCGCCTTCACCAAGGGCCAGTTCGGCCTGGCCAGCGCCATGGGCGTTGTGCTCGCCGTAGCCACCCTGATCTTCTCCGGCCTCGTGTTCCTGGTCAACAGGCTCACTGGTGGCGACAAGGATGTGTCCCTCTGATGACTACAAAAATTGCCAGCCAGGAAATGAAGTCCTTGCACTTCAACCCCCGCAAGCCAGCCATGACCAAGGGAGACAGAGCGGTGGGCGCCGTTTCGCATACGGCCCTCAGTATCTGGTCGCTCATCGTGATCCTGCCACTGCTGTGGACTTTCATGTCCTCCTTCAAGACATCGAGCGAGATCTTCGCCTCGCCGTTTGCTTTGCCCTCGCAATGGCGTTTCGACAACTACGTCCGGGCGTGGACCGAGGCTGGAATCGGGAGCTACTTCCTCAACTCTGTGATCGTCGTCGGGTCCGCTTTGGTGATTGTCATGGTGCTCGGCGCCATGTGTGCCTATGTCCTGGGGCGTTATGTCTTCTTCGGCAGCAAAGCGATCTACTACCTCATGCTTGCCGGGCTCACCTTCCCGATCTTCCTAGCCATGGTGCCGTTGTTCTTCGTCATGCGGAACATCGGCTTGTTGAACACTTTGCCGGGCCTCATCCTGGTGTACGTCGGGTTCGCGCTTCCGTTCACGGTGTTCTTCCTTTTCTCCTTCTTCAAGTCGCTCCCTCACGAAATCACGGAGGCGGCCGCTTTGGACGGAGCAGGCGAGTGGCGGACGTTCTTCCAGGTCATGTTGCCGATGGCCAAGCCGGGACTCGCCTCCGTGGCCATCTTCAACTTCCTGGGCCTGTGGAACCAGTTCCTGATTCCGGTGGCCATCAACGCGGCCGGACCGCGCGTGCTGTCCCAGGGCCTCGCGGCCTTCGCTGGCCAGATGGGTTACGCGGTGGACTTCGGCGCCCTGTTCGCGGCCGTCACCGTCACGGTTGTTCCGGTGCTGATCGTCTACATCATCTTCCAGCGCCAGCTTCAGGGATCCGTGTCTCAAGGCACATCCAAGTAGCACAACCTAGCTAGATAAGCGCCCGACGGCGGTTCCCACCTTTGGTGAGGACCGCCGTCGGGCGTTTCTGCCAGCTGCCGACAGGCACAGCGCCCGCCTTCAGAGCCGCTGGTAGCGGGAACGGAACAGGGAGTAGAGACCGTAGGCCATGAGTCCGAGGCTCACGAACACCAGGACCCATCCGCCAAAGGGCTGTTTGAGGAAGGCCTTGAGGGCCGAGTCGAGGCCGCCTTGTTGGGAAGGGTCGTGCGCCGCTGTGGCGATCAGGATGAGCAAGCCGACGGCGCCGAGCGCCACTCCTTTTGCGCAATAGCCCACTACGCCCAGCACCGTGAACGCATCTCCCAGGAGTCCGGACGGTTTTCCCCTCAGGTTCTTTTCGTACTTGCGAGTGATCCCCAGGAAAATGTACGTGCCTGCGGCTGCCAGCAGCGCCACCCCGATGATCACCAGGAGGACGGTGCCGGGAGTGCTGGACATGAGGTCCGCACTGGCCGAGCGGGATTTCTCGCTGCTGCTGCTCGGACGGCTGAGCGCAAAGCTGCCGAAGGTCGCCGCCGCCACAGCGAAGACGATCGCCTGTCCGGCAGCCTTGAGCCGATTCATCCAAGGCTTCGAGCTGCCGCCCCCGCTCCACCCCATCACGGCGTCGCTCGCCATGTAGAGCGCGAGCACACCGCAGGCCACCAGTCCTGCCCACAGAAGGACGACGCCGCCAGGCGTGGCAGCCAACTGGCCGACCGCACCGCTTTGGTCGGCTTGGCCGGATGCACCCAGCGCGATCCCCAAAGCAATGGCCCCGATCAGGAGATGTATCAGCCCTAAGGCGACGAAGCCGGCCCGCGCCACTACCCGGACGGTCCGCGAATCCTTGGCGTCGTCTACCGCGTCTTCTACCGAGTCGGCGCCCCGGGAAACTGCGTTGCGGGCCTTGTTCGTATGATCGTCTGCGCCCATGGGAACTCCTTTGGTCTGCCCTCATCTTGCCACCGCGGGCTCCGGTGCGGGAGGGCGCGCGACTAGTGGATACGATGGGCGCATGTGGATCGCCTGGATCGAGTTCGACATCCTCCTCGGCGAGGTGCACAGCCTGAAGGAGAAACGCTCGCTCGTGCGTCCGCTGATCGCCGAGTTGAAACGGCGTTTCGAGGTCTCTGCCGCCGAGACCGGGCACTTGGACCAGCACCGCCGTGCGCTCATCGGCGCAGGCGCCGTGGCAGCAGACCGCGCGCATCTCGTGGAGGTGCTCGACGCCGTCGAACGCTTCGTTGCCGCGCGCCCCGAACTGGAGCTCCTGAGCGCCCGGCGCCGGGACCTCCACAGCGAAGACTGAAAACACAACGCGGGGTCACTTACGGCCCATCCCGAGGGGATTCTTGGGCCGTAAGTGACCCCGCGTTGGGGGTTGCCAGGTGCTAGCCGAAGTACTTCGGCAGCGTGGCCTCGTGGGCTTCGTTGAGAGCGTCCACGGACAGTTCGTCCACGCCGTTGATCTCCAGCTTGCCGCCGGCAGCGTCGACGACGCCGATCCGGAGGTGGGCGAAGCCGCGGGCGGTGCACATGTCCTTGAAGCGTACTTCCTCGGAGCGCGGAACGGACACAATGGCCCGGCCCTGGGACTCGGAGAACAGCGCCGTGAACAGGTCCACGCCATCGCGCTCCAGGAGTTCCTCCAGCGCAATCCGGGCGCCGACGCCGTAGCGCAGTGCGGATTCCACCAGCGCAGCGGCAAGGCCACCCTCGGAGAGGTCGTGCGCGGCGTCGATCATGCCGTCGCGCGAAGCGTTGATGAGGATTTCGCCTAGCTGGCGCTCGATGGACAGGTCAACCTTCGGCGGCAAGCCACCGAGGTGTCCGCGCAGGTTGGACCATTCCGAACCGTCCAGTTCCGCGGCCGTGGTGCCCAGCAGGTAGATGGCCTGGCCATCTTCCTTCCAGCCGGACGGGGTGCGGCGCGCGACGTCGTCGAGCTTGCCCAGCACGGCGACCACGGGGGAGGGGTGGATCGGCACGGTACCGGTCTGGTTGTACAGCGAGACGTTGCCGCCGGTGACCGGGACGCCCAGTTCCATGCACGCGTCCGACAGGCCACGAATGGACTCGGCCAGCTGCCACATGACGTCCGGATCCTCGGGGGAGCCGAAGTTGAGGCAGTCGCTGACGGCCATCGGGACCGCGCCGGAGGTGGCGACGTTGCGGTACGCCTCGGCCAATGCCAGCTGTGCACCGTGGTACGGGTCGAGGTAGGTGTAGCGGCCGTTGGCATCGGTAGCGAGAGCCACGCCCAGGCCGGTTTCCTCGTCCACGCGGACCACGCCGGCGTCGTCCGGGAACGCCATGGCGGTGTTGCCGCCGACGTAGCGGTCGTACTGCTTGGTGATCCAGGCCTTGCTGCACATGTTCGGCGAAGCAATGAGCTCTGTGATGGCCGCGGCCAGTTCCCCCGAGGTGGAGGGTCGGCCGGCGTCCTGCACGGAGCCCGTGAAAGTATCGGCCTGCACGGAATCCTGCCACGAGGGGCGGGCAAACGGGCGGTCGTAGACCGGACCGTCGTGGGCAACGGTGCGCGGGTCGACGTCGACAATGACTTCGCCTTCCCACGTGATGATCAGGCGGCCGGTGTCGGTCACTTCGCCCAGCCAGGAGTACTCCACGGCCCACTTGTCCATGACAGCTTCGAACGCGGCGATGTTCTCAGGAGTGACAACAGCCATCATGCGTTCCTGCGACTCGGACATCAGGATTTCGCCCGGGGTCAGGGTGGGGTCACGCAGCAGGACTGAGGTCAGCTCAACCTGCATGCCGCCGTCGCCGTTGGAAGCGAGCTCGGACGTGGCGCAGGAGATGCCCGCAGCGCCGAGGTCCTGGATACCCTCAACGAGCGAACCCTTGAACAGTTCCAGGCAGCACTCGATGAGCACCTTCTCGGCGAAGGGGTCGCCCACCTGGACGGCGGGGCGCTTGGAGGGCTTGGTGTCGTCGAACGACTCCGAGGCCAGCACCGAGGCGCCGCCAATGCCGTCGCCGCCCGTGCGTGCACCGAACAGGACCACCTTGTTGCCCTTGCCGGAGGCGTTGGCCAGGCGGATGTCTTCGTGGCGCATGACGCCGACGGCCAGAGCGTTGACCAGCGGGTTGCCCTGGTACACGGAATCGAACACCATTTCGCCGCCAATGTTCGGCAGGCCTAGCGAGTTGCCGTAGCCACCGATGCCAGCCACTGCACCGTGCATCACACGGGCGGTGTCCGGGTGGTCGATGGCGCCGAAACGCAGCGGATCCATCACGGCCACCGGGCGGGCGCCCATGGAGATGATGTCGCGGACAATGCCGCCGATGCCGGTCGCAGCACCCTGGTAGGGCTCCACGAACGACGGCGAGTTGTGGGACTCGATCTTGAACGTCACGGCCCAGCCGTCGCCAAGGTTGGTGACGCCGGCGTTTTCGCCGATGCCCACGAGCATGTCCTTCTTCATTTCCTCGGTCACCTTTTCGCCGAACTGGCGCAGGTGGTTCTTCGAAGACTTGTAGGAGCAGTGCTCGCTCCACATGACGGAGTACATGGCGAGCTCGGCGCCGGTGGGGCGGCGGCCCAGGACCTTGACGACCTCGTCGAACTCGTTCTGCTTGAGGCCGAGTTCGGCCCAGGGGAGCTCGGTGTCCGGGGTCTTCGCGGCGTTCTCGACGGTGTCGATGTTGAACTTCTTGCCAACGGTTTCAGCTGAGGTGGTCACTGTGCGCCTCCCACGATCTTGTTCAGGACGGAAGTGAAGAAGCCCAAGCCATCCGTGCCGGCGTTGGACTCCGGACCGAACCCGGGCTCCACCGCGTGCTCTGGGTGCGGCATGAGGCCCACTACGTTGCCGGCGGCGTTGCTGATGCCGGCAATGTCGCGGCGTGAACCGTTCGGGTTCCAGCCGACATAGCGGAACACGACGCGGCCCTCTGCCTCAAGGGCGTCCAGGGTCTTGTCGTCCGCGATGTACTGGCCATCCTGGTTCTTCAGTGGAACCGTGATTTCCTGACCGGCCTCGTAGTCCGAGGTCCACAAGGTGTTGTTGTTCTCCACGCGCAGGACCTGGTCGCGGCACAAGAACTTCAAGTGGTCGTTCTTGATCATGGAGCCCGGGAGCAGGTGCGACTCGGTCAGGATCTGGAAGCCGTTGCAAATACCCAACACGGGCAGCTTGGCGTCGCTGTTGGCAGCATCGATGATGCGGGACATCAGCGGAGCGAAGCGCGAAATGGCGCCGGCGCGCAGGTAGTCGCCGTAGGAGAAACCGCCCGGGATGACGACGGCGTCCACGTCGGCAAGGTGGGTGTCCGCATGCCAGAGCGCGACGGCGGTGCCGCCTGCGAGGCGGACCGCACGGGCGGCGTCGCGGTCGTCAAGGGTGCCGGGGAAGGTGACGACGCCGATTTTGGCCCCGCCCAAATGGGGTTCGACGGCCACGGGGGCTCCGCCGATCAAAGGAAGTTCAGTCATGTCAGGCCTCGACGACCTCAACGTTGACGACGTCTTCGATCACGGGGTTGGACAGCAGGGTCTCGGCGGCCTCACGGGCCTGGGCGAGGATGGCGTCGGTCACCTCGCCGTCGACGGTCAGTTCGAAGCGCTTGCCCTGGCGGACTGCGCTAAAGCTGGTGAAGCCGAGGCGGGGCAGTGCGCCCACGATGGCCTTCCCCTGAGGGTCCAGAATCTCGGGCTTGGGCATGACGTCGACGACGATCCGGGGCATCCGGTAACTCCTGTGCGTGAGCGTTGGTTAAACCTTGGTTAAAGGCTGCCGCGGAGTGGTGCCGTCTCACGCCGGAACTGCCTCTAAACAGCGTTCAGCAACAGTGTTTACCGGCAGGGTCTTACGGAATAAGGGGGGCGCTCCGCGAGCTTGCATGCCCATTCTACCGGCCAAATCGCTACATACCCTATTTGCGGGAGATCGGTGAAGAGGTGGCTACCAAGCAAAAGGTACGCGCCAATTCGCGGCGACCACCCGCCGTCGTCGGGGGTTTTCAATGCCCGACGGCGGCCCGGGGCACTGCACGACGGCGGCTCTGGCCGGGGGTGGTTTGCGTCACTAGGATTGCGGCATGGCCGAGAACGCTAAGTCGATGGTTTTGCCCGTGGTCCTTGCCGCCGTTTTTGCCGGCCTTGGGAGGATGGTTTTCCAAAGGATCATGGCAGACAGGGCGGCCCGGGAAAACCGCATTTCCGTCCCGCCTGACGCTTCGACAAGGGCCAAAATCAGCGATGCGTTGCGAGGGATCCATTCTTAGTGCGGACTGTCCGCTGACAGCAACTGGAGCGCAATAGGGTACGCGCAAATGCGCTAATCCTCCGGGTTAAAGGTGCGTATTCGGGAGTAGTTTGGAATTGCTGTCAAGGAAATTCCCCGTCCAACTGGAGGAGCAATGACCGAACACGTCGCCGAAGTGTCCGCATGCAGCGTTGGCAGCTGCGGATTCAACCATCATGGCTGCACCGCCTTCGGAATCACGATTGGCGGAACCGCGGATCACGCATCCTGTGCCACCTTCATTGACACGACGCTCATGGGAGGCCTCCCCAAGGTCCTGGCGCATGTCGGTGCCTGCCAGCGCTCGGAATGCACACACAACAACAACCTCATGTGCGAGGCCCACGATGTCCGGATCGGCCCTGGTGCCGAGGCGGCTGATTGCTTGACGTACCAACACGCCTGAGGCTCCTCTCAGCCCGCCTTCGCCTAAATATCTGAATATCCGCACAGCGGGCACGTCCCCTCCCGACGGGGGCGTGCCCGCTGCTGCGCGCGGATGTATTCTGATGCCAAATGACATGACAAAAAACGTGAAATGTGTCCTATGTAATATTCAGCTATCGCTCTGTACTCTATGAATCGGCTGGGCTTTACCTGATTACAAGAACTGTCAATCGGTGTCCATCCTTAGTTGATTGATCTTGACATGACCGCCACGATCGCCCGGAAAGGTGCAATCACTCGTGAATTCACAAGGAAAGAGCTTCATTGGAAGCGGGGGGCTTCGAAAAGCTGCGGCGCTAGCCGTCGGACTACCGGTTCTGCTCTCCTCAGTGGCGTTGACACCCGCTCAAGCTGCGCCCGCTTCCGGCTCATCGGTCTTCGGATCAACGGTCGCGGGGGTTGCCCGGAATGTCGACCCCAATTCTTATCAGGATGGCCGCTACGTTGTGGTGCTGGCAGAGAAGCCAGCGGCCACTTACGACGGCGGAACGCCCGGCTACGTGCCTACCAAGCCGCAGGCGGGCAAGAAACTGGACGTCGGCAAGGCCGAAGTGAAGCAGTACCAGGCCCACCTGCAGCAGAAGCAGCAGGACGTGGCCAAGCAGCAGAGCGTGAGCATCAATCGCGACTACACCACGGCGATCAACGGCTTCAGCGCCACCCTTTCCGCGAACCAGGCCGTCAATCTCGCGAAGAATCCCGATGTCCTCCTCGTGGCCCCTGACACCCAGTCCGCTCCTGACTACTCCACCACCGATTTCCTCAACCTCAGTGGACCGAACGGGATCTGGAATACCCAGTTCGGTGGCCAGGACCAGGCCGGCAAGGGCACCGTGGTGGGCGTCATCGACACCGGCTACACGCCCACAAGCAAGTTCTTCGCAGGAGATCCCGTCCAGCCGCTGGTCGGGGACCCCCAGGTAGGCGTCCCGTATCGCACCAGTGACGGCAAGATCGCCATGCTGAAGGCCAACGGAGATACGTTCGTGGGCGAGTGCCAGAAAGGTACCGACACGGGGGCGGCCTTTGACGGCACCGCTTGCAATTCCAAGGTCCTCAGCGCCCACTACTTCGCAGATGCCTTCCTGCAAACGGTTCCGCCCGCCCAACGGGCACCCCAGGAACAGATCTCGCCCATCGACATCGTGAGCCACGGCACGCACACTGCCAGCACCGCCGCAGGCAACCCGGGTGTGGAAACGTTCGTCGATGGCCGCAGCTTCGGCAAGACGAGCGGCGTGGCACCGGCTGCCAAGCTCTCCATCTACAAGGTCTGCTGGGAAGACACCGACCCCAATTCGGGCGGTTGCTACAGTTCCGCGGCCATCGCCGCCATTGACCAGGCCATTGCCGACGGCGTGGACGTCCTGAATTACTCCATTTCGGGCGCTACGGACACCACCACCGACCCGGTCTCGCTCGCATTTCTCTCTGCTGCGTCGGCCGGCATCTTTGTGGCCGCGTCCGCCGGTAACTCGGGTCCGCAGGCCAGCACCGTCAACCATGGCGCACCCTGGATGACCACGGTTGCGGCTAGTTCCTTCTCCCAGGAACTCCAGGGAACCGTCGAATTCTCCGACGGCACCAAGTTCCGCGGAGCCAGCATCATGAACCACCAGGTGAGCGGGGCCGGCGTCGTGCTTTCCGCAAACGCTGCCTCGGGTACCGGTAACGCAGCGCTCTGCGCGCCGGGCTCACTCGACCCGGCGAAAATCGTCGGCAAAGTAGTGGTGTGTGACCGCGGGGTGGTTGACCGCGTCGCCAAGAGCGCCGAGGTGCTCCGCGGCGGCGGTGTGGGCATGATCCTCGTGAACCTCACCAACTCCTCCTTGGACACGGACAAGCACGCAGTGCCCACAGTCCACGTCAATCCTCCGGCCTCGCAGGCCATCAAGGACAAGGTAGCGGCCAACCCTGGAATTACGGTTTCCCTGGTTGACCACGACACCACCGGGCTTCCGCTCGAGGCCCAGCCGCAGATCGCCGGATTCTCCTCCCGGGGCCCGCTCCTCGCCACCGATTCGGATCTGCTCAAGCCGGACATTTCGGCTCCCGGCGTTGCCGTGCTGGCAGGGGTTTCGCCTATCGGCAGCAAAGGCGATGAGTACGGATTCATGTCCGGTACCTCCATGGCGTCCCCGCACATCGCAGGTTTCGGAGCGTTGATCCTGGCGAAGAATCCCGATTGGTCACCTGCAACGGTCAAGTCGGCCATGATGACGACGGCGAGTGACGTCAAGCTGGCCGATGGAAGCAAGAACCAGGACGTCTTCGCCACGGGTGCGGGAGAGATGAACCCTGCCAGCGTGCTGGAACCGGGCCTGGTCTACGATGCCGGAACCGAGGACTACCTGAAGTTCATCCAGGGTACCGGCGTCGATCTCGGCAAGCCGGGACTTGGGTCGACACTGCCACGCGACATGAACCTTCCGTCGTTCGCCCTGGGTAACCTCGCGGGCAAGATCGAGGTCACCCGGACCGTCACGGCCCTGACTCCCGGACAATACCGGGCCACAGCCGATGTCCCGGGCGTTGACGTCAAGGTCACCCCGTCCGTGCTGAACTTCAACGAAGTCGGCCAGAAGAAGACCTTCAAGGTGACCTTCGAAAACAGGAGCGCGGCACTCGGGGCGTTCGCTATGGGATCGCTGAAATGGGAAGGCGCCAACAAATCGGTTGTCTCTCCGATTGCGGTCCGTCCGCAGTCGGTACTGGCTTCCAAGAGCGTCGCCTTCACGTCCCAGCAGGCAAACGGTTCGGCGGACATCAACATCGTCTCCGGTTCCGACTCTCCCACGGCGGTGACCATTGACGGCCTCTCCAAGGCAGACTCCTCGGCCGCGGAGCTTGTCCCAGGTCCGGTGGCTGTGGCGAACAATACCTCGAACTTCGTCAAGACAGCCACGGTTGCCCCCGGAACAGCCTTCGCGAAGTTCTCGGTGATTTCCTCCGATCCCACGGCGGATTTCGATCTGTATGCGATATCACCGTCAGGTCAGTTGCTCACGGCAGCCACACCGAGTGCCAGTGAGTCCCTCTCGCTCGACAACCCGGAGCCGGGGACTTACACCATCATCGCGAACCTGTATGCCAGCCCCAACAACCGGCCCACCAAGGCCAGCGTTGACGTAGCGATCCTAGGCGCAAACCAAGGCAACGCCACGGTCACGCCCAACCCGATCAAGATGAAGAACGGCAAATCCGGGAAGCTCACCTTCGCGTGGAACAACCTGACGCCAGGCTCCTACATCGGTCGACTCACATTTGCGGGCACCAGCTCGCCGACGTTCGTGTCGGTCCTGGTCGCGGCAAACGGCAGCGTGTCCGTGGTGCCGAACGATGACCAGGAAGGCGAGCACGGCAAGGGCAAACTGCAGAACGTGGGGGAGGACCAGCCAAACAACGCGCCGTAGCGCGGCAGTGATGGTCTGACAGATATGCGAGGCGGGCGCCGGCGGGACATCCCACCGGCCGCTTTCTTGTTCCCCCTCCCCGGACGCTCGCTCACATATATGTCCCTTTTGGCGGACGCTCGCTCACCTATGAGCCCAAACGGTGGAACCCTCGCTCAGATGATCTGAGCGAGCGTTGGGCCGGGGGCGGTTGTTTGTGAGCGAGCGTTGGACCGGGGGCGGTTGTTTGTGAGCGAGCGTTGGGTTAGATGTTTCCCGTGGAACCTGCCACGCCGCCGAGGAGGGCCGACATGGTTCGCCAACGGGCGATCTCGCAGCCGTCTGTCCGGCTGAAGCGGCTGCTGACCTCGCGCCCGCGGAACCGGCCCGTGACCATGGCCACCTGCGGGCCGCCGTATTGCTGGGTGCAAATCCGGTCCGGCCGGGGAACCGGGAAGAAAATCTCTTCGCCGAATTGCTCGACGGCGGCAAGCGCCGCGCGGGGGTCCGGAAGGGTCGAGCCTTCGGAGACTTCGCCGCCCGAGCCGAGCAGGACGAACTCATATTCCACGGCGCCTGGCGCCTCCGTCAGCGTGATGGTGAGTTCGACGTCGTACTTTCCTGTGCTTGAAGTCATCGCTGTCCTTCGTGGGCCGGTGTTTGTCCTAGGAGTTCCAGAAGCGGCTGCAGCTCCTCGAGGACCCGCGCACGGAGCGCTTGGGCCTCGGCGGCGAATGCCCGCTGATACTCAACGTACTCGGCCTTGCCTTGCGGTGTCTCGATCCTGATGGCCGGGTATCCCCACTCCTCAAGGTCGTAGGGCGAGGCCTGCATGTCCATGGCCCGGATCCGCCAGGACAGTTCGAAGCAGTCCATCACCAGCTCGCTCGGCAGGGCGGGGGTCAGTTTGTACGCCCATTTGTAGAGGTCCATGTTGGCGTGCAGGCAGCCGGGTTGCTCCATGGTGCGCTGGTTGTCCCGCGTCGGAGTGAGTTCGTTGAGCGGGGTGGCGTCGGGCGTGTAGAAGCGGAAGGCGTCGAAATGCGAGCAACGGATCCGGTTGTCTTCCACAACGGTGTCTGTGCCTTCGGAACCGAGACGCAGCTTGAGGTACTCATGGCGAAGATCGAACTTGTCCTGTCGGTAGACCATGGCCCACTCGTGCAGTCCGAAGCAACCAAACTGGGCGGGCCGGGCAACGGTTCCCGCGAGGATGATGCCGGCGAAGCGGATGGCCTCAGTGCGGTCGGCCACAAACCGGCTGCGATCGAAGGTGACCGCAACGGTACCGGCGGGCAACCCGGCGGCAGCCAGCGCGCCGTCGTCGAGGACTCGGTAATACTTCCACCCGGCCCGCTCTGCGGCTTTCGGACCGGAGAGGACGACGCCGTCGCCCGGGTGCCAGCGCAACAGCTGGCCGGGCTTCTGGGTGTAGTAGGTGAAGAGGAAGTCTTCCACGGGATGCTTCTGGCCTGCGGAGCGCCGGGCCAAGTACGGCTTGGCGTAGCGCTCGACCCGGGCGTGGTGGGCAGCCTCCATCGCAAGCCATTTCTCTTGCGGGAGGTTCTTGTACTTAAGCTCCGGCACCGCTTGAACCAAGGATGTCGGCGACGGCCGCCCATGCGGAAATCTCGCAGCCGTCAGTGAGTTTGTAGGAGGACTCGACTCCCACGCCATCGACGGCCCCGGTGACTATTGCCGTCTGGGGTCCGCCGTAACGCTGCTCGCAGACTTGGTCGCTGGGGCGCGGCGTGCGTGTGAGGAGGGCGGGGTTCTTTTTCAGGGCGGCGCACGCTGCGGCCGCGGTGGGGTGATGGCTTTCCGCGGAGGGGACGCCGCCGGTGCAGACGAGGGTGTAGCTTTCAGGGGTTGCCGTGGGGGAGAGCTTGACGATGATGGAAAGCTCGGCTTCTCCGAGGCCGGGGGAGCTGGGCGCGGGGGAGAACGAAGGAGTCGGTTTGCCGCTGGGAGATTCCGTCTCGTCCGGCAGGAGTCCGCTGGGGCTGGACGACGCGCTGCTGCCCGGGGACGAGCTGCTGGGCGTGCCGCCTCCAGTGCCCGGCGTGCAGGCGGCGAGCCCGGCGACGGCGAGGACAGCCAGAACGTACCGGACTATTCGCAAACGCATGGGGATCTCCTTGATTCCTGCCAGTTTATCGCCCGGCGGCCGCCCCCGGGAGTTGGGTGGCCGCGATGAGCCCGGTCATTGCCCGGTGCAGTTCCGCTACTTCGGCCCGCGTGAGGTGGAGTCGCTCCATGATGGTTCCCGGCACAGCCGTTGCCTGCTGCCTGAGGGCGGCGCCGGCTTCGGTCAGGGTGATGGCGAGGGCCCGTTCGTTTCCGTGTATGCGGTTGCGAGTAACGAATCCTGCTTCTTCGAGCCGGCGCAGGATGGGTGAAAGGGTGGCAGGCTCGTGCAGGAGAGCTTCGCTGATGTCCTTGAGCGTGCGCGGGCTGCGTTCCCAAAGGGCGAGCATTACGAGGTACTGGGGATGGGTCAGCCCCATCTTTTCAAGCACGGGCTTGTAGACGCCCACCACGCTCCGCGACGCCACGGTCAGGGCGAAGCACAATTGGCGCTCAAGTAGGAGGTCGTCTTCAGGAGGCGCGGTGGTTTTGGAGGCAACGGGTGTGCTTGCGGCAGCCATGGCTTGCTCCGTTCCGTGTCGGTGACCGGAATGTCCCGGTCGATAGTTAGTGCACTAATTGTTAGTGTACTCTTAAACCACAACATCCTTTTGAGAGAGGGTAGACCCGGTGGCCAAAGAGACCATGACCCAGAGATTCATGCGTGCAACTGGCAAGCTTCGGATCATTTTCGGGCCGGCACACAGCAGTTCCCTGGATCATGAAATGACCGAGGAGAACAAGCGCCTCCTCGTGCGGCGGCAGGCCGAAGCACAGCAATGGGAAACGATCCGCAGGCCGGACGGCAGCACCTACGTGGTCCCCAAGAACCCGGACGACAAGTCCCTTCGCTAATCCCCACCGGCTCCCGGCCTTCGCAAGTCGCCACCGGCCCCCAGGCAGGGGCCCTCGCCGGTGTGGGCCCAGCTCCCGGCCTTCGTCGATGGACGCCAACCCGGGCCTTTTACGGCTTCCGGGCGTAAAATTGGCCTCACTGGAACCACTCAGCTCCAACCGCACGGCTGGACCTCGCAGCGGGGAAGGAGGTGGGAATTGTGGGACATGCACTCGATAGCTTCATGAGGGTAACCGATCGACTGCGTTTCTGGTTCGGCCCGGCGACACGGGGCGACATTGATGCGCCCGTAGTCCACAAGCATGACGACTTCGAGACGGCGTCGGAAGAAGACCTGGGGCATTTCGTCGTCGAAACAGACGACCAGGGGCACCACTACGGAGTCCGCAAGGAAAGCGCCTGAAGCCGCTTGCGGCTCCAAAAGCCGCAGGAAAGCAAAAGAACCGGAGCTTGAGCTCCGGTTCTTTCACGTTCAAGTACTTCAGATCCCGACGGCGGGTGCCCGACGGCGGCGTCCGACAACGGGTGCCGACGGCGAGGTTCGGCTGGGGGTCCGCTAGCGGCCGGTGCCGCCATAGACGGTTGCTTCGGATTCGCCGTCGAGCTCGAACGCCTTGTGGATGGCGCGCACGGCGTCATCCAGGAGATCGGCGTGCGTGACCACGGAGATGCGGATCTCCGAGGTGGAAATCATGTTGATGTTGATGCCCGCGTCGGAGAGCGCCTTGAAGAAGGTGGCGGAGACGCCCGGGTGCGAACGCATGCCGGCGCCGATCAGCGAAAGCTTGCCGACGTTCTCGTTGTATTCGATGCTTTCGAAGCCGATTTCGGGCTGTGCGGCACGGAGGGCGGTGAGGGCATCGGCACCTTCAACGATGGGCAGGGTGAAGGAAATGTCCGTGCGGCCGGTTCCGTGGGTGGACACGTTCTGAACGATCATGTCGATGTTCGAGTGTGCCTTGGCGATGACCTGGAAAATCGCGGCGGCCTTGCCGGGGATGTCCGGGACGCCGACCACGGTGACCTTGGCTTCTGAACGGTCGTGTGCAACACCGGAGATGATTGGCTGCTCCAAGGCAACTCCCTCTTGAATCGTGATCTTGTCATCGGCGCTGGGCAGGACCCAGGTGCCTTCGTTCTGGCTGAATGAGGACCGGACGTGCAGTGGCACGCCGAATCGGCGAGCGTATTCCACGCAACGCAAGTGCAGGATCTTGGCGCCGGAAGCTGCCAGTTCCAACATTTCCTCACTGGAGATACGGTCGATCTTCGTGGCCGTGGAGACCACGCGCGGGTCCGCCGTGTAGATGCCGTCGACGTCCGTGTAGATTTCGCAGACGTCCGCTTCGAGCGCGGCGGCGAGTGCCACCGCAGTGGTATCCGATCCGCCGCGGCCAAGGGTAGTGATCTCCCGGGTGCTCCGGGTCATGCCCTGGAAACCGGCGACGATAGCGATGTGTCCCTTGTCCAATGCCGTGCGGATGCGGTGGGGGTCGACGTCGATGATGCGCGCCTTGCCGTGAATGCCGTCCGTGATCATGCCGGCCTGCGAGCCGGTGAACGACTGGGCGGAGGCGCCGAACTTGTTGATGGCCATGGCGAGCAGGGCCATGGAGATGCGCTCGCCTGCGGAGAGGAGCATGTCCATCTCACGCGCGGGAGCAGAATCGGTGACTTGAGCGGCGAGATCCAGGAGTTCGTCCGTGGTGTCTCCCATGGCGGATACCACCACGACAACCTCATTGCCGGCCTTTTGTGCGTCAACCACGCGGCGGGCAACACGCTTGATGCCTTCTGCATCGGACACCGAGGAGCCACCGAACTTCTGCACGATCAGCTGCTTGGTCTTGGCAGTCTGCGCGCTCAGGTCTTCGGTTTTCACATCGGTAGTGGGCAAACTCATGCGCGCACCCTCACTGCATCAAATTGGGGATCATACGTTGCGTGGCCAAGTAACGGCACGGCTACGTGGCTTATGTGGCCAGTTTATCGCCGGGCGCGGCAGCCGGGGGAATTGTGACCAAATCTCGGCCATTGGGTGCACGCTTGGTGGTTTCGGCTAGGCGTACGATCAAGAAATACGCAGCCTGGGGGCATGTGGGCTCACGGGATTGAAGCGTACTTGTTCTGTTTGGGGGAAACAGGTGAGTAGAGCATGTCCATAGCTGAAAGTTCAAGCGTGCCGGGCAGTGGCGCCCTCGGCGTATCCGCGGAAGGCGTCTCACGCCGCTTCGGCACGGTCCACGCAGTCGAGCACATCGATTTCCACGCGCCGGCAGGGAAGGTCACCGCGCTCATTGGGCCCAACGGTGCGGGCAAAACGACGCTCCTCCTCATGCTTGCCTCGCTTCTGCGGCCGGACTCCGGAACCATCAGGATCAACGGCTTGGACCCTGTCCATGACAGCGCCGCCGCGCGGCTTCGGATCGGCTGGATGCCGGACACCCTGGGAGTGTGGGAGTCCTTGACCGCGCGCGAAATCCTGGTCCAGATGGCACGCTTCTACCGCCTGCCCAAGGACGGCATTGCCCATCGTGTTGCCGGCTTGCTCGAACTTGTCCGCCTGGACACCCTTGCCGACCAGCCGGCCCGGGTCCTCTCCAGGGGCCAGCAACAGAGGCTCAGCCTGGCCCGTTCCCTCATCCACGACCCTTCCGTGCTCCTGCTCGACGAGCCTGCATCCGGCCTCGACCCGGGATCCCGGGTGGAGCTCCGGAACCTGCTGAGACGCCTGGCCGGGGAGGGGAAAGCCGTGGTGGTTTCCTCGCACGTGCTCAGTGAACTCGATGAAATCGCGGACGGAGCGGTGTTCGTCAGTCAAGGCCGGACCGTGAAACAGCAGACCCTCGAGGAGGCGGCCCTGCAGGGCCGGCGCTACGCGATCACAGCCCTCGACAACGAGGCCCTCACAGCAAAGCTCAGCGAACTAGGGCTGGAATACCGTGTGGAAGCCGGCCGCCGCCCGTCGGTCACCTTGCTGTTGACGCACGACGACGGCGCTGCCGCACTCTTGGGCGAACTCGTCCGGTCCGGCATCGGCGTGGTTTCCTTCGCCCCCGCAGCCGGTGCCTTGGAAGAGACGTACATGAACCTGGATACGGAGAAACGATGAGCGACGTGACTGGAACCGTGCCTGTTTCAGCGGGACCTCCAGCGGGACCGCAGGGAGCTACGGGAGGCGGGAACGCCGTCGTCGGCTATCTTGGCGGGATACGCGACGTCGTGGTCCTTGAGATGAAACAACGGCTGCGCTCCCGCGGCTGGTACATCATGTTGGGCATCTGGTTCTTTGTGATCGCCGTAGTGACGTGGCTGACCTGGCTCGCCTGGAATGCCAGCATGGAAGCACGGCGGTCCACGATGCCGCCGTCGGCGCTCTCGCCGCAGGACGGGGCGGGGTCCATGATCTTCGAGGTCGTGCTGGCCTTTGTGCTCCTCTTTGCGCTGCTTGTTGCGCCCGCGCTGTCCGCCAATGCAATCAACGGGGACCGGGCCGGAGGCACACTCGCCATCCTGCAAATCACCTTGCTGACCCCGGGCCAGATTCTCTGGGGCAAGTTCTGCGCGGGATGGCTCGCGGCGCTCGCCTTCCTGGCGACAAGTGCCCCCTTCCTTGTCTTCGGAATGTTCCAAGGCGGGCTGACCCCGGGGCACGTCGTGGTTTCCTTGCTGATGTTGGCGGTGGAACTGGCCGTTGTTTGCGGGATCGGAGTGGGGATTTCGGCGCTTGCTGGGCGGCCCTTGTTCTCGATCGTGGTGACCTACTTGGCAGTCGCCGCGCTGGTGGTCGGATCGCTGATTTCCTTCGGACTGGGATCGCAATTGGCCCAAGGGACGGTGTTGGCCAACTCTCCCGTTGGCCGTGGCGTTTTGTATGCGCCGGTGCAGCCGAATCAGCAGGGGCAGCCGCTTGAACCGGCGCAGCCGGCATACACCTGCGAGGGCCCCTTGGTGGAGCACCAGGCCATCCGGACCGACCGCATGGCGTGGATGCTCGCGTTGAATCCCTACGTGGTGGTGGCTGACGCCATTCCGTATCCGGACCGGAACGGGACAGGGTTCTACTCGGTCGGCATGATCGAGGGCATCAGCCAGGGAGCCAGGTCCGCGCTCGCTGGCCCGGAACGCACCTACCTTTGCGCCAACGGCGTGCCGCAGCCGCAATACCTCAAGCAGACGACGCCCTTGTGGCCGCTGGGACTAGGCCTGCAACTGGTCCTGACAGCTCTGCTCATGTGGCTTGGCTGGCGTTCGCTGCGGACGCCCGCGAGCCGGCTGGCCAGCGGGACGCGGATCGCGTAAGCCGGGTGGCTCGCCGGTGGGCTTTCAGCGCGCCGCCTACATGAGGGCGTTGCGGCGACCCTCGAAGGCCCGTCCCAGGGTAACTTCGTCCGCGTACTCCAGATCTCCACCCACGGGGAGGCCGGAAGCAAGCCTGGTGACGGTGATGCCGATCGACTTCAGCATGCGGGCCAGGTAGGTGGCCGTCGCTTCGCCTTCAAGGTTGGGGTCGGTTGCAATGATGATTTCCTGGATGGCGCCGTCGTTGAGCCGGGTCAGGAGCTCGCGGATACGGAGCTGGTCGGGCCCGATGCCAGCGATCGGATTGATGGCCCCACCCAGGACGTGGTAACGGCCGCGGAAGGACCGTGTGCGTTCCACAGCCAGGACATCCTTGGATTCTTCGACCACACAGATCACGGAGGGGTCGCGTCGCGGATCGCGGCAGATGTTGCACAGCTCCTGCTCGGTGACATTGCCGCAGACAGTGCAGAACTTCACCCGTTCCTTGACTGTGGTGATGGCCGCGACGAGCCGCTTCATGTCCTCGGGATCGGCCTCAAGGATGTGGAAGGCCAGGCGCTGCGCCGACTTCGGCCCGACGCCGGGCAGCCGGCCGAGCTCGTCGATCAGCTCTTGTACTGCGCCTTCGTACACAATGTCCTCGTTCGTTCGGTGTGGACGCCGTCGCTGTTCGGCACGCGTCGCGGTTTGGTGGCACCTTTTTGTGCGCCGGCGGGCTCTCGCAGGGTTCCATGGGGTTCCCCGGCCGACACCGTGCGGGCCCGCGCAGGGTGTGGTTACGTCGTCCGCTTGTTAGCGGCGCATGCTGTCCAGCGACCGTTCTTCCAGTAGCTTTCCGCCCAGAATACGCTCGACGGCGGCCCGTCCAAAGACTCCCGACTCCTCGATGGTTTCGTCGTCGGCACTCGGGATGTCTTCCACCACGGTGCCGGGAGCGACGGCGGCCCGTGCCGGTGCTTTCTCGCGCCCAGCCATGGCTTCGGGGCTGTTCGAAAGCCGCTGGTACAGGCTCTGTTTCCCGGTCCCCGGAGGCGCCGACTCTGAGGCAGAGGCTGAGGCTGAGGCAGGGGCAGACGGAGTGGCTTGCGCGAGTGCAACGGCCGGACGCGCGGTTTCGCCTCCGGGCGGCGTCGTTGTGGCCGGCGGCGTGCCGGCTGGCGGTGCGGCTGCTGGGGTTGCGCCCGCTGGCGGTGCGGGACTGGAGGCAGTGGGCTGGGGCGCCGACCACGTCGTTGACCAATCGGCGGCGGGCGCGGTGGCCGCTGCCTGCGCAGGTGCTGAAGCCTGCGGTTGGTTTGGAATCTGCGCGGCGGCAGGTTCATAGACGGGACTCGGCGTCGCCGGCCCGGATGAAGTGGCCTGACCGCCGGGGTCGGCGGACGTGCCCGAAGCCGCGGAACCAACGTTGGACTCCGTGCCGACAACCCACGAGCCCGGCGCGTGCTCGACAGCCCTGGACCACGGATCTTCCGAGGCTTTTTCCGAAGATGCTTTCTCGGGAGATGCTTGGGTGGGGCGCTTGCTCGCGGGGGCGGAGGCGGCCGAGACTGAGCTGTTCGGCGCGGAAGCGCCGCGTGGCGAAGCGGCGGCCGATGGGCCGACTGCCGGGGCTGCCTGGGCTACGGCTGCGGGGCCGGCCGTGGGAATGGCAGTGAAGCCCGAAGGAGCCGACGGCTCCCAATCCATGGGCGGTTCTTCGTCCAGCGGGGGAGCGTCCTCGTCCCGCGGGGGACCCCAATCATCGTCCGAATACGAGAAGTCCGCGGCCGGGCCTGTCGGTGCCGTTGCGGACTTCTCAGCTGCTGCGGCGGACGTCACCGGGGCAGCTGCCGAGGCCGGGGCCTCTGGAACCTGCGAGGCAGGACCATGCGCAGTGGAAACGGCTTGGGTCGGAGGGGCCTCGGAGGCCTGGGCCGCTTGGTACCCGAGTGTCCGTTCGGACGCCTCGCCAGGCGCAAGCGGAACCTGCCCTGACGCTGCCGGCGCCACAGGTGTCGCGGACGCCTTGTCTGCTTCCGGGGCGGCAGGGCTTTGTGCTGCAGGGGCAAGTCCCCATGCGCTATCCACGGCGGACGACACAGTCGGGGAGGCGCCACCCCCTACAGGGGGCGCCGGGTCAGCCGGTGCTTTTGGGTTTGGTTCAGAGCTACCTGAGCTGTTGCCGCCAACGACCGAAGTGATCTGGCAGTCGATGCCGATTGTCTTATGGATGGCCTGGCGAAGGTTCTCGGCATGGTCTGCGCGGCTGAAGGCGCTCGCAAGCCCATCAGTGCTGAATGCAAGAGTCAGAAGTTGGCCGTCGAACTGTGCAACCTGCGCGTTCGCTCCGACCAAGGCCCAACTGCTGCGCTTGATCTTGGTCAGCGTCTGGAGGATATCGGGCCAAGCTCTCCGGATGACCTCGACATCGGCCCCACCCGTAGCGGACCGCGGGGCCTGTGCGGGGGCTGGCTGTTGTGCGGGCGCTGACGGTTCTGCAGGCGCTGACGCCGAAGCTGGGGCTGGGGCGGGCGCTTGAGCTGGTGCCACACCCGGCTGGGATCGGTCATGTTCTGCCGCTGGATGAGCCGGAGCTTGGGCAGCTGGTTCGGGCGCGGGGCGGCTGGCCTGCTGCCTGGATTCGTCCACGGGCCAGTCGGTAGTGGATACCCGGGGCGGCGTCAGTTGTTCCCTGGGCGATCCCCCGGAAACAGGCGGATGGACAGGAGCCGGAGCCTCAGCAACCTCCGCTGGACCAGACGCAGTTGCTCTGGACACAGGTGAGTCGAGCACTGGTGAGGTGGGAACGGGGCTGGCTGCCGCCGTCGGGAGCTCCACTGGTTGATCCGCTGGGCGGGCAGTTGGCGCGGCGGCAGTTGAAGGAGCCGCAATAGCAGCCGGCGCCGTGTGGGCTTCCGCGGGAGGAAGCGCTCCGCCGTAGTTGAGGCGGCGTTCGACGCGGTCGATCCGGGCCGCGATGCCACGTTCGGTCTGCTCGGAACTGGGCAGCAGGATCCGGGCGCAGAGCAGCTCGAGATGCAGCCGGGGCGATGTGGCGCCGGTCATTTCAGTGAGTGCGGTGTTGGTGACATCGGCGGCGCGGGAAAGCTCAGCGGCACCGAGGTTGTTGGCCTGGCTACGCATGCGGGCGATCTGGTCCGCCGGCATGCCGCGGAGGATGGCTTGCGCGCTTTCCGGCATGGCCTGGATGATGATGAGGTCGCGGAACCGCTCCAGTAGATCCTCGACGAAGCGGCGGGGATCGTGCCCGGTTTGGATGACACGGTCCACGGCACGGAAAACGGTGGCGGAATCGGACGCGGCGATTGCCTCGACGACGTCGTCGAGCAGTGAAGCGTGGGTGTATCCAAGCAGCGCGACGGCGAGTTCATAGTCCAGGCCGTTGGGTCCGGCGCCGGCCATGAGCTGGTCCAGTACGGAGAGGGAATCCCGCACCGAGCCGCCGCCGGCCCGGATGACGAGGGAGAGCACGCCGGGCGCGACCGGCACGTTTTCCTGCTGGCAGAGAAGCTCGAGGTACTGCATCAGGGGCTCGGGCGGCACCAGCCGGAAGGGGTAGTGGTGCGTGCGGGAACGGATGGTGCCGATGACCTTGTCCGGCTCCGTGGTGGCGAAGATGAATTTGATGTGTTCCGGCGGCTCTTCGACGATCTTCAGCAGCGCGTTGAAGCCTGCAGAGGTGACCATGTGGGCTTCGTCAATGATGAAGATCTTGTAGCGGTCCCGCACAGGGGCGAAGGTGGCGCGTTCGCGGAGATCCCGGGCGTCGTCCACACCACCGTGGCTGGCGGCGTCGATCTCGATGACATCGAGGGATCCGGAGCCGCCGCGGGCCAGTTCGATGCAGCTGTTGCATTTGCCGCAGGGAGTGTCCGTGGGGCCTTCGGCGCAATTGAGGCAGCGGGCGAGGATGCGGGCGGACGTGGTTTTTCCGCAGCCGCGGGGGCCCGAGAAGAGGTAGGCATGGTTGACCCGGTTTTTGCGCAGGGCCGTCATGAGCGGCTCGGTGACGTGTTCCTGCCCGATAACGTCCGCGAAAGAATCGGGGCGATATCTGCGGTAAAGAGCAGTAGTAACAGTCACAGGGGAAACCTACCTATAGGGACTGACATTTAAATAAGAGACCCCTCATGCACCCGCCAGAGCCCATCTACCCTTGCTACCTTCCGGTCCTGGGGGAGTTCAACAGGATGACGCCACATGAGGGGCCGTCGACAAGCTTACCCGAAGTTATCGAGCCCTCCGAATTCGCGGACATGTCCCCTGTAAGAGCCAGAAAATGGACATGTCCAGTGGGTTAGCGCCAGCCGTTCACGGGCCACGTCATGAACGCTGGCTCCTCGTACGGGTGGGCCGAGCGCAGGGCTTGCACTACGGCGTCGAGCATGTCCGCTTCAACTACGCACTCGACCCGGATTTCCGGCACTGCTTCGCCTTGCCCCACGGCTCCGATGAACGGCTGTGCTCCGGGCATTGGAGTGAAGCGTCCAGTGCCCGGAGTGGTGAAGGAGCAATGCGAATAGTCCCCGATTCTGCCGGCCCCGGCATCGCCGATCGCTGCCAGCACGTTCTCAATGTGGGATGCCGGGACGTAGACAACGAGGGCGTGCAGTTGGCTCATGGCACCATCCTCCCAGTGGCCGCCCAAAAACAGGTCAAAGGATGGTTTCTAATCTCCATTGCCAAACCGTTGAACGCAGCGGACTATGGGTATGTACACCGATTGGGGCAATCTCAAGATTGTGAGCTGCAGGGCCTGGTTTCAGGGGCTGGACCCAGCAGCTCAACGGAGTGCCGGAGGAATGGACGCATTGGGGGCGTCCATTTTTACGTTTAAGCGCACGGAGGGCCCACTCGGCACCATGAATGTCCCGATTGGGCGATGCCGAAATTCTCGGGTACAGTGGAGTCTGCTTTTGATTCAGAAGCATGGAGAATTCGCCTAGCGGCCTATGGCGCACGCCTGGAACGCGTGTTGGGTTAACGCCCTCGGGGGTTCAAATCCCCCATTCTCCGCGTTTGGCCCCGGTCTTTGGACCGGGGCCTTTTTGCGTTCCCCGGGCCCCTAAAACCGAGCTCGCGGGCAGGCCTTGGAATCCTCTCGAGCTGCGTTGCCGAAACCGGGGATTGTTTCCAGGACCGGCTCCTGTTGCTGCCGGATGAGAAACAAGTGCCGGGTTGGCTGCGACGGCGCGAGCCAATCCCCACCCAAAGCCCTACATCCGTTCCGCAGCCACCCGTTCCAGCACTTCCCGGCACGCCAGGATTGCAGGGTGGATCCGGCCGGCGGTGCGGGTCGACGTGAAGACTGTCCGCTTGGGGAGCCCGGGGAGGTCCAGCAGTTGGACCGGCGTGGTCCGCCCTGTCCAGACGAGGTCCGGCATGAGGGCCACGGCATTGCCGGACTCGATAAGCCGGATTTGCGCTTGGAGATCGGCAGTTTCGTAGCGGACGTCGGGCTCGAAGCCGGCGGAGCGGCATGCTTGCTCCGCCCAGTGCCGGGACGCTGCGCCATGCGGTTCCATGACCCACGGCAGCGCAGCCGTGTCCGCGAGCGAGGAAATCGATTCGCCGCCAAGGCCAATCGGGGGAGTGGCGAGCCTGATGGCGTCGCTGGTCAGGGTGGCCCGGTCCAGGCCGGGATGATGCGGTGCCGCGTGCCCTGGGTACTGCTCGGCTACCACGATGTCGAAGTCGCGGGCCCACGTTTCGTAGAGCGCAGTCTCCGGCTCGCGTTGGATCATTTCGACGCGTACTTCGGGATACTCGCTCTTCATGATGGTGAGGAAGTCCGGCATGAGAGCCAGGGCGGCGGTTTGGAACACGGCCAGCCGGACGGTGCCGGTCACCGTGGAGAGAGACGCCGCGAGGTCCGTCTCTGCCCGCTCGAGGGTGGCCAGCACCGCTGCCGCGTGCTCCACGAGGATCTCGGCCTGCGGCGTCAGTTGCACTCGTCGGCCGGATTTTCTCAGCAGTTTCACGCCGGCTTCCTTCTCCAGCAAAGTCAATTGCTGGGACACAGAGGACGGGCTGTACTTCATCGCGTCCGCCACTTCTGCGAGGGTTCCGCGGATTTTCAATTCGTGCAGCAAGCGCAGCCTGCGGACGTCCAGCATTGGCCCTCCAGAAGGGTCGAGAAATCTAATGAATATTCTTCAGAAAAGATCGCTTTTCCTAATCTGATTGTAGATCCATACTGATGGAAACAAAGGACTCTCCGCACCAAAGGAACGAAGCGCATGAGCACACCAACCCGGGATTCGAGCATCGACGCCAGGACACAATCCACCCCGGAATCCGGACACCTCCAGGAGTTGGCCCACGAAGCCATCCAACTGGTTCGACACTGGCTCACCGAAGCCTCGAAGGTGCCCGTTGACCTTTCCGCACAGCGCCTCGCCGGCGTACTCAAGGACCCGAACGGCCTGGACTTCACCGTGGGATTCGTCGACGGCGTCATCCGCCCCGAGGACCTGTCCGTCGCCGGCCGCAACCTGGCCAAGCTGGCCCCCAAGGTCCCGGCCTTCCTGCCCTGGTACATGCGCGCTGCTGTGCGCACCGGCGGCGTGATGGCTCCGGTCCTGCCGCAGGTGGTCATCCCGATCGCCCGCAAAGTCCTCCGTGACATGGTGGGCCACCTGATCGTGGACGCCACGGATGCCAAGCTCGGCCCGGCCATCGCCAAGATCAAGCAGAACGGCGTCCACCTGAACGTGAACCTGCTGGGCGAGGCCGTCCTGGGCGAACGCGAAGCCAGCCGCAGGCTCGAGGGGACCCTCAAGCTCCTGGCCCGTGACGACGTCGACTACGTCTCCATCAAGGAGTCCTCCACGGTGGCCCCGCACTCGCTGTGGGCCTTCGACGAGGCCGTGGACCACGTGGTGGAGAAGCTCACCCCGCTCTACGAGCTGGCCGCATCTTTCCCCAAGCCCAAGTTCATCAACCTGGACATGGAGGAATACAAGGACCTCAGCCTGACCATGGCCGTGTTCACCCGGATCCTGGACAAGCCCGAATTCAAGAACCTCGAGGCCGGCATCGTGCTGCAGGCCTATCTCCCGGACGCGCTCTCGGCCATGCAGGAACTGCAGGAATGGGCTGCGGCCCGCCGGGCAAACGGCGGCGCTCCCATCAAGGTGCGCGTCGTCAAGGGCGCCAACCTGCCTATGGAACAGGTCCAGGCGTCCATCCAGGGCTGGCCGCTCGCTACGTGGGGCACCAAGCAGGATTCGGACACCAACTACAAGCGCGTCCTGAACTACGCGCTCACCCCCGAACATATCGATGCGGTCCGGATCGGCGTCGCCGGCCACAACCTCTTCGACGTGGCCTTCGCGTGGCTGCTGGCCAAGGAGCGCGGCATCGCCGCGCAGGGGCAAGGAGCGATTGAGTTCGAGATGCTCCTCGGTATGGCCACGGGCCAAGCCACGGCCGTCCGCAAGGACGTCGGCAGCCTCCTGTTGTACACACCGGTAGTGCACCCGGGCGAGTTCGACGTCGCCATCGCCTACCTGATCCGCCGCCTCGAAGAAGGCGCAAGCCAGGACAACTTCATGTCCGCCGTGTTCGAGCTTGGGGGGAACTCCCCAGAAAGCAGAACCCTGTTCGAACGCGAGAAGCAGCGTTTCCTCGCCTCCCTCGCTGAGTTGGACGACACTATTCCGGCCCCCAACCGGACCCAGGACCGCAATAAGCCCGCGGTCTCGGCGGGCAAAGAGGGCTTTGCCAACACTCCGGACACCGATCCTGCCTTGCCCGCCAACCGTGCCTGGGGCCGCGCCATCCTGGACCGTATTCCCGGCTCCACCGCCGGAAACGCGATTGTTGAAGCCAGCAAGGTCAGCGATTCCCAGGAACTGGACCGCATTATTGCCACCGCCGTGGAACACGGCAAAGCCTGGGGAGTCATGCCGGCTGCAGAGCGCGCAGCCATCCTGCACCGCGCAGGCGACATCCTGGAATCCCGCCGCGCCGAGCTCCTCGAGGTCATGGCCTCCGAGACCGGCAAGACGATCGAACAGGGCGACCCCGAAGTCAGCGAAGCAATCGACTTCGCGCACTACTACGCCGAGCGGGCCAAGGACCTGGAAACGGTCGACGGCGCCACGTTCGTCCCAGCGAAGCTCACCGTCGTGACCCCGCCGTGGAACTTCCCTGTGGCGATTCCCGCCGGCTCCACGCTGGCGGCACTCGCGGCGGGATCCGCCGTCGTGATCAAACCCGCAAAGCAGGCGCGCCGCTCCGGTGCCGTCATGGTGGACGCGCTGTGGGAGGCCGGTGTGCCGCGCGAAGTGCTGGCGCTCGTGCAACTCGAAGAACGCGAGCTCGGCACCCAGCTGGTCTCGCACCCCAGCGTTGACCGCGTGATCCTCACCGGCGGCTACGAGACCGCTGAGCTCTTCCGCTCCTTCCGGCAGGACCTCCCGCTGCTCGCGGAGACCTCGGGCAAGAACGCCATCATCGTCACCCCGCACGCGGACCTCGATCTCGCCGCCAAGGACGTCGTGTACTCGGCATTCGGGCACGCGGGACAGAAGTGCTCCGCCGCTTCGCTGGTGATCCTGGTGGGTTCCGTTGCCACGTCCGAGCGCTTCCACAACCAGCTGATTGACGCCGCCCGCTCGCTCAAGGTGGGCTACCCGGAGCAGGCCACAACCCAGATGGGTCCGATCATCGAGCCGGCTAACGGAAAGCTCCTCAACGCGCTGACAACCCTCGGCGACGGCGAGACCTGGGCCGTGAAGCCCGAGAAGCTCGACGAGACCGGCCGCTTGTGGTCCCCGGGCATCCGCTTCGGCGTCAAGCGTGGCTCCTACTTCCACCTGACCGAGTTCTTCGGCCCGGTCCTCGGAGTCATGACGGCATCCACTTTGGAAGAAGCCATCGCCATCCAGAACGAGATCGAATACGGCCTCACCGCCGGGCTGCACTCGCTCGATTCCGATGAAATGGGCGTCTGGTTGGACACGATCCAGGCCGGCAACCTCTACGTGAACCGCGGCATCACGGGTGCAATCGTCCAGCGGCAGCCGTTCGGCGGTTGGAAGAAGTCCGCCGTGGGCGCGGGCACCAAGGCCGGCGGACCCAACTACCTGGTGGGACTGGGCAGCTGGCTCCCCGCGGAGCCGGCCGCCAAGCGCGGTGCCACGCTCAAGGGTGCGGCCGCTTCGATCCTGGCCGCAGCCAAGGCCGCAGGCTCGCTTGTCGAAGCCAGCGACGCGGAGGCCCTGCAGAAGGCGCTCTTCAGCGACGCCGCGGCGTGGGCCACGGAATTCGGCACCCGCAAGGACGTCTCCGGCCTGAGCGCCGAGCGCAACGTCTTCCGGTACCGGGCCATCCCCGTGACCATCCGCCTGTCCGAGGGCGGGAAGCTCGTGGACTTGCTTCGCGTCGTAGCGGCCGGTGCAGTGGCGGGTTCGGCACTCACGGTATCCTCCGCCGTCGAGCTTCCCGAAGCTGTCATCGCAGCGTTCGCGGGGCTCGGCGTGAGCACCCGCATCCAGAACGACGCCGAATGGCTGGCTTCCGCGGCAGGCATCAACGGTGGCCGCATCCGCCTGATCGGCGGGGACAGCAGCGCCCTGAGCGCCGCCACCGGCGGCCGCCCCGACGTCGCGATCTACCACGGCACGGTGACCCCGGCCGGACGCATCGAGATGCTGCCGTTCCTGCACGAACAGGCCATCAGCATCACGGCACACCGCTTCGGCACTCCGAACCACCTGTCGGACGCGCTGATCTAGCGATTCGTCAAAGAAGCCCGGAGGGACGGCCACAAGCCGTTCAGCCGGGCTTCTTTGCGTTTACGCCTCGTACCCCAAGCGCCGCAACCGTTTCCGGGCGGCCTGCTCGCTGGGGCCGCTGCGGCCCAACGTCAGGCGCACGACGGCGAGGACCACCCGCGCGGCGAGAATCGACGGCAGCGGGATGGGGCCAAAACGGGCTTTTTCCAGCCCCAACAGTTCCCGATACCGGGGCTCCAGGCTAGCCACGGCCGCGGCGAACAAAATCCGGTAACCGGGTTGCAGCGACGCCTTCAACGGGGGATACCTGATGAAATCGATGGTTTCCCTGAGCCGCTCGTCAGCGCGGAGATGTCCGGACGCGTACCAGCGGTCCATTTCCGCCGTCACTTCCGCAAGGCTCAGGGGAGGGTCCTCGACTCCCATCAGGCGGCCCGCCTGCGCCCACTCGCGGATGTAGGCGTCGGCGCCGCCGGGGACCGACCCACCCCAGATCCTGTGCGCCGCCACGAAGGAATCCGCGTACGCGACGTGGACCCAGCGGAGAAGCTCGGGATCGTTGGCTGAGTACTCGCGGGTCTGTCCTTGGGCGTCAACGTAGCTGCCCTTGACGGAGTCATGCACCCGCCGCACGAAGTGGGTTGCCGTGTGCGCGGCATCCATGGAGCCGTAGCTCACGGTGAAGATCCAACGGATGGTGTTTGCCAGCCGCCCGAGGGGATCCCTTTTGAAACCTGAATGGTCGTACACGCCCGCCAAAGCGCCGGGGTGCAGGGACTGCATGAGCAGCACCCGGATTCCCGCGACGATCGTGGACATGGAACCGTGGACAGCCCAGACGGCCGATCCGGGAAGGTGGTATCCGGGGTCGTTTCCCTCCTCAAGCTGCAGCACCCAGTCGGGAGTGGACTGCGGGTGACCCGTAAAAGTCATCCGCAGTTCTGCTTGCCACTTCTTTAGGAAGTTGACCATGGTCCATTGTTGCGCAGCATTCTGTTGGCGCAAGGTGCCGTCTTGTTTACGCAGACGTGCTGGGTGAACGCCGAGGTGCCGGCCCGCTGTGGAAACAGCGGGCCGGCACCTCTCGCGCGAATCCTCTTAGGCTGCGGGTTGCTCAACAAGTGCCCGACGGCGGCGCGCCGGGGACGCTGCCACCAGCAGGGCCGCGATCGCTACGGCAGCGCTCAGGACCAGGCCGGGCCGGTACTGATCGAGCATGGCTGCCGCGCTGACGGTGCTGTTTGTGCCTGCGCCGGTGTCATGCCCACTGACGAGGGCCGTCGTCACGGCAAGGACCAAAGCTGCGCCAACCTGCGTGCTGGTCTGGATGAGTCCGGCGGCCAGACCCTGCTCCGAATCCCGGATGCCGGCGGTGGCTTGGACGTTGATGGACGGGAAAGCCAAGGCGAAACCGATGCCCAGCAGGATGACCGAGGGAAGGATGTCCAGCACGTAGTTGGGTGAGGTTCCAACGCGGAGGAACAAGACGTAGCCCAGTCCCATGGCGGTCAGGCCGGTGAGGATGAGCCTCGGAGCGCCGAATTTCTCGATGAACCTGTCCGCGAAGGGCGCGCTCGTTGCCACCAGGAGCCCGGTAGGAAGCAAGGCAAGCGCCATGCCCAGGGGAGACCAGCCGAGCACCGACTGCAGGTACATGGTGAGGATGAACTGGAAGCTCAGGTAGGAGCCGAACAATCCAATGGCGCTCAGGTTGGCGCGGGCCACCCAGCCCTCACGAAGGATGCCGAAGCGGATGAGCGGGTGCTTGACGCGGTTTTCGATGACAGCAAAGGTTGCCAGCACGGCGGCAGAGATGGCGAATCCGGCGATTGTTGCCACAGATCCCCAGCCCTTCTCCGGAGCTGAAACCAAGGTGTACACGAGGCCAAGCATGCCGAGCGCGAGGGTGACCGCGCCCCAGACATCATGGCCGCTCCCTTCCGTGGATGGCTTGTCACGGGGGATGAACAGCATGCCAAGAAGTACGACGGCGACGGCGATCGGTACCGATACCAGGAAGGTCCAGCGCCAGCTCAAGCTGGTCATGAGCCCGCCAACCACCAGCCCGAGCGAAAAGCCGCTCGCGCCGAAAGTGGTGAAGATGGACAGAGCCTTGTTGCGCTCGCGGCCTTCAGCGAAGTTGGTGGTGATGATGGAGAACCCGGTAGGGGCAGTGAACGCGGCGGCCAGGCCTTTGACGAATCGCGTGGCGATCAAGAGGGTGGGATCGTTCACGAGGCCGCCGAGGAGTGATGCCGCGGCGAACACGGTCAAGGCGATCAGGAAGATCCGACGCCGGCCCAGCAGGTCGGCAAGCCGCCCGCCTAGGAGCAACAGGCTCCCGTAGCCCAGGACATAGGCGGAAACGATCCACTGCAGGGAATCGGTTCCGAGGTGGAGTTCGTGGCCGATGGAGGGAAGGGCTACGCCCACCATGGAGACGTCCAGGCCGTCGAGGGCCAGAACTGTGCACACCACCATTAGCAGCAGCCACTGGGCCCGGGTCCAGCGGACGGCTGTATGGAGCTGCTCGGCAGATCTAGTGAGGGTGCTTGGTGAAGTCATGCACATCAATCTATATGACACGTCATTCAATGACAAGGAATATGACTAGGAATCTTATGACGTGGACTTTATTTAGGGTTTCGACTAGAATCGGGCCATGGCAACAACGCAGGATCGCCAGCTGGTTGAGCAATGGCGCAGCATCCAGAACTCGTACTTCCGCACCGCGGCCGCGATCGACCGCGCCCTCGAAGCCAAGTTCGACATCGGCCTGAACGAATTCGAAATCCTCGATCTCGTTGCCGAAAGCGTTGACTCAGCCTGCCGAATGAAGGCACTCGGGGAGCGGACTCCCATGACCCAGAGCGCCGTCTCCAAGGTTGTTGACCGCTTGGAGAAAGCCGGACTGGTCTCCCGCGTAACCTGCACGGATGACCGGCGCTCGCTGTACCTCGAACTGACCGACGCCGGCCGCGCGCTGCATTCGGATGCCGCCGTCGAGCACCGGGCTTTGCTGAAGGAGAACCTCGGCGAGTAGCCCGCCATGGTCCGGCGAGTGTTTCGCGGACCGGCCAAGTATGAAGTCGAGTGTTCCCATTCGATTTCATAGCGGCCACAATGGGACAAGCGCGCCCGTACTGGGGATGAGCGCCCGTCTCAGGAGCCGCTGTGGGAAAGCATCATGAGTCTGGCCAGGTTGTCGATCTGGTGCTCACAAGAAAATTTGGCCGGATCCTTTCGGCTTGCTTCCTTGCTGTCGTGGTGATCCTCGCTTTTGGTTTCCAGGGCCCGGGTTTAGGCGGACAGGCAAGTGACGGATCCTTGGCCACAGGGCAAGTCGAACCCCGCATGCTGCCCACGGATGGTGCCACCTCCAGCGCGCAGGAGACAGTGCCTCAAAGCCCCTCATCGGCCCCGGTCCAAGCAGGTGACAAAGCCACGGTGTCTTTTGAACGCTCCCCGGTCCAAACCCTCGACAAGAACGGCGTAGGCACCCTCAATGTCGCGTCGAGTTCCCTCGACCGGCCCCCTGCCGGGAAACTCTACGCGCCGCTCGAAATGCTGTTTCCGAGCTCGCCCTTCGGATTGAGGATAGATCCCTTCACCGGATTGCCGGGGGAGTTCCACTGGGGACAGGACTTCGCCGCGGCTTGCGGCACGCTCGTCTACGCAGCGGACTCCGGCGTGGTCCGGGCAGTGGGGTGGCACCCATGGGGTGGCGGCAATCGCGTGGAAATCGATCACGGCAACGGCCTCGTTACGACGTACAACCACCTGCAGGGCATCGCCGTCGTCAAGGGGCAATCGGTCCGGGTGGGCGAGGTCATTGCCAGGGTGGGAACCACGGGTTCCTCAACGGGTTGCCACTTGCACTTCGAGACGATCCTCAACGGCGTCTACACCAACCCCATGAACTGGACGTTCCTGCCAACCAAGCAGGTGGATCCCCTCGGCGATATCCCGATGGTGAGCTACCAGCCAGGTTCCGCCACTGCGACCTCGCCGGGGTCTGTCTGGTCCATCCCCGGGGCCGTGCCGACTGACCCGGGAGCCGTGCCCTCTGGACAGGCGGTGACCGGCGGGGTGCAGGAGACAAAGGTTGTGCCGCCGAGCCCGACTGGGACGCCGGCCGGCACCCCGACCGCGACGCCGACGGCGAAGCCCAGCCCGACTGGCACCCCGACTAAGACGCCGACCGGTTCGCCGACGGCGACGCCCAGCCCGACAGGGACGCCGACGCCGAGCCCGACTGGCACCCCGACCGCGACGCCGACGCCCTCGACAACCGCTACTCCCACGCCAAGTAAGACAACGGGCGGCACCCCGAGCCCATCGCCGTCGCCGGCTCCCACCGGGACGCAAGCGCCTGTGGTGACGCAGGCGCCGACGGCGACAGTCCCGCCCACGGCGATAGTTCCGCCTGTGGTGACGCAGGCGCCCACCTTGACCACACCGCCCACGGTGGCCCCGACGTCGAGCCTCCCCGCTCCGGCGCCGACCGTGACGAACACCCAGTCAACCCCGCCTCCGCCTCCGCCTCCGCCCGCGACGCCCACGCCGTCGGCGCCTACCGAGCCCGCGACGCCAGCGCCCAGCAGCCCCACGCCGTCGGTCACTGCAACTTCCAAAATGGCTTCCCCTAAGCCGTAGAAGTCATCGCTTTACTGGCGCGCACCCAACCGTCCTGCCGCGCGTAGACTCGAATGCGGCAGTTTGCCAACGTTCCACGTCGTAAGGAAGCGATTCAATGTCCCCGCTCTACAGCATCCCCCTGACGTTCAACGACGGCTCCCAGGCCGACTTCGGGCGTTTCGAGGGCAAAGCCGTACTAGTAGTCAATGTGGCTTCGAAGTGTGGTTTCACGCGCCAGTACTCGGGACTTGAGGAGCTCTACGGCAAATACCGTGACCGTGGATTCGAGATTCTGGGTGTGCCGTGCAACCAGTTCGCTGGCCAGGAACAGGGTTCCGACGCCGAGATCGCGGACTTCTGCCAGCGCAGTTTTGGAGTCTCGTTCCCGCTCGCGAGCAAGTCCAAGGTCCGCGGCAAGGAGCAGCACCCCCTGTATGCCGAGCTGACCCGGACCGCCGACGGCTCCAAACCGCAGAAGGTGAAGTGGAACTTCGAAAAGTTCCTCGTGAGCCGCGAAGGCGAGGTGCTCGCCCGCTTCCCGTCCGCCGTCGAGCCCGATTCCGAGAAGCTCATTGAGGCGCTCGAAGAGGCCCTCGCCTAGGCCCTCTGGACGGAATCCAGAGTGACTCCCGCCGTAAGCGCCTGACGGTTATCAACAACGATTTCACCGTCAACAATGGTCAGGATCACCGGCGTCTGCGCAAATTCGTCCGGCGCGGTGGTCAGGGGGTTGTGCCGGACCACCGTCAGATCGGCGCGGGCCCCCCTTTCCACGATTCCACCTTCTTCACCGACAGACCTCCAGTATTGGCTCGTGTAGCCTTCGAGCGCGGCACGAGCGGAGAGCGCCTGCTGGGGTTGGACGGGCTCGACGTCGGGCCGGCCGGCCGGGCGGCGCGTCTGGGCTGAGGCGATGATCGCCCGCGGGTCGAATGGAGCGATGGGCCAGTCCGATCCGAGCGCGACGATGGCTCCTGCGTCGCGGAGATCGCGGGTCCGCCACGCGTGGTTGGCCCGTTCGCTGCCAAGCCTGCGGGACCAGTTGTCGGTGTGGTCGGCGCGGCTGTAGAGGGCGCAATGCGTCGGCTGCAGGCTGGTAGCGGCCCCCGCGCTGATGATTTCCGCCAAAACCGAGTCCGGGATGGACTCAATGTGCTCGATCCGGTGGACCGTGCCGTTCTTGGGGAGGGCTCCGATGGTCCGCGCGACGAAGGAAACGGCCTGGTCGCCGATGGCGTGGGTGGTGGTGGGGATCCGGTGTTCGTGGAAGAACTTCATGGCTGCGGCGAGGGCTTCAGGATCGTGCCAGAGCGGATGGAGCGATTCTCCGTGGGTGTCGGGCTCAAAGAGCCACGCCGTGCCGTTGTCGATGGTTCCATCCATCATGAGCTTGATGCCGTGAACGTGCCAGCGCCTGCCGTGCCTGCCCTGCATCGCGAGCATGGCCTTCAAGTCCTCCTCGGTGGCGCCGGGCATAACCCAAGGGGAGATCCGCAGCCGGATGGCGAGCTCGCCCCTCCGCTCCAAGGCCTCCAGCACTTCCAAAGTGTCCGGGGCCCCGAAGTCCAGCATCTGGCCTGCTACCAGTCCGGATTCGGCCATGGAACGCAGGAGTTTCCCGAGGTCGTCGACGCGCTGCTCGAAGGAGAGTTGGGGGAGGACGCCGCGGACAAGCTCCTGGGCGGCAATTTCGTAGAGCATGCCGTTGGGCTTGCCGAGCTGGTCAACGCCGACATAGCCGGTGCTCGGCAGTTCTTCCGTTCCAGTGACCCCGGCGAGCTGGAGGGCGGCTTCGGAGACCAGCGAGGCGTGGCCGTCGAACAGGGTGATGAACACGAGTTCGTCGTCGAGGATGCCGTCGAAGAGGGAGTTGTTGAAGCCCCCATCCCCGAAGATGACAGGGTCGAGGCCCCAAGCGAACAGCCAATCGGAGCCGACGGCGTGCGGCGTGGAAGCGGCGTACCGCGCAAGGGCGGCGCGGACGTCGTCGAGCTGGGTGATCCCGCCCAGGTCAAGGCCACGGGCGATGTCCGCGCCGTGGATGGGATGGATGTGGGCGTCAACCAGGCCGGGGCAGACCGTTGCGTCGCCGACGTCGAACACCTGTTTGGCTCGTGCGGTCCATTCGGCGGCTTGGTTGGTGTCGGCGTCGGCCCGGCCGACGTGCGCAATCCGGCCATTGGAGATGGCGACGAAACCGGCGGTCTCTGTGAGCGCCTCGCCGTGGAGGATGCTGGACGAGAGGATGACGAGATCGATGGGCTCGGGCGTGGTCAAGATGTAACTCCTTATTGTGTTCGGGTTTCCGACGTCCGCCCGGTGAGGATCAGTCGTCGTCGATGGCCGCCTTCAATCCGGCCGAAAGGACATCGGCCAGGAACGCGAAGCGGTCTACCGGGTGCTCTGCCACGGCTTTCTTTGCCGCGAACAGATGGGGATACGTGCCTTCCTCCTCTTCGTTGATGCTCCATGCGGATTCCATCGTCATTGCGTCGAGGCTCGCGCCAATCGCTGCGCTGTCGAGGGTTTCCAACGCGGGAATGATGAGGTGCCGTGGCGCCCCCGCAATCTCGAACGCTTCGACAAACTGGTCGTATCGCTCCAAGGCTGCCGGGTGTGACACCGGCTGCGTGAGCAGGAGGGGAAGGAGTGCCGGTACTAGGCTGTAGGCCTTGCGGAGGGAGTCGAAGATCTCGCGGATGACGTCGTCGAGGCTGCCGGACGGCAACTCGGGCATCGGAGCTCTGTCTACGAGCGCGCCACGGGCCAGTTCGATGATCTCTTGACGACCCGTGACGTGCTTGTAGAAAGATGACTGCCTGACGCCCAGGCGTTCCGCGAGCCGCGGGATCGAAAGGCTCTCTTCCTCCTCGAACATCTCAAGCGCCGCGCGGCCGATCGCCTTCCGCGAGAGCCTCGGTGTCCGGGGCCGTCCTAGCTGGCTGGTTTTGCTCGGAGTCTGCATTCCTCAAGACTAGGCTCCGGGATCACTCGGCGTGGCCGATCCGCTGGTAGGCGGCCGGGTTGACCTTGCGCAGCACGAGGGCCAGCACGGTTCCGGCCGCAAACAAGAGCGGTGCAAAGATGAGCAGGGTGGTGTTGACGGGGTCCCCGGCCGGGAGGCCGGTGAGCAATTGGGCGTTGTTGGCCATCAGGTAGACCACCACGCACATGATGATGGTGGCGGCCACGGCGGAAGGCACGACGTACCAGCGAAGGCCGTGGTCCTTGAGGCGGGCGAAGAAGACCACGACGCCGACGCCCGTGAGTGCCTGCAGGAGGAGGACGCCGATCACTCCCGGTGTGTTCGTCCAGATCAGGAATTGAGTGAAGGGGTCCAGCTGGAGTAGGGCCGCGCCGATCACGAGGGCGAGCGCGAGGAGGGTCTGGTCGAAGCCAGCCACCGAGGGTGTGCGGTATCGCGGGCTGATCCGAGCTGAGCGTTTCGGGAAGATGCCCTCGCGGCTCAGGGACAAGGTGTAGCGGTTGATGGTGTTGTGGAAGGAGAGCTGGGCGGCGAAGATGCTGGTGACGATCAGCACGCTCATGAGGTTCACGCACCAGCCGCCCGCGAAGTTGCCCGCTGCGATGTAGGCGGTGTCCCCGGCGTCGAGGTGGCCCGCAGCGAACGCTTGGACGGCGTCCGCTCCGAAGGCCTGGACGATGATCCAGACGGCGAAGGCGTAGAACGCCCCGATGAAGGCGATGGAAATGTAGGTGGCACGCGGGACGCTGCGGTCCGGGTCGCGGGCTTCTTCCCGGTACAGGGCTCCGGATTCAAATCCCATGAAGGCGGAGAAGCCCAGGCCGAGGACGGCGGCGAACTGCGGGGAGAAGATGGCCTGCGGGCTGAAAGATTCAAAGCTGATGCCGTGTGCGCCGCCTTGGGCCAAAACGAACGCAGCGACGAGGGCGACGATCGCGGTTTCGAGGGTGAGCAGGACGGCGAGGACCCTGGCGCCGACGTCGATCCCGCGCCAGCCGAGGTACCAGACGGCCCCGATCGACACGATCGCGTAGAGCCACCAGGGAAGTTCCACGCCGGTGAAGGACTTCACGGCGAGGTTGGCTTGGATCCCCAGTAGTCCGTAGAGGCCGATTTGCAGGCCGTTGTAGCTCATCCAGGCAGTGAGGCCGGAGCCGAGGCCCACCACGCGGCCGAGGGTTTTCGAGATGTAGCCGTAGAAGCCGCTGTAGGACCGGACGTGGCGGGTGAGCGCCATGAAACCGATGGCGAACAGGCCCAGGCCGATGGCCGCGGCGATGTAGATGGAGGGTGCGCCAACGCCGCCCACCGCGAGGGCGAGCGGGGCGATGCCGACGACGATAGTCAGCGGGGCGGCCGCCGACACCAACATGAACACAATGTCGCGAGTGCCGATTGCGTTCTTCTTCAATCCGCCGTCAACGCTGACGGTCGCGGACGGCACGAGTGCCGCCTCTTCTTTAGTGAAAGCCATTCGCTTATTGTGAGGGGCGGCACATGTTCGCGTCAAGAGGGTCTGTCCTGGGGCGCGCTTCCGAACCCACGCAAACGGCCAACGCTCGCTCACGTTTATCGCCTTTTTTGGCAGACGCTCGCTCATTTTTGTCGCCTAACCGGGACGACGCCGACGGCGGCCGGCGGCACCCCGGTGCGGCAGCCCGACGTCGGGCCCCAACCTCGGACGCTCGCTCACCTTTGTCGCCATTTCGGTCAACGCTCGCTCACCTTTAGTGAGCGAGCGTTAGGCGGGATGGCCTTATAAGTGAGCGAGCGTCGGGGAAAAAGCGCCCACTTAAGTGAGCGGGCGTTGGGTGCTGGGCTAACGGGTGCTGGAGCCTCGAACGATGAAGCGTCCGTCGGTCCCTCCTTGGCCGTTCTTTGGGACCCCGCCCAACTGTTCCACCAATGCGGCGACGGCGGCCCTTGCGAGAACTTCGGGTTCGAGGTCGATGGCACTGATAGGTGGAACGCTGTTTCGGGTCTGTTCCGAGTCCGAGCCTGCGACGATCAGGATGTCCTCAGGGGAGATGACGCCGGCTTCCGCAAGCCGCGCCATCAGCCCGGCCGCATGGCGCCCCGTGAGGCAATAGACGGCGTCGGGCCTGTCTGTCATTGAGAGGAGATCTTCGCCGATTGCCCTTCCGCCAAGGGTGCCGCTCGTTTCCTTCTGGGTCACGACGATGGGCTCCTTGCCTCGCGCGGAACACCATTCGCGATAGCTGGCTTCCGTGGTGATGTTCCAGGAGTTGCGGTCGGAGCCGATGGCGATCGCCACCCGCCGTGCCCCGTTTTCCTCGAGGTGATCGAGCACCTGCTTGGTGATCTTGGCGGTGCTGGGCTCGATCCAGGCAACGTAGTCGGGACGGCCGAGGTCCTTTCCGACCGTAAGCAAGGGGATTCCTTCGGACTGAAGCAGGTCGATGACGGGATCGTTCTCCACCGGTTCCGTAATGATGAAGCCGTCGGCCGCCAATGAGACGCTGGGCGCATCCGGCAAGGTGGGGTCGCTGAGCAGCATGAGTCCGTAGCCGTGGTCCAGGGCGCTGAGCGAGGCGGCTCCGGCAAATCGCAGAAAGTAGTCCACGCCTTCCGGGAGGAACGACTCAAGGGTGTCCAGCGGGCGAAGCACGAGCGCAAGGATTCCCAGCCGATTGCTTCGAAGGCCGCTGGCGACGGCGTTGGGCCGGTAGCGCAGTCTTCTCGCCGTTTCGATCACCCTCGCTCGGGTGGCTTCGGCCACGATTCCCTTTCCGCTGAGCGCGTGGGAGACGGTGGTCACTGAGACCCCCGCTTCGCGGGCTACCTCGCGGATGGTGGAGCGTGCGTTTCGCTGCGTCATAGCTGCAAGGTTATGCCTCCTGGAAGTCCTTCCGAAATCGTTTTGTTAATTTTTGCCAAGATGTTGCCCAAAACGTTTTGGGTGATTAGCGTCACTACAGCAATCAGCAGCCGATTGGGGCGGCCCCCTACCAAACGAAGTACGGGAGATCCATTGAATAAGAAACTCATCTGCGCAGGAGCCGCTGGCCTAATGCTCCTTCTTGCGGGGTGCAATGGTGGCGCCGCCGCCAAGGCCCCGGATGCCCTCAGCCCGAAGGACCTGCTCGTCACCACCCCCGCGGCCACGACGAACCTGGACAAGATCGTGTGGAACAACAACTTCGGTGAGCCGCCGTCGATCGACCCCATCAAGAGCGCCGACTACCCCGCAAGCGGCGTGGTTTCCAACTTGTGCGAGAGCCTTTTCCAGATCCAGCCGGACTTTTCCATCAAGCCGAACCTGGCCAAGAGCGTCAAAAACGTCGACAACAGCACCTACGTCTACGAGCTGAAGGGCGGAGTGACGTTCTGGGACGGCAAGCCAATGACGGCGGACGACGTCGTCTTCAGCCTCAAACGCCACCTTGATCCCAAGGAGATCAGCTACTGGGCATCCGATGTCACGGCCAATATCGCTTCCGTGGACAAAACCGGTCCCAACGAAGTGACCGTCAAGCTCAAAACCCCTGATGCCACCTTCAACAACCAGCTTGCGACGCCGATCGGCGCCGTCGTGGAACAGGCCCAGCGGGAGAAGGCCGGCGTCGACTATGGCAACCCCGGCGCCGGCGTCATGTGCACCGGTCCCTACTCTGTAGGCGAGTGGAAGCAAGGAGTCTCGATCACCCTGAACCGGTACGACGGATACTGGAACACCGCCAAGAAGGCCAAGACCAAGCAGATCGAAATCCAGTTCATTACCGACCCCAGCTCGATCGCCAACGCCCTCGCCACCGGTGCCATCGACGGAAGCTACGACGTTCCCTTGAGCGCCATCAGCCAGCTGTCAAAGTCCACCACAGGCCAGCTCTTCTACGGCAAGTCCCTGCAGAACATGGCGATTATCAGCACCGGGACGGGGACGCTTGGCGACCCGGCAGTTCGCAAGGCACTCACGCTCGCCACGGATCGTGAAGCGATCGCCAAGACGGTATTTGAAGGAGCGTCGACGGCGGCCCAATCGCTAGTGCCAAACGGCGGCTGGAACTACAGCGGGACCATCTTCGAAGATGCGCGCAAGAACCTTCCTTCGACGACGCCAAACCTCGATGAAGCCAAGAAAGTCTTGAAGGACGCAAAGGTCGATTTGAGCAAGCCCATCAAAATCGTCTACCCGATTGACCGGACGTTCTACGCCGACATCATCTCCGAGTTCGCCAACGCGGGCGCCAAACTCGGCCTGACGATCGAACCCAGCGGTGTGCCGGGTGCACAGTTCGGCGCGTTCTTCTCCGATCCGAAGGCGCGTGCGGGAGCCGACGCCTTCGTCACCACGAACTACATGAACGTGGCCGATCCCCTTATCCACCTGGGCGCCATCGCCGGCCCGAACGGAATGCAGAACTACTCCGGATTCTCCGATCCCCAGATCACCGATCTGCTGGCAAAGGCCAAAGCCACGTCCGACGACGACGCCCGCGCGAAACTCACGGTGCAGGCCGAAGCCCTGATCATGGACAAGGAACCGTGGCTGCCGGTGGTCGACAGCTCCACGCGGCTCTTTATGAGCAAGCGCGTCACAGGTGTTCCGGCCTCCTTCGTTTACCTCTACTACCCCTGGGCCGCTGACCTGGGCGGCACGGGCAAATAGGCGGCAGACTTGAGATTCCTCGTCCATAGGCTCTTGGCGCTCGGTGGAGTGCTCATCGCCTCAAGCATGATCGTGTTCGGTGGCCTGTACCTCGCCCCCGGCAGCCCTGAGCAGTTCCTCGTCCAGGGACGCACCGTCAGCCCGGAGGTACTGGCAGCAATACGCAGCCAATACTCCCTGGACGACCCCCTTCCGGTCCGCTACTGGAATTGGTTGTCCGGACTCTTCACAGGAGACATGGGCCGCTCATTGCTCACCCAGCAAGATGTGGGAACCCTCATCGCCAGCCGGATTCCCACGACTCTCTCGCTCGCGGCCGTCGCGGCGGTCCTGATCATCGTCGCCGGAATCGGGCTCGGCATCCTTGCCGGTACCCGCGGGGGAGTGGCTGCGCGGATCGTGATCTTCGCATCGAACCTAGGCATTGCCGTCCCGACGTTCTTCGCAGCCCTCGTCCTTATGTCGGTCTTCAGCATGGGGCTGGGCTGGTTTCCGGTCTTCGGCGCCGGCGACGGCGTGGTTGACCGCGTATGGCACCTCACGCTGCCCGCCTTGGCGCTGTCGCTTCCATCCATCGCTGTCGTTGCGAGGATCACGCGGACCGCGATTGTCGAGGAGAGCGAATCGGAGCACGTGCTGATCGCCGTCGCGCGCGGCTTGCCGAAGCGGATCGTCCTCTGGCGCCATACCGTCCGCAACTCCCTTCTGCCGGTGACGACGGCGGTCGGCATGCAGATTGCCGGGCTCATCGCGGGCGCCTTCGTCGTCGAATACGCCTTCACCTTGGACGGGATCGGAGCCTTGCTGGTGAATTCGGTCCAACGCAAGGACTTCGCCGTCGTCCAGGCAGTCGCACTCATCATGGTGGTGGCCTTCGGCGTCGTAAACCTCGCGGTCGACCTCCTCTACGCCGTCATCGACCCCCGCGTCCGCCTGAAGAAAGGACAGTGAACGTCATGGCAGCAAGCGAAACCGCGGTCCTGTCGACCGCGCCAGGCATACCAGCCCAAGGACGCCTCGCCTCGGTCCGGCGCCGGCTTGGCTGGATCGGCATGGTCTGCGCAGGGATCGTCGCCGTCGTGGTGCTGGCCGCCATGGTTGGCCAGTTCTTCGTGCCCTACGACCCTACGGTCGGCTCCGTCACGCAGCGGCACCTTGGTTCGAGCGCTGAGCATTTCCTTGGCACGGACCAGGCCGGGCGCGACATTTTCTCCCGCTTGATCGCGGGCGCCCGGACAAGCCTCGTCGGCCCGCTGATCGTCGTCGTCGCCACGGCGGTTGCCGGATCGATGCTGGCCTTCACGGCAGTGTGGTTCGGCGGGAAAACGGATGCTTTCCTCGGCCGTGTCCTCGATGTGCTCTTCGCCTTCCCCAGCCTGTTGCTGGCTATCCTTGGGGTTGCCATCTTCGGGCCGGGACTCGTGACCGCGTCCATCGCCCTCGCTGTCGCGTACATCCCCTACAGCGCCCGCGTGATCCGCAGTGTGGCCCTTCGCGAACGGAACCTGCCCTACGTGAAGGCCGCCGAACTGCAGGGAATCAACGGCTTCACCATCACCCTCCGCCACATCTTGCCGAATGTGTGGACGCAGATCCTCACGGGGTCCACGATCAACTTCGGATACGCCATCGTGGACCTGGCTGCGCTGTCCTTCCTGGGCCTCGGCATCCAGCCACCAGCGGCCGACTGGGGCCTCATGATCTCCAACGGCCAAGAATCGCTTCAGCAGGGTTTCCCGGGGCAGAGCCTCTACGCGGGCCTGTGCGTTGTGGCCACGGTCGCGGCGATGGCTTACATCGGCGAACGGCTGGGCGGCCGCGCAGCAGCAGGAAGGAGCAAGCAATGATTGACATCAGCAACCTGGAGCTGGGCATCATCGACCCCGACTCCGGGGCCAACAAGCCCGTACTTAAGGGAATATCGCTCAGTATCAAGCGCGGCGAGGCGATCGGTTTGGTGGGCGAATCGGGCAGTGGAAAGTCGATGACCCTACGCTGCATCCTTGGGATCGAGCCCCGCAACTCCGTGGTCACCGGGGACATTGTTCTCGACGGCGAGAACCTCAGGACCCTGCCCGGAGAGCGGATGCGTGGGCTTCGCGCCAGCAAGATCGCTTTGATTTCCCAGAATCCACATGCCGCACTCAACCCGGTGTTGCCGATTGAGACCTACCTGCTCGAAGGCATGGCGGATGCGCATGGCCGCAACGCCAAAGCTGCGCGGACCCGCGCCGGAGAGATGCTTGAGCAGGTGGGAATCCGCAGCGTTGACCGCGTGCTGAAGGCGTTTCCCCATCAATTGTCAGGAGGCATGCTCCAACGCGTGGTCATCGCCGGCGCCATCTCCGGCAGGCCGGGGCTGCTGCTGGCGGACGAACCGACGACGGCCCTCGACGTCACCACACAGGCTGAAGTCGCGGCGATCCTCGACGAGAAACGGCGGGACCTCGGAATGTCCATGATCTTCGTGACGCACGATCTCGACCTGGCGGCCGCGGTCACGGACCGCCTCGCAGTCATGCGGTACGGCGAAATCGTGGAGATCGGCACTCCGGAGCAGATCCGAGACAACCCCCGGCACGCGTACACCCAGATGCTGATGAGCATCCGGCCGACGCTGAATGGCGCCACACCGCAAGCGCACGACGACGGCGACAGCACCGGCGTCGGGCATTCTGCTGCGGGACTGCCCGCCGAAACAGAGATCGGGAGCACCCTGTGATGACGAACATCATCGAAATATCAGGCCTCAACAAGACCTTCCGGACCAGCCGCAAGCACGAGCCTGTACGCGCCTTGGACGATGTCTCCGTAGCCGTGCGGGAAGGCAGCTGCATGGCGGTGGTGGGCGAATCCGGTTCGGGCAAGACCACCTTGGCACGGGTTCTTGTCGGGCTTGAGACGAAGGATTCGGGCGAGGTGGCCATTGCCGGCACTCCTGTCACGACGTCGCTCCAGCGAAAGGAACAGCGTGCCCGTGCCCGCGCAGTGCAAATGGTCTTCCAGGATCCCAACGGCTCCCTGAACCGGCGCTTGCCGGTGGGCAGCGCCGTTGACGAGGTTCTCCGTGCGCATTTCCCGCTCACCGCATCCCAGCGCAAGGAACGGGTTTCGGAGCTCTCCAAGAGCGTTGGCCTGGCTGATTCCCACGCGCAATCCCTGCCGTCGGCCTTGTCTGGCGGCCAGAAACAGCGCGTGGCGATCGCACGGGCTTTCGCCGCCGAGCCCAAAATCATCGTGTTGGATGAGGCTGTCTCCGCCCTCGACGTCTCGGTGCAGGCGCAGGTCCTCGAACTCCTGCATGAACTGCGGCGCGACAAGGGCTTGAGTTACCTCTTCATCACCCACGACCTTTCCGTGGTGCGCAACATCGCTGACGACGTAATTGTCATGCGGCAAGGACAGATCCTTGAGCGGGGAACGGTGGACGACGTGCTCGACCGTCCGCAGTCCCCGTACACCCGGCTCCTTTTGGAGTGCGCGCCGAAGCCTGGCTGGAAGCCGCGGCGCGGAGTCATAGAACACCTCAATTCAAAGATCGCGAGTTAGTTATCCATGAACCAGAAAATCGAGACCCAACGTGCCATCATCGCCATCGATGCCTTGAGTCCCTTTGAGCGGGGAGTCCAACGCAGCGAAGCGCTGGGGGAGAGCCTCCTGGGCGGCATTGAGCTCTACTTGAAGCTCTTCCACACAGTCGGCGTCAAGCAGGAAACCGTGCGCTCCGACGCGGAACGGATCATGGATGAGGTGGCGGACTGGTCGCCCCGGTTGCTCGACGAGATGAGGGGTGTCGCCTCCGGTGCTGGCGTGGACCTCTGGCAGATCGGCGCCCTCAACGCCCGGACCGAGATCCTGTCGCAGGCGCTCGGGACCAGGCCGGGCGAATGCTCCACGATCGGCAGGGTGGCTGATCATGTTTTCGGCGTGCAGACCTGGGACTGGCACGAAGAGCTCGACCCGCACTGGCATCTTCAAAGCGTGGCCGGAACCAAGCGGAATTTCGTAGGGCTGACCGAGCACGGCATGCTGAGCAAGATCGGAATGAACGACGCCGGGGTGTCGGTTTTCCTGAACATCTTGGGTCATGTGGATGACCGGCCGAGCGGGGTGCCGATCCACCTGCTCTCGGCGGAGATCCTGGCCAATGCGTCCTCGGTTGAAGAGGGTGTGGAGATTGTCCGCTCCGCTCGCGTCACTACCTCAAGCGCACTGACCCTCATGGATGAAACAAGGGCCGTCACTGTGGAAATCAGCCCCGCGTCGGTGGTGGTTGTTTTGCCGGAGAACGGAACCCTCGCACACACTAACCACTTCCTGGACGAGGCCCTGGGCAAAGGCGAAAAGCCCGGTCTCTACGACCCCGACTCGCAGGACCGGCTGGCGTTGGTGCATTCGCGACTAGGCAGGTACCCGGAATCGACCGGCGTCGACGACATCCTGCCCTTCCTCTACTCCGACCCCGAGCAGCCCGGGATTTGCTGCGTTCCCAAGCCGGATGCCACGTTCGGCAACCGCTGGGCCACCTTGGCGACTGTCACCATGGAAAACCGGAAGTGCGAAATGCGCGTCGCGAACGGTACGCCGATCGACGCCCGCGCCGAGGAGTGGTTCGTCATGATGCCGCCAGCCGGCTGAGCAAGTACCCCTTGACGCTCGCTCACGTTTGTCGACTTTCCGGCGGACGCTCGCTCACGTTTATCGCCCTTTGGGCGGACGCTCGCTCACGTTTGGCTGACTAGCGGACGACGGCGCGCTGCGGCACTTCGGTGCGGCAGCCCGCCGTCGCGCGTTAACCCCTGGACGTTCGCTCACCTTTTAGTGAGGGAGCGTCAGGGAAAGCGCCTATATAGGTGAGCGAGGGTCGTCGAAAAGTGCCTTAAAGGTGAGCGGGCGTCGGGCGGGGAGCACGAGTAATTTTCCAACATTCCGACGGTAAGTTACCCTGCGTTAGCCTTTTGTCTGGTTGGATTGGGTTTATTGGGGCAGACACTGGAGGCGCCGTCTCCTACCGACCCGAAGGTAGTAATGGAGCTCATCGAGGCCGAGCATCCGCGGCCAGGACACGTACTTCTGCACCTTAGCGACTCCCATCTGTTGGGAGGGTCGGAACCCCTTTACGGCGCGGTCGACAGCGAAGCCCATCTCAGGCAACTCTTTTCGGAAGTCCACGCATCGAAGGTCCGTCCCGACGCCGTGATCTTCACCGGTGACCTCGCCGATCAGGGTGAGCCCGGTGCCTACGCCAAACTCCGGTCGATCGTCGAGCCTGCCTGTCGCGAGATGGGGGCGCGGGTGATCTGGGCGATGGGAAACCACGACGACCGGGCGAATTTCCGCGCGGGCCTCTTCGACCAGAGCGACAATGACGCCCCGGTGGATCACAGCTACTTCGTCAAAGGGCTGCGGATCATCACGCTGGATACCTCCGTGCCCGGATTCCATCACGGTGAACTAAGCCAGAGCCAGCTCGACTGGTTGGGATCGGAACTCGCAACACCGGCTCCGGACGGCACGATCCTTGCCCTCCACCACCCTCCGGTCCCGAGCGTCCTCGATCTATCCATCCTGGTGGAGCTGCGTGGCCAAGCGGCGCTGGCCGACGTCGTACGCAATTCGGATGTCCGCTCCATCCTGGGCGGTCACCTGCACTACTCCACCACGGCCATGTTCGCTGGCGTCCCGGTATCGGTGGCTTCCGCGAGCTGCTACACGCAGGACCTCAACGTTCCGCAGGGCGGCACCCGCGGCCGGGACGGCGCCCAGGCATTCAACCTGGTGCACGTTTACGAGCAGACGATCGTGCATTCGGTGGTGCCGTTGGGCAAGTCGCCGACCGTCGGGGAGTACGTCAGCCCGGAAGCCACCAGGCGCCGGCTCGCCGAAGCGGGCATCCGCATCCCCCAGCGTCCTACGCATGAACGCGGTTCCAAAGCTGACGCGAAGCGCCCGGAGATGACCCGCCGCTAGCGGACTACTTCTCCCACGGCGCTTTGACCGGGAAGTACTTCTCCATGAAGTCCGTCACGAGTCCGGCCCGTTCATCGGCGGCCACCTCGGGGAAGCTGCCATCGTTGAGGCAGAAGAAGTCCACATTGCGCTTGGCGAGCAGCGTGGGCAGGTAGTGCAGCCCGGACCACAGGGTGGTGTCCACGTACCTGACCTTGGCGGCCGTCTGCGTGACCGCCCTACCCGTGAGCAGCGAGTAGTAGTGGTAGAACGAGTTGGTCACGGAGATGTTGTCCGCCGCACGGAACCTGCTGCCTGCCGTCTTGGCGAACTCGGCCGGGAACTCGCGCTCCATCTCTGCGACCACGCTGCGGCGGAGGGGTGCGGCGGTGTGCTCCAAGTGGCGCGTGGTGATGCGCCCGAACCGCTCCCAGAGGAGCTTCCTGTTGACGCGGGCCGCGTTCTCGAAGCCGCTGCGTTCGGCGTCGTTCTCTCCCAGCCCGATCCGGGTGGAGGCCTCGATGAACTTGGTGATTCCGCCCGGAGTGAAGAACATGTCCGGTGCTACAGGCCTGCCGAAGAACATGTCGTCGTTGGAATACAGGAAGTGCTCGGAGAGGCCCTCAATGTGGTGCAACTGTGATTCCACGGCCTGGGAGTTGTGGGTGGGCAGAACTGTGGGGTCCTTGAAGAACTCCTCGCTGCGCACGATCTTGACGCTCGGGTGCTCGGCCAGCCACTCTGGCACGGGGGAGTCCGTGGCAATGTAGATCCGGCGAATCCAGGGCGCATACATGTATACCGAGCGCAGGGCATATTTGAGCTCGTTGATCTGCCGGAAACGGGCCTCGTGGGCATCGCCCTCGCCCAGGACTGCGTCTTTCATCTGCTCGCGGCGGGCGGCGATGTACGCGGGGTCGTTGCCGTCCACCCATGAAAAGACGATGTCGACGTCGAAGTCGATGTCGCTCGCGTGGTCCGCGAACATGTTCTCGATAGTCGGCCATCTCAGCCCGTGGCGTTCCACCGTGCCCCGGACAGCGTCCTGGCGCAGCATGGTTCGACGGGTCAGGGAGTTCTCCACCGGCAATACGAGTTGTTCGCCGTCGAACTCCCACAATTCCAGTTGCACGCCCAAGGATGGACCGTACGTCAGCCCGCCCCCGGGTTCGACGCGTGGGCGGAAGAGCCGGAAGATCCGGGCCTTCCGGTTGCTGGAGAGCTCGCCGTCAGCCACCAGCAACGTGGATTTCTTCCGCGCATCAACGGTCATGGAGTAGAACGGTTCGTTCCGGAAAGCGGACACCAACGCCTGGCGCAGTTTCTTCCGGAGCTTCCAGTCGACGGCGATCACCGGCCGGTGGTCGTTACCGCGGACCAGGATGAAGTCCAGCCCTGCCGCGTCCAGTGCGGCGCGGATCACGAGAAGGTCTTCGACCATCACCTGCTGCGGGGTGCGGTTCTGGTTCAGCAAGCTGTATCGGCCACGATGGCGGACGACGTCGGCGCGGTGCTTGAGGCGCGCCTCGACGTCGGGCGACGTCGGCTCTGGGACGACCGCGTCGTCGTCGGAGGCGGGACTACCAAAGTAAATCGCTTGCTGGTCCATGACTGTGATGGCTTTTCTCCGAAAGGTTGTGGAAAGTGTGGGCTTAGCGGACTCAGCCCACCAAGGCTTCACGCCAGCTGCGCAGGAATGCGCCGCCGGCGTCGTCGTGAATGACGTCCTCGCCCAGGCCGAGGTCTGTGGCTGTAAGAACATCGTAGGGCTTGTTGGGCACACCGTCGGCGGGACGGACGTCGACGTGCTTGACGCTGTGGTCATTGTGGTGGAGCCAATCGGCCATCGCGTAGTCCGTGCGCGAATCTCCTACTGTCCGCCAGGCCTGCGGGGTGATTCCTTGGGCGGCGAGGAGTTCCACCGCGCGGCTGGCGCCGAGATCCTTGCCGAGCCGGATGGATTCGATGTCCGTGGAGATGATGGTGGGATCAAGGCGGTAGTCGGCAGCGTCGTCGGACCCTGGTGCGTGGTGGTCTAGGAGCGCGGCAGAGAGCCCGTGCCTGCCCATGAGCGCCAGGGCATCGGCGTCGAAGAGCTTCTGCTCGGCCAGGTAGTCGTCACTTGAGACGTCGAGATGCTGCTCTACGGACACCATGGCGCGCTTTGTCTCATCGAAGAACATGTGCGTCGCATAGTCCTCTGCCACCATGCGGCGGACGTCGTCGCCGTAGGCCTTCGGAACAGCAAGGTCATGGTCTACATGGATGGGTCCCGGGCCGCCCGAGGTGTAGCTGAACCAGACTGCGCCCTTCTCGCAGATCGCGTGGACCACCGTTCCCGCAGGCATTCCGGCGGCGATCATGGGCGCCATGACCTGCTCGCGGATGAAAGCGTCCGAGCGGCCGGTGTTGAAAATGACAGGGATGCCTGCGGATGCCAAGCCCACAAGGTCGGCGATGATTTCCGGCTTCACATCGCGCGTCACAGGACTCGCGACAGGGCCGTCGACGTCGAGGAGGAGTGCGAGGGCGGGAGCAGCCGGGTGCGTGCCCGGCATTGAAGCAGTCATGATCCCATTCTGTCAGTCCGGCGTGATGGCGGCAGCGGTGTGACGGCCGACGGCGGCAGGCGGCACCGTTTCGCCGTTTACCGTCCGTGAACGGTTACCTTTTGGCCACAACCTTGGTGGCCGACTTCTCACAAGTTCCCTTGGACGACTTACTTCTTTAGGCTTGCAAAGTGATATTCAAAGCTGTGGGCGAGGGACGCCCGTACCCTGACCATGGTTTTTCCACGCCCAAGGACTGGGCCTCGCTGCCACCCCGTCCTGTCCGGCTCGACGAACTCGTCACCACCAAGCGCACCCTTGACCTGGAAGCATTGTTGGCCGAGGATTCGACGTTCTTCGGCGACCTTTTCCCCCACGTCGTGCAGTACCAAGGCCTGCTGTATCTCGAAGACGGGCTCCACCGTGCAGTCCGGACTGCGCTCCACCAACGCACGGCGATCCACGCCCGGGTGCTCGTGATAGATGGTTAACGAAACAATCCCGGAAGAGCAGGTGGCAGTGCCCGAGAACGCGGATCCGAGTAAGCGCCGGAAACGTCCCCGTCGTCAGAAAGACCCGACGATTCTGCACGGGCATCGAGTCGTCACCGGTCCGGAACTGCGGGCAACCTTTGCTGAGATTCCCGGGCCTGAAAGCCATCCCGGGTGGTTCAGCCGCCGCCTCTTGCATGCGATCGTTCTCGCACTGCTCGTCGGATTGGTCGTTGCCGGACTTGTAGGCGCCTGGGCAGTCATGAACGGCGTGATCCGTTTCCCCTCCGCCGTTGCAAGCCAGGCCCCGGCGGCCGTATGTCCCGCCACTGTTTTCGACTACACGCCCAACAACAAAATCAACGTCAATATCTACAACGCGGCTGGCAAGGCCGGGCTGGCCAAGAGCGTGGCGGACCAGTTGAAAGCCCGGGGATACAACGTTGGCACCGTTGATAACTCAACCACCAGCTACACCGGCCCGGCGGTGGTCGTTTCGGGATCCAGTGGGCAGGCGGCAGCGTTCAACATCCAGAAGAACATCGCCGGCACCGATTACGTCCAGGACCAACGCACGGATGGTTCCGTGGACCTCATCCTCGCCCCCGGTTTCTCGGCACTGGTCCCACCGGAACTCGTGGACAACACCCCGGGGAAGCTCAGTTGTCCCCGCCTGGAGCAGCGGATTGCGGACAATGCGAAGCTGCCGGTGATGCCGACGCCTTAGCGTTGGCCTTTCCGCAGACGGCGCCAGCCCCGCGACCGGGTCACGCCAAGCGCGCGGGCCGGCCGTCGTCGTCGAACCTTGCTCCCGCGCCCAACTGGACGAAACGCACAGTCTGGACCAGCCGCTCCTCAAGCTCGTCCAGCTCCGCCCCGTTGGTCGCATTGCCGCGGGCGGCGCTGGAGGAAAGAGTTCCATGGATGAGCCTGGCGAGCTGGCCGACGTCGGTGGGCGGGAGGTACCCGGCGGCGATTCCGTCGCGCAGGATGTCCTGGAGCAGCAGGTTGAGTTCGCCCACGTGATCTGCCAATTTCGCGAAGGAGCCGGGGGAGAGGACAGCCGCCATCGCGGGGCCCGGAGGGAGATGCCGGCGGCTCAAATCTTCCACTTGGGCGCGCACATAGAGGGCCAGACGGTCCACCGGGTTCTGCAGTGCGGCGAGGGATTCGCGCAGGTCGCCCAGGAACCGCTCGGTCTCGTCCAGTGCGTACGCGATGAGGAGCTGTTCCATGTCGGCGTAGTAGTTGTACACCGCGGTCCGCCCGACGCCAGCGTGCCGCGCGACGTCGGTCATGGTCAAGCCGGGCAGGCCGTGGGTGAAGAGCAGTTCGCCGAAAGCTGTCAGGACCCGGCGTCGGGTTTCAGCGCGTTGCGCCGCATTGGTGGCGGCCGTAATCCTAGGCATACAGACACTTTACAGGGATCTGTCAGCAAAGTTGGGTGGGCGTGGCGCGAGCTGGCAGCAGGTGACCTCTCAACGCCCGGTTGGGGTCATCTGCTGCCAGCTCGTGCGGGGGGATCCTAGATCGCGCAGCCGTCCGGGCCGCAGGCTTCGGCGTCGGGGCTGCCGACGGCGACCAGAGGGTTCGCTTCCTGCCATGCCTGCGTGAGGGCCTGGGTGAAGACCTCGGAGGGCTGGGCTCCGGAGAGTCCGTACTTGCGGTCGATGACGAAGAAAGGCACTCCCGTGACGCCGAGCATCCGGGCTTCGGCGATGTCGCCGCGAACGTCCTCTGCGTACTTGTCGGTGCTGAACAACTCGGCGATTTCGGCTTCCGGCAGGCCCAAGTCGCTGCCGAGCTTGGCCAGGTATTCCTGGTTGCCGATGTCCTTGCCGTGTTCAAAGTGGCCGCTCAGGAGCAGTTCCTTGGCTTCGTCCTGCTTGCCGTGGGCTGCCGCCAGATGGATGAGGCGGTGTGCCGTGAAGCTGTTGGCCACCACGACGTCGTCGAAACGGTAGTTGAGGCCCTCGCCCTTTGCCTGCAACGCCACGTGCTCGAACATCTGGCTGACCTGCGCCGGGTTCATGCCCTTGCGCTTGCTCAGGTAATCGAGCTCTGTGCCGTCGTAGTGATCCGGGATACTCGGGTCCAACTGGTAGCTGCGCCACTGGATCTCGACGGAGTCGCGGTGCGGGAATTCGGCGAGGGCCGCTTCGAACCGGCGCTTTCCGATGTAGCACCACGGGCAAGCGACGTCTGACCAGATCTCAATCTTCATGATCGCGACAACCGGAAGTCGAGGCCTGACATTCCCGGAATGGCCTGTTGGACTCGTCACAGCATGCGCGTTCACGACGCGCAAAATGGTCTGCGACGCAGGAACAGGCAGGCGCTACGCGAATTCAGGCTGCGTGGAACGGTTTGCGCGTCGCTGGGAATTTTGCGCGTCGCGGGCCCGTTTGCGCGTCGCAGACCGGCCGACTCAGGGTTCCCAGGGTCCCTGGACCGCCCGCTCCATCACGAAATCGTGCTCCACCGTATCGCCCAGCCGGAACGACTTGGTTCCGACCTTCCTGAACCCACTCTTCTCGTAGAAGCGGATAGCCTTGGCATTCTGGCTGTTGACGCCAAGCCACACGCCGGCGGCACCCGAGCCCGCGGCGCGGTCCAAGGTTGCCTTCATGAGCTCCGCGGCAGCGCCCAGTCCGTGGTGTTCCGGATGCACATAGCACTTGCTCAGTTCAGTGGAAGGGTTGAGCGTCAGGGCCGAAGCGACGTCGGTATCGCTCGTGGGGCGGGCCACGAGCATGCTGTAGCCGCGGAGTTCCCCGGCGGCATCGATGGCCAGGATGGTGACGTCCGGATCGGCAAGGTATTCCGTGAACTTCTCTGCGCTGAGCGTCCTGCGCAGGTGCGCCGCGATGTCCTCGGGCGAGGAGCCCGGCGGGCAGGCGAGCGGAAAGGTGACGGCGGCGAGCTCCGCCAGCCGTCCGGCGTCGTCCGCTGTTGCTTCACGGATTGTCTGGCTCATAGGGTCCTCTCAGGCAAGCGGGCGCAAAAATGCCCCTCAAGACTGATCTTAAGGGGCATTCCGGCCAGGGATTACGACGGCGGGGGCCGCCCGAGCTTTCAGCCCGCGGGGCCGTCGGGCTGCTTAGGCGGAGGCTTCCGCAAGCAGTCGAAGGTCCTCGTCCGGCTCGGGATCCCGGCCCAAGGCGAGGCCGATGATGGTGACCACCGCGGTGACGAGCAAGTATGCCGCGATCAGGAGCCAGTTTCCGGTAGCGGCGTAGAGGGCCGTGAAGATCAAGGGTGCCACCGCTCCACCCACGACGCCGGCCACCGTGTAGGCCAGGGAACTGCCGGCATAACGAAGCCGGGCCGGGAATTGCTCGGTGATGAAAGCGGCCTGCGGTCCGTACATAAAGGCGTGCAGTCCGAGGCCGATCACGACGCCGACGGTCAGCACCAGGACGGAGCGGGACTGGATCATGAGGAAGAACAGCGGGATGTACACGGCTGTGGCCGCGGCGGTGATGCCATAGACCAGCCGGCGGTTGAACCGGTCCGTGACTGCTCCCGCAGCCGGGATCAGGAAGAGCTGGAAGGCCGAGCCCACCAGCACTGCTCCCAGGACGTTGCCGGTGGTCATGCCGAGTTCCTTGGTGGCGTAGACCGCGACAAAGACAGTGAACAAGGCGTACAGGACGTCGGGGCAGATCCGGCACAACGCGGCGGCAAGGAGGGGGCGGAACTGGGTGGTGAGGACTTCCTTGATGGGAGCCTTGGGCCGTTCGCCCGTGGCCTCGATAGCCTTGAATACCGGGGTTTCCTCGAGCTTGAGCCGGATGACGAGCCCGAAGGCAACCAAGATGGCGGAGCTGAGGAACGCCACGCGCCAACCCCAAGCGATGAAGGCATCGTTGCTCATGGCGGCGGCGAGGACGGCCAGTGCGCCATTGGCCAGCAGGTTGCCGGCGGGCGGACCGATTTGGGCTGCGGAAGACCAGAAACCGCGCTTGTTGGGATTGGCGTACTCGCTGGACAGCAAGACGGCACCGCCCCATTCGCCGCCGACGCCGATGCCCTGGGCCAGGCGAAGGAGGACCAGGATGATCGTGGCTCCAATGCCGATGGTGTGGTAGTCCGGCAAGGCGCCGATGAGGACCGTGGCCGCGCCAATAAGGACGAGGGTGATGACCAGGACGTTCTTGCGTCCGATCTTGTCCCCGAGCCGGCCAAAGACCACACCACCGATGGGCCGGGCGAGGTAACCCACTGCGAAGGCCGAGAAGGACAACAGGAGGCCCGTGGTTTCGTCGTTCGTGGGGAAGAAGATCTTCGGGAAGACGAGCGCGGAGGCCACGGAGTAGATCGCGAAGTCGTAATACTCCAGGGAGGTGCCTGTGACGCTGGCAATGAAGGCCTTGATGGCGCCTGCCGAGGGTTTGCTGCGCCGTGTTGAACGTGGCGAAGTGGTCGCGGACATGGTTCCTCCATGGAACGTTGGGCGGGCTTTGTGATCCCGATCTCAATCGGGGCCTACACCCAATGATGCATCACATGGAGGAATTGTTCAACAATTTTTTGGCAAGAGTTTCTGCCTAGGCTGCGAGATGTTGCCGGATCCCTTCGACAATGAGGTCATGATCCTCCTGGGATGAAAGGCCTGACGCGGTGACGGCCGCGACCACTCCGACGCCATGGACCCTCACGGGAAAGGAGCCCCCTGTCACGGCATAGTCGGCGCCGAGCCATCCACTGGCTACCGGATCGATACCGGCGGAGGACAACCGGGCTTCGACAAGCGCGCTGCTTGCTTCCATCCGCAAAACGAGTGCGGATTTCCGAGCGATCCACGATTCCTGGTCCGGTGTGATCCCGGGCAACGCAGCGCGGAAAAGAATGAGCCCGGGACGCCGGATGTCGATGCCGATCGCGTGACCGGCCGCCTGTGCCATGCCTGTGAGCCGCGAGCCGAGCCTCCAGGCGTCTCCATGGTCGAAGGAGGCGAAAATCAGCTCCTCCTCCTGGCGTTTGAGCGTTTCCAATGCTTCAAGGGTGGCGATGTCGGCCATGGAGCTACCGTCCTTCCGGGCCGTAGGGTTCGAAATCAAACTCCTGGAAGTCGGACACTTCGTACGCCCACCGGGTCTCGACGAATCCGACGTGGGCGGGATGGTCGTTGTAGGAGTTGAAGGCCTCAACGCCGTCGAACTTCATTTCGAACTGAAAATTGAGCGGGCTCTTCTCTGAAATCTGGCGGGAAACGCGGAAGTCCTGCACCACCGGTATTGCGGTCAAGGTGGTGACTGCTGCGTCCAGGAATTCCCGTTCGCCGGAGGAACCGGGCTCGTGGATGAGGGAGAAGGTAACCGTGTGACGGATCATGGCATTCCAATCGAATTGCTGACGGGATAGGCAACATAAGCGAACCGCTCCGAGTCGGGTGACCAGCTGTTGACGTTGAGGGTTCCCTGGCCTCCGAAGAGGGGCCACGTGTGGAGCGGCGTTGTCCAGTCGCTCGTGGAAACGACGACGACGTCGACCGGCAAGTCCGCGGGGTGGCCTACCGTGCCGCCGGGGAAGCGGATGTAGCTGGCCAGGCGCCCGTCGGGCGTGAGGTGCGGGAACCAGTCGACGGTTTCGCTTTCAAGCAGGCGCTCCGGCGTGCTGCCGTTGCCGTTTTGCACCCTGGCCAGCTGGGCGTGGCCCGGCTGGCCGGTGAAGGCCTCGGTATTGAAGTACAGCCAGTCCCCGTCGGGCGAATACTCGGGACCATCGCAGTGGCCATCGGCGTCGATCGCGGTGGTCTGGCCGCCCCCTGCCGGAATCGTGATGAGCCGGCCCGGCTGGGAAAAATCCCCGGCTTCTATTCCGACGTAGGCGAGCGTCTGTCCGTCCGGACTGACGCCGTGGAGAAAATGGAACCACCCGTCGTCGTCCGTGATCTTGGTGGCTTCTCCGCCGTCGAGGGCTGCGCGGTAAATGTGGCCGTCATTCGCCGAGAGGTAGATGGTGGCGCCATCGGGCGCGAGGACGTGGTCGTTATTGAGGTCCGGGACGCCGGTGATGGCTACCTTTTCAAGTCCTCCCGAAAGATCCAGCCGCCACAGGGCACCGTCCCCGTTGAGGATGAGGGCCTGGCCATCGAGCGTCCAGTTCGGTGCTTCCAGCAGCAGCTTGTCCGTCGTGAAGGCCAGTTCGGAGGTGCCGGCGGCAGAGGCGATCCATACCTCACAGCGCTGGCCGTTTTGCAGGGTTCGTATCACAGTGCTTCCTCGGGAGAATTCGGGGCGCGAGTTGGCAGCAGATGCCCTCAAAATCGGATTTCGGGGTCATCTGCTGCCAACTCGCGCTAACCGGAGGGGTGCTTAGTCCTGGCTGAATGCGGCGTCGAAGGACGTTTGCGAGGGCGGGTAGTCGTATTTTTTGAGGTTGGCGAGGGCTTCGGGGGCGCCGTGGAGGCGGTCCATGCCGGCGTCTTCCCATTCGACGGAGATCGGGCCGGTGTAGCCGATCGCGGTGAGGGCCCGGAAGCTTGATTCCC
>NZ_JARVRF010000015.1 GCF_030209835.1 Arthrobacter sp. efr-133-R2A-120 | reverse complement strand
TTCACCAACGCTACGAAAGCTGGCTCAACGACCATTGACAGCTATAGGAGCATCAAAATAACCCGCTTCCGATCTGGAACAGAAAATACGTTATCGACAGTTCTGTACGCAACGTACGTTTTGCTGCACTTGACGTAGCCATTGTGGACACGGCACATCGTGAGCGCGAACCGGTATTCCTCACTCGCCGCGGAATTCGGGTCGCGGCAGTGATTGATTCCGCCGAGCTGGAGCACCTTCGCGAAGCCGCGGAAGAACTTGAAGACATCCGGGCCGTCAACATGGCATGGGAGGAGATGAAACAGACCGGTGAGACCCCTATCCCCTGGGAGGACGTCAAGCGCGATCTGGCCTGACGTGAGCTACAACATCACGGTCCTGCCAGCGGTCCTTCGGCAACTGCGCAAGCTTCCTCCCGAGGGTCGCCGCCGGGTCCAAGCAGCCATCGAGTTGCTGGCCGAGACTCCACGCCCGCCCGGCGTCAAGAAGCTGGCAGGGCGGGTCGAGTGGCGCGTCCGAACGGGAGATTATCGGGTGCTCTACCGGATCGACGACGGCCGACTCGTCATCGTCGTCGTTCAGGCCGGTCATCGCCGCGAAATCTAAAGGGAGTAAGTCCGCTTACAGATTTCTCCGTCGTCAGTGGCGCGTGATCCTCAAAGTGCTTGATTCACCGACCGAGACTTCGGCGTCGCCTCCGATCGGGAAGGTGAAGATAGGCGAGGTATGGCCAAAATCAACGTTGGCGAGCACGGGAAGGCCGGAAAGGACGGAATGTTTGGCAACTATCAGTGCCAGCAGATCCCGGGTCATTCGGCTTGCCTGCTGAAAGCGTCCTATCACGAGACCCCGAACTCCCTTTGCCTCAGGCGTCTGCAGGAGAGAGGTCAGGTCCCTCGCAAATGTAGCCGGGTGGCTTTCGAAGTCGTCCTCCACGAAGAGGAGTGCTCCTTCCAAAGATGGCATGTTGGCCGTTCCCTGGAGGAGATTCAGCGTGCACAGGTTTCCGCCCACAATCCGTCCGCTCGCGGCACCGCGTTGCAGCGGCCACCAGCCATCGCCGGGAATCACCGTTCGGCCGTCTTGGTCACGGAACCATGCATCGTCCGTCCAAGCCGTGGCCGGACGCACGTCCATGGGCTCCCCGCCAAAGAGCGCCTCCATGAACCAGGCCTGAGTCTCCGCAAAGTGGTCCCGCATGCCAAATGTGGACCAGTGCGGCCCGGAGTATGTCACCAGTCCGGTGCGTGCGTAGATGGCGTTCTGAAGTGCCGTGATGTCCGAGTAGCCACACAGGATTTTCGGGTTCGCCGCGATGAGCTCCCAGTCGAGATACGGAAGCAATTCGTTGCTGCTGAATCCACCAATGACTGTCAGGATTCCCGTTACTTCCGGATCCGAGAAGGCCGCATGAAGATCGTCAACACGCGACTGCACCGACGACGAAAGAAGCCCATCCATTTCGTCGACGTGCTCCCCGAAGGAAAGCCGCAACCCCATTTCGGCGAAACGCCCCTCGATGCGGCTGGTGTGGTCGTGCTCCATGACCACGGCGCGGCTCAGTGCGGGCGCGACCACCCGCACAAAGTCACCGCGACGAAATTTGGGCGGGTAGATAGACAGCATGTGCTCGACGCTAGCAAACGCAACGCTGACCACGCCGCTTGCCTACGTACTCAGCGAGGGTATAAACGCATTGGGGTTGGGTGCCGAGGACGCGCATCTGGTTTCACGCGACGCAAAATGCCCCAGGACACGCGAATACGCGCGTCGTGGGGCATTTTCTGTGTCGCAGATCCGAATGCGAACAACAACCTACATATGCACGTGCAACCGTCGCGCCGCTTCCGAGATCGACCCGGTCAAGGAGGGGTACACCGTAAAGGTGCTCGCGAGGTCGTCGACGTGTAGTTTCTGCTTCACGGCAACCGCGATCGGGTAGATGAGCTCGGAGGCGTTCGGTCCGACGACGACGCCGCCGATCACAGTGCCCGAACCCTTGCGCGCGATGATCTTGACGAAGCCGTCCTTGGTGTTGCGCATCTTGGCGCGGGCATTGCTCAGCAGGGACAGCATGACCACGTCGCCCTGGTACTTGCCCGATTCGAGGTCGGCTTCGGAGACGCCCACGGAGGCGATTTCCGGCGAAGTGAAGATGTTTGAGGCCACTTGGCGGAGCTTGATCGGCATGACGGCGTCGCCCAGGAAATGAGCAACTGCAATGCGGCCCTGCATGGCAGCGACCGAGGCGAGGGCCAGGATCCCCGTACAGTCGCCAGCGGCGTAGATGTTCGGCGCCGTGGTGCGGGAGACGCCGTCGACCTTGATGTGGCCGGACTCCGTGACAGCCACGCCCGCCTCTTCCAGCCCGATTCCGGCAGTGTTGGGGATGGAGCCAACACAGACGAGGCAGTGGCTGCCCGAGACCGTGCTGCCGTCGCCGAGCGTCACCTTCACGCCGGCGTCGGTCCTTTCAACGGCCTCCGCGCGCGAGCGGGACAGAACGCGCACGCCGCGGCGTTTGAAGACGCCTTCGAGGACCTGGGCCGCGTCCGTGTCCGAACCTGGCAGCACCTGGTCGCGGCTCGAAATCAGGGTGACGTTCGAGCCAAGCCCGTTGTAGGCCGAAGCGAATTCGGCGCCGGTTACGCCGGAACCAACGACGATCAGGTCTTCCGGAAGTTGCTCGAGGTTGTAGATCTGTGCCCAGTTCAGGATGCGTTCGCCGTCGGGCTTTGCCGTGGGCAGTTCGCGGGGGTGGGCGCCGACGGCGAGAAGAATGGCGTCAGCCGTAATCGTCTTGACGCCGTCCGAGGTGATGACCTCGATGGTGTGGTTGTCCAGGAGCTTTCCGGAGCCCATCAGGATCTCCACGCCAAGGTGCTCAAGGCCCACCCGGATGTCGTCCGACTGCTCCCGCGCGAGGTGCAGGACGCGGTCGTTGATGTGGCCGAGGTCCGCGCGCATGCCCGGCGCCACGTCACTGCCGTCGACCGCGAACTTGACTCCCAGCTCCCCCGCCTCGCCGACGCGGGTCATGAGATCCGCCGTCGCGATCAGGGTTTTGGAAGGTACGACGTCGGTGAGGACGGCCGAGCCGCCGAGCCCGGCGCGCTCGATGAGCGTCACCCGCGCTCCCAAGTGGGCCGCGACCATGGCCGCTTCATATCCGCCTGGACCTCCGCCCAGGATCGCGATTCGTGGTGAGCTGAAGTCAGGATGCATGGTCACAATGTTCCATTCTCACTTAATGCGGGCGGACCTGCCACTAAGCCCCACCTGAGAACGCCTGTAAAGGCCGTTTACCTAGCCAACACCGCCCTGTTCAACAGCGCGCGCAGCACTGTAGTTTGTACCAGTGAGTAACACAGAGCTGATGAACACAGACCCATTCGAGGCCGCCAAAGCTGCGGCCGACTACATCGCGGCGGAGACAGGCGTCGAATCGCACGACGTCGCGCTCGTGCTCGGCTCAGGCTGGGGCGCGGCTGCGGATCTCATAGGCGAAACGACGGCGACCCTCACGGCGTCGGAAGTTCCCGGCTTCCACGCGCCTGCCGTTGAGGGGCATGTGGGCACCATCCGCTCGGTCCTGACGAAGGAGGGCAAGCGCGCCCTTGTCCTGGGTGCGCGTACCCATTACTACGAAGGCAAGGGCGTCCGCGCAGTTGTCCACGGCGTGCGCACGGCTGCGGCAACCGGATGCAAGACCCTCGTGGTGACCAACGGCTGCGGCGGCCTGAATGAAGCCTGGACCCCTGGAACTCCTGTGCTGATCAGTGACCACATCAACCTGACAGCGGCTTCCCCCCTTGAAGGCGCCACGTTCGTCGACCTCACGGACCTGTACTCCTCGCGCATCCGCGGCCTGGCCCGCGAAGTGGATCCCACGCTCGACGAAGGCGTCTACGCCCAGTTCACCGGCCCGCACTACGAAACGCCGGCCGAGGTCCAATACGCCAAGCGAATCGGCGCGGATTTGGTGGGCATGTCCACCGCCCTGGAAGCCATCGCCGCCCGGCACGCGGGCATGGAAGTCTTCGGCATCTCCCTCGTGACCAACCTCGCCGCAGGCATCAGCCCGGTACCGCTGAGCCATCAGGAAGTCATCGAGGCGGGGCAGACGGCGGGCGCACGCATTTCGCGCCTCCTGGCGGACATCATCGCCAAGCTCTGATCGAGCACCCGGGGCGTCGAGGCTCCCCGGCAATTCCGGACTAAGCAGCCCCGGTAGAATTTGACTGATTCTCCGCCACAGCGCTCGAACCGGAAAGGACCGCCGATCATGACATCCGCGCCTTTCCGGTTCTTGCGAACGGGCCTGATCGGATCAATCATTCTGGGCTTTGCCGCGGGTGGGCACCTTGCCGGCGGCGGAAACCTTCCGGCACCGGCCATTCTGACGGCGCTCTGTGCCCTGACAATCCTCCCCGTCGCCATCCTGACGCGTGCCCGGCTTTCGCTGCCAGTCTTCGCCGGGCTACTGGGGGCCGGGCAACTCTGCCTTCACTGGGCGTTCTGTGCGCTATCTGGAACTTCCACCGCGCAACCGTTGCAGTCCGGGCATGCAGGACATGTTCCACTGGCGCCAGCCCCGGATACCGTAAGCGCCATCGCCTCAACCCACGCCTCGGCCAGCGACTGGCAAATGCTCGCTGCGCACACACTCGCAACCTTGGGCACGGCCCTGGTCCTCGCGCGCGGCGAACAAGCACTATGGGCATTGGCGGCGTGGCTGCGCCCGTTAGTCCAACTGCCCGCTCCAAGAGCGATCCACCCACTTCGCACCCCCGCTCCGTGCCCGACCCAGGTTGTGCGTTCCCGCAGCCTCCCCGGCCTTCGGCTTCCCTCCCGGCGCGGCCCGCCTGCCCTGGTTCCGGCCGCCTGTGACTGCCCCCTTTCATCTGCGGGCAGGGACAGGCGGCAACTCGCTGCCTTCACCGGTCCGGACCTCCGTCCGCCCGGTCCCCAACCGCTTTTCCTTTGTGAAAGGGCACCATTGCCATGAAGACTACCCACCGCCGTACCCTCAAAACCGCCTGCGCCGCGACGATGGCCGCCGGGCTGCTCGCCTTCGGCGTCTCAGCCGCGTCCGCGCACGTCAACGTCAATCCCGACGACCCGGCAGCGGGCGGCTACACCCATCTGACCTTCAACGTTCCCAACGAATCCCCGACGGCCAAGACCAACAAATTAGAGGTCTCACTGCCGACGGACGCACCCTTCAACTCGGTGTCCGTGAAGCCGGTCGAGGGCTGGACGGCCGAGCTCGTCACCACCACCCTGCCAAAGCCCGTCACTGTCGCCGGTGCAACGGTGACCAAAGCGATCAGTTCGGTCGTCTGGACCGCGGACGCCGCACACCAGATCGGCCAGAACGAATACCAGGCCTTCTCGATCTCCGTGGGTGTCCTGCCCGACGCCGGCACCACCGTGACGCTGCCGGCCACCCAGACGTACACCGACGGCACGGTGGTGAAGTGGGACGAGAAGACCGTCAAAGGCCAGCCCGAACCCGAGCACCCGGCACCCTCCTTCGTGACCACAGCCAGCGACGAAGCCGCGGCATCCGCGACGGCCACGGCGTCCCCGTCCGCGACCCCGGCCCCGTCAGCCCCGTCAGCCCCGTCAGCCCCGTCAGCTGCAGCATCGGCGACATCCAGCGACGCCGGATCCACGGCTGGCTGGTTCGGACTCGCGGCTGGCCTCATCGGCCTGGCCGCAGGCGTCACCGCCCTGGTGCGAACCCGCTCCACGAAGGCCAACTAGCCTCACATCGAACAAGCGAACTGCCCGCACCGGACCCCGGCGCGGGCAGTTTTGCATCCCGCTGCAGCCGACCACGAATCCCACCAACGACAGTCGTCGCCACAGCAATTTTCCGACGCCTGTCAAGTCAATTCGCCCCCGCGTTAATGGCATGTGAACTTTAAAAATAAATCAGATTTATTCAGAAACATTTGACCCGTCGCGCTTTCCATGGCACGCGCGCGGTGTAAGAATGTAAACGCTTGCGCACATATGTCTGACATGTTGCCTAAGGCCCGGAACGGCGCTCGAAACACGGGTTGCAACCGCATCCAGCGCACGTCAAGCTTTGAACGGTCCCGGCAAGTCGACGTGCCGGACCGAAGGATGGGGGCTTCCTAAGAATCCCCCATCCACCCGACACGATGGCGTTCCTGACGACGCCATTGGTGTTACCGGGAACGCCGGAGTTCGGACCAGGGCTTGCGCCCATTCCACGTAGTCCAACCTCCGCGAGAAGAGCAAGCATGAAATCTCACTCAACCCCCAACAGGCCACGCCGACGCCTGCGGTCGGCGGCCGCCTTTGCGGCCGCTGCCGGCGTGGCTGCCACGGTGCTCATGGCATCGCCGGCAGCCCAGGCAAACCTGCCTGCCGACAAGCCGGCCACCACAATGCCGGCCCCGACGCCGGGATTCCCGCTGCCGACGGTCCACACGCAAGAGGCCTTTGACCCTGCAGCAGCCTTCACGTCCAAATGGACGCGGGCGGATGCCAAGCAGATCATGGCCCAGAGCAATCCGAACGTGGCCCCCGGCCAGAACTCCATGAGCCCCAACGTCACCATGCCGGAAATCCCCAAGGATTTCCCCGCCATGAACGACGACGTCTGGGTCTGGGACACGTGGTCGCTGACCGACCAGAACGCCAACCAGATCAGCTACAAGGGCTGGGACGTTATCTTCTCCCTCGTCGCCGATCGCCACGCGGGCTACGGCTTCGACCAGCGCCACTGGAATGCCCGCATCGGCTACTTCTTCCGCAAGACCAACGCAGACCCCGCGAAGGACAAGTGGAACTACGGCGGACACTTGTTCCTGGACAACACCTCGATCGGCAACACCGAATGGTCCGGTTCCACCCGCCTCATGCAGGGTGACCACGTCAACGTGTTCTACACGGCCACCACGTTCTACGACCGTGCAGAGCGCAACGCGGGCGGCGGCGGGATCGCTCCCGACGCAGTCATCGCCAAGGCCCTCGGCAACATCCACGCCGACCAGAACGGTGTGACCTTCGACGGCTTCCAGCACACCAAGCTGCTCGAGCCGGACGGAAAGCTGTACCAGACCAAGGCCCAGAACGCCGGCTTTGCCTTCCGTGACCCGTACACCTTCGAAGACCCGGCGCACCCGGGCAAGACGTACATGGTTTTCGAAGGCAACACCGCCGGAAACCGCGGCGAGTACAAGTGCACGGACGCTGACCTTGGCTACCGCCCCGGCGATCCCCACGCCGAAAACACGAATACGGTCAACACCACCACTGGTTCCTGGTTCCAGACCGCGAGTGTCGGCCTGGCCGTCGCGGACAACAAGGACCTGACCCAGTGGCACTTCCTGCCGCCGATCCTGTCCGCCAACTGCGTCAACGACCAGACCGAGCGCCCGCAGATCTTCATCCAGAATGAAAACGGCCAGAACAAGTACTACCTGTTCACCATCAGCCACCAGTTCACGTACGCCGATGGCATGCGTGGTCCCGACGGCGTCTACGGCTTTGTTGGCAACGGTGTCCGTTCGGACTTCCAGCCGGTGAACAGCTCGGGCCTCGCCCTCGGCTCGCCGACCGACTTGAACCTGCCGGCGAACAACCCGAGCGGCACCCAGTCGGCACAGCAGAACGGCCGCCAGTTCCAGGCCTACTCGCACTACGTGCAGCCGGGCGGCCTGGTGCAGTCCTTCATCGACAACGTTGACGGCGTCCGTGGAGGGTCCCTCTCCCCCACGGTAAAGATCAACTTCGCCGGTGGCGTCACGCAGGTGGACCGCAGCTTCGGCAAGAACGGCCTCGGCCCGTTCGGCTACCTCCCCACCAACGTCCGCGTCGGCGGGGAAGGCCTCTACAAGTAGGCCACAGTCAAAACCAGCTGGGCAGGCAGAGGATTCGCTGCCTGCCCGGCAACATGGGGCGCCCGGTTCACCCGGGCGCCCCGCTCCACAACCCAGGAAGTCCCATGCTCCACTCTCCCCAACACCCGTTCCGGCCCGCTCGCAGGGCGGTACTCGCCGTCGTCGCCGTCGCCCTGGCGGTGTTCGCGAGTTCCTGCACCCCGACGCCGGACGCGTCGCCATCCGCCGGCGGCACCGCCGTCGGGATGGCTGCCCCCGCACCATCCGAATCGGACCCGTGGCGGCCCGCCGCGCACCTCACGGCGTCGCAAAACTGGATCAACGATCCCAACGGACTCGTCTACGAAAACGGCACTTACCACGCGTTCTACCAGCACAATCCGCACGGCAACTTCTGGGGAGACATGTCGTGGGGCCACTCCACCAGCACGGATCTGGTGCACTGGACCCAACAGCCGGTAGCCATGGAAGGCTCCGCCAGCGAGGAAATCTTTTCCGGCGCCATCGTTCCGGACAGCAAGAACGCCTCCGGCCTGGGCAGCGCTGAAAACCCGCCGCTGGTAGCCCTCTACACCAGCTCATACGGCGACGGCGGGGCGCTGCCCAAGGGCAGCCAGGCCCAGTCCGTGGCCTACAGCCTGGACCACGGGAAGTCCTGGACCAAGTACAAAGGCAACCCGGTACTCAGCTTGCAGCCCGCGTCGAACAACTTCCGGGATCCGAAGATCACCTGGTACGAGCCCGGCAAATACTGGGTCATGACCACGGTGGTTGCTGACGCCCAGGTGGTAAAACTCTTCAAATCCACCGACCTGCTGCACTGGAACTTCCTCAGCGACTTCTCGGGAGTGGGCGCCCAGGGCGGGCTCTGGGAAGTTCCCGAGCTGCTCCAGATGGACGTCGACGGCGGCAACGGCCTGAAGAAGTGGGTCATGATCCTGAGCATCAACCCGGGAGGCATCGCGGGAGGCTCCGGCATGCAGTACTTCGTGGGCGATTTCGACGGCACACGGTTCACGGCGGAAAACGCTGCAAAGCCGGGCGACCCGCTGACGAAGTCACAGTGGCTGGACCATGGAGCGGACTTCTATGCGGCCAACACCATCACCGCGGCTCCTGGTGGAAAGCCGGTGCTTCTGGGCTGGATGGGGAACTGGGACTATGCGCAAGCCGTCCCGAGCACCCCGTGGCGCGGGTCCATGGCCATCCCCCGCCAGCTCACCCTCGTGGCCGCGGGAAGCCGTTTCGAGATCCATTCGACCATCGCCCAGGCTGCCGCGAACGCGCTCACGAACACCAAGACCAGTGAAGTACATGGCAAAAACCTCACCGTCACCGACTCCACGGAGCCCCTGGGCAGCGATTTCGGGGCCCGAACCCAGCTGATCGACGCCGAAATGGACGTTTCGGGCGCAGCTGAGGCCGGATTGGTGCTGCGGGCTTCGGCGGACGGGAAGGCAGGCCTCCGCATCTCGTACAACCGCGCAAGCCAAACCCTGAAAGTGGTCCGTTCGGCGGCCGGAACCTCCAACTTCTCGCCGAAATTCAGCCCCTACCATCAAGTCTTCGTGCCTATGAAGGACGGCAAGGTCCGCCTGCGTATCCTCCTGGATTCCTCATCCGTGGAGGTCTTCACGGGCGACGGAGCGGCGGTTATCTCGGACATCTTCTTCCCGCATTGGGGCAACACGGGCGCGGCCGCCTTCAGCGCAGGCGGCGCGGCGAGCTTCGTACTCACCAGCACGCGGCAGCAACCCTGACGCCGGGGAACCCAACTAATCCCCACCGCCACCCTCGCCTCGCAAGTCCCCACCGGCTCCCAGCCTTCGCAAGCTCAGGCCGGGGCCCTCGCCGGTGTGGCCCCACGGCCAGGGAACCCTGGCGGCGTGGGCCCCCGCACTAGTTGTCGTTTAGACGCCTCATAACGACAACTAATGCTAGTCAGTTGGGATGGGGCCACCATACTGTGACGGCTGACATAGCCCTTGACCTCGGCATTCATTCTCTTTGACGATAGCTTTATCCCTATGACATCGAGCGATGCCGAATTTGAAAAGCTGATATCCGACGCCGGCGAATGGGCTGCCCAGGACCCGGACCCGGTCACCGCGGCAGCGCTGTCCGAACTGGCCGGCCTCGCCTCCAGCGGTGTCGCTGCAGCCCGTCAACAGCTTGAAGACAGCTTCAGTGGAACACTGCAGTTCGGTACCGCGGGACTCCGCGCCGCCCTCGGTCCTGGTCCCAACAGGATGAACCGCGTGGTGGTGCGGCGGGCAGCAGCAGGTTTGGCCGCCTTCCTCAAGGACGCCGTTGGGGCGGCTTCCCCGGGAACGCGGCCGCGCGCCGTCGTCGGCTATGACGCGAGGCACAACTCGGACGTCTTCGCACGAGAGTCCGCAGCCATCTTCACAGCCGCGGGAATCGACACGTTCCTGATGCCTTCGGCCCTTCCGACCCCCCTGCTGGCTTACGCCGTCCGCGCCCTTGATTGCGACGGCGGTGTCATGGTCACGGCGAGCCATAACCCACCGCAGGACAACGGATACAAGGTGTACCTAGGCGGCCGGGCCGTGGAGGAAAGCGGCCGGGGATCCCAGATCGTGGCACCCTACGATTCGCAGATCGCCGCAAGCATCGAAGCCGTGGGCCCCTTGGATTCCATCGAACTGGCCGGGTCCGGCTGGACTGAGCTGCCTGTTTCCATTACCGGCGAGTATGAGGCCGCGATGGCCGGCCTCGCCGACGTCGGGAATTTCCCGGCCCGTGAGCTGAAGATCGTTTTGACTCCAATGCATGGCGTGGGCGGCGAGACGGCGGTGTCGGTGCTGAATGCGGCAGGCTTCACGGACGTCTCGCTCGTGGAAGAGCAGGCAGCGCCGGATCCGGACTTTCCCACGGTCAGTTTCCCCAACCCGGAAGAGCCCGGCGCACTGGATCTGGCTTTGGCGGCAGCGGCGCGCCTGGGTGCCGACATCGTGCTGGCCAACGACCCCGACGCCGACCGCGCGGCTGTGGCGGCAAAGGACCCTGATACGGGTGCTTGGCGGATGTTGCGGGGCGACGAAGTGGGCGCCCTGCTTGGGGCGCATGTGGTGGCCCGGCACGCCGCGGATGCGCGGCAAGGAGATGCGACACGCGGCGTTTTTGCCAACTCGATCGTCTCGTCCCGGCTGCTTTCCCGCATTGCGGCGGCGGCCGGCTTCGCCCATGAAGAAACGCTGACGGGATTCAAGTGGATTTCCCGGGTGCCGGGGCTTGTGTACGGCTACGAGGAAGCCCTGGGCTACTGTGTTGCGCCCGAACTTGTCAGGGACAAGGATGGTATTTCCGCCTCCTTGCTCATCGCCGAACTAGCGGCGGCGGCCAAGGCCGAAGGAAAGACGATCTTCGACACCCTGGACGAGATCTACCTGGTGCACGGCCTGCACGCGAGTGACCAACTCAGCATCCGCGTGGCGGACCTTGGTTTGCTGGACGCGATGATGAACCGGCTTCGGGCCGATCCGCCGGAGTCCTTTGGCGGATCCGCCATCGAGACCTTTGTGGATTTGGCCGAGGGAGGCGAGCAACTGCCGCCAACGGACGGTCTCCTCTACCTGACCAAGGACCTAAGCCGCGTCATCATCCGGCCCAGTGGCACCGAGCCAAAGCTCAAGTGCTACCTGGAGGTCATCAAGTCGGTCGGTTCCGCGGCGGAACTCGCAGAAACCCGGCACGCCGCGCGAACCACTTTGGACCACATACTCGCGGACGTCCGCGAGGCGCTGGGGCTCTGAGCTAGAGTTCGACTTCGATGAAGCCGTCAACCATGCGGGTCCTGAATGCCGGAAGCCGGAGCCCGGGGTTGGAATAGCACTCACCGGTCTGCAGGTCGTAGACCTCCTTGTGCAACGGGGAGGCGATGGTGGGGCGTGATCCCCGGGAACCGGTGATCCCGCGGGCCATGACATTGGCCAGGGTTGCGGGGTCCTGCTGGGCGACTGCGTAGACATTGTCGGCATCGAGGCGGAAGATCGCCACTTGCACGCCGTCGATCAACGCTGCCTCGCCCCAAGCCGGCTCAAGTTCGTCCAACGGGCATACACGGTGCCAGCTGGACGCGGTCGGCGCGCTCGTCAGTTGTTCTTCCCGTTCCAGAATGACGGTCATGTCAACCCCTCTCGCTATGCCTGCAGCCGGACAAATGCTGTCCTTTCCTTTCAGGCGTTGGCCGCCCAGCGGCCATACCTTCAAGGTAGGCGGGGAGTGTTTCACCGGAACGCAGTCAATGTGTCCGGTGCGTAAAAGAGACCTCACAGGTGCCGACATCCAATCGTGACCCAGAAGTTAAGACCACGAAACAAAAGGGAAACTGAAGAGAAACTGCCCGTCCGTAGTCTGAAGTGACAAGTTGCGGAGCACGTTCTGCGGCGTATGCGAAAGGCCACCAGTGACCGGACACACTTCCACCCCAGAAAACCAGCGCCGTATTGTTGTCGCCGGCGGGGGCCCTGCGGCCCACCGTTTTGCCGATGCGATGCATACCCGCGGTCTCGAGGGCTGGCACGTCACGGTCCTGACCGAGGAAGCGCACGTTCCGTATGACCGGGTCACCCTGAGCAAAGCGCTGACCGATGTGGACTACGACCTCACCTTGGGCGACATGTCCATGTGGGAGCATGATGCGCTGGAGCTGCGCACGGGCGAGCGGGTGGTCAAGATCAACCCCGATGCCAAGTCCGTGGAAACCGCAGCCGGCAACACTTACGCCTATGACCACCTGGTGGTGGCCACCGGCTCGGACGCGGCACAGCTCCCCTTCCCCGGCGGCGAGCTCGCCCATGTCTACCGCACCCTCGACGACGTCTGGGCCATCAACAAGGCCATCGCCGAACTCACGGAGAAGCTCGGCCGGACCGTGAAGACCGTGACCATCGGCGGCGGCCTCCTCGGTTTGGAAGCCGCGGCCGGCACCATGGAGCTGGGCGCGCAGGCCACCGTCATCAACGGTTCGCGCTGGCTCATGAACGCCCAGCTCGATGAGGGCGCCGGCCAGGCGCTGGGCCGGCTGGTCACGGCCAAGGGACTCGAAGTCCTTACGGGAACCTACCCTGCCGAAGTATTGTCCGACGACGACGGCCAGGTCACCGGCGTCCTCATGAAGGACGGCCGCGTCATCCCCGCCGACATGGTCATCGCGTCCATCGGCATCCGTCCCCGCGATGAGCTGTTCCGCGAAACGGAAGGCACCGTAGACGGGCCCACCGCTGGCAAAGAACAGCTGTTCGAACTGGGCAAGAAGGGTGGCGTTGTCATCAACGACCATTGCGCCACCCCGGTCCCGGGCATTTGGGCGATCGGTGAGGTGGCCAACTTCGATGGCATGTGCCTGGGACTCGTGGCCCCGGCGAACACGATGGCCGAGATCGTCGCCGACCGCCTGCACGGCGGGCAAGCGACCTTCCCCGGTTTCGACACGGCCACCAAGCTCAAGCTCTCCGGCGTGGACGTGGCCAGCTTCGGCGACGCGTTCGCCAAGACCGAGCATTCCCTGGAAATCGTTTACGCGGATCCGGCCCGGGGCGTCTACCAGAAGATCGTCACCACCGACGACGCCAAGACCCTGCTCGGCGGGATCTTCGTCGGCGACGCCACACCGTACATGAGCCTGCGCCCCCTGCTCGGCCGCGAACTGCCCGCCGAACCCGGCGCCTACCTCACCGCTGCCGGTGGCGGTGACGCCCCCGAGACCGAACTGCCCGACGACGCGATCCTGTGCTCCTGCAACAACGTGGCCGCAGGTAGCGTCCGCGATGCCATCAACGGCTGCGGCTCCTGCGAAGGCAACGCCCCCGTCCAGGAACTCGGCGAACTGAAGACGTGTTCGCGGGCCGGAACGCAGTGCGGCTCCTGCGTCCCGATGCTCAAGAAGCTCCTTGAAGGGGAACTGAAGAAGTCCGGCATCGAGGTCTCCAAGGCCCTGTGCGAGCATTTCGACCTCTCCCGCCAGGAGCTTTTCGACGCGATCCGTGTGCTGGAACTGACCTCCTTCGAGGACATCCTGGCCAAATACGGCACCGGTGCGGGCTGCGACATCTGCAAACCCACCATCGCCTCCATCTTGGCCAGCCAAAACAGCGAATACGTCCTCGGTGCCGGTCGCGGCACCCTGCAGGACACCAATGACCGCGCCTTGGCCAATATGCAAAAGGACGGTACCTACTCTGTAGTCCCCCGCATCGCCGGCGGCGAAATCACCCCTAAGGGCCTGGGGGTCATCGCCCGGGTTGCCGAGAAATACGGTCTCTACACAAAGATCACCGGCGGCCAGCGCATCGACATGTTCGGCGCCCGCCTCGAACAACTCCCGGAGATCTGGAAGGAACTCGTCGAAGCCGGCTTCGAATCCGGGCAGGCATACGGCAAGAGCCTGCGCACCGTGAAATCTTGCGTAGGCTCCACCTGGTGCCGCTTCGGCGTCCAGGACTCCGTCGCCATGGCCATCAACCTCGAGCTGCGCTACCGGGGACTGCGCAGCCCGCACAAACTCAAAATGGGCGTGTCCGGCTGCGCCCGCGAATGCGCAGAAGCCCGCGGCAAGGACGTCGGCGTCATCGCCACCGACAAGGGCTGGAACCTGTACGTCGGCGGCAACGGCGGCTTCCTGCCCGCCCACGCCCAGCTCCTTGCCCAGGACCTGGACGACGACACCCTGATCAAGTACATCGACCGCTACCTCATGTACTACATCCGCACCGCCGACCGGCTCCAGCGCACCGCCCGCTGGCAGGAGGAACTCGACGGCGGCCTCAAACACATCGAAGACGTCATCATCCACGACTCGCTCGGCATCGCCAACGACCTCGAAGCCGCGATGGCCCGCCATATCGACACCTACCAGGACGAATGGGCCGAGACGCTCAAGGATCCCGAACGCCTGCGCCGCTTCCGCTCTTTCGTGAACGCCCCCGACCAAAAAGACGAGGCCATCGCCTTCGTCCCCGAACGCGGCCAGATCCGCCCCGCCACCAACGACGAAAAGGGCGGCGTCCTCATCGCCAGCACGATCCCCGTTCGCGGCCAGGACTAAGGAGCACAAAGCCATGCAGCTCACCATCGACCTCACAGGCCGCGATGTTCTGGTCACGGGCTCTGCCCACGCCGCGCGGCAAGCCGTGCGGCGCTTCGAAGCCGCCGGCGCCGTCGTATATCGGCTCAGCACCCCCGACGGAGCCGACTCTGACGGCCCGCTGCCCGAACGCCCTTTTCTGGTCGCGGCCGTCGACGACGGCCAGCCCGGCTGGGAACCCCTGCTCGAACGCTGCCGGGAAGCGGGGATCCCCGTCGCCAGCGAACCGGCTGCAGGCGAGTCCGGGCACGTCACCTTGGTCGGCGGCGGTCCCGGCACCCTCGACCTCCTGACCGTAGGCGCGGTCAACGCGCTGCGGGCCGCCGACGTCGTCTTTTACGACCGGCTTGCCCCCTACGCGGAACTGGCGCAACTGACGTCCGCGGAACTGGTGGATGTCGGCAAGCGCCCTGGGCACCACAAGGTCGCCCAATGCGACATCGAAAAGCTCATGGTGGACGCCGCGCTGACGGGCAAGAATGTGGTCCGGCTCAAAGGCGGTGACCCTTACGTGTTCGGCCGCGGCGGCGAAGAAGTCAGCGCCTGCGCGCAGGCGGGCGTCCCCGTCCGCGTCATCTCGGGCGTCACGAGCGCCATATCGGTCCCGGCGGCCGCCGGCATTCCCGTCACGCACCGCGAGGTCAGCCACATGTTCACCGTGGTATCCGGCCACGCACCGCTGACCGAGAAGGAACACACCCATCTGGCCGGGCTCGGCGGTACCATCGTGGTCCTCATGGGCATCGGTACCCTCCCCCAACTCGCTGCCGGGCTCCGGCGGGCGGGGATGGATCCCGCGATGCCCATGGCCGTCGTTGAACGCGGCTACCGCCCCGGACAACGCACCACCATCGCCGAACTCGGCACCATCGAAACCGCGGCCGCAGGCTGCACCAACCCGGCCGTCCTGGTCATCGGAGAGGTGGTCCGGGTGGCCGAAACCAACCGCGATCACACCGAAGCCACCGCAGACCTGGACCGCCTCGCGGCTTCCCTCCTTGAAGCCTGAAAGAACACACATGACTACGTTGAATGCCCTTGATTCCATCGTTGCAGGCTCGCCGTTGGCTGCGCCCGGACCAAGCGACGATGCGCCGCTGGACGGTTTCCGGATCGGAGTGACTTCGCACAGGCGTTCACGTGACTTGATCGAGGCGCTCGAACGGCGCGGTGCTTCGGTGCTGCACGCTCCGGCGTTGAAGATCGCGCCGGTCCAGGAAGACGTCACGCTCATCGAGGACACGAAAACGATCATCGCGGCCAAGCCCGATATCTGCATCGCCACCACCGCCTACGGAATGCGGCGCTGGTGCGAGGCCGCCGACTCCTTCGGCATCGGCGAGCAACTTCTTGACGTCCTGGCCGCTTGCCGCATGTTCGTGCGGGGACCAAAAGCCCGGGGTGCGGTCCGCGCGGCAGGCCTTGCCGACGTCGGAATCAGCAGTGACGAAACCACCGCCACACTCGTGGACATGCTCCTTCAGGAAGGCGTCCGGGGGAAGACCGTCGCCGTGCAATTGCACGGCTACACCGACGTCCGCCAGTTGGAGCGCCTCCGGATGTCCGGCGCGACGGTCCTCACCGTCACCCCGTACCGCTGGGTAAAGCCCGACGGCGAAGACAAGCTACCGCGCCTCATCGAAGCCGCCTGCAGTGGAGACTTGGATGTGCTCACCTTTACGAGCGCGCCCGCGGTAGACGCCATGTGGAGCACGGCCCACGAAATGGGCATGTACCGCCAACTGATCGAAGCCCTCAAGACCCAAGTGACCGTTGCCGCCGTCGGGCCCGTCACCGCACAGCCGCTGATCGACGCCGGACTCGCCCCGCTCATCCCGGACCGCTACCGCATGGGCGCGCTCATCCGCCTCGTCACCGAACATCTGGCCCTGAACCATGTGCGCCGGCTCGACACTCCCTCAGGGCATATCGAGCTGCGCGGGCGCTGCTTGAGGATCGATGGTTCCGTGGTGGAACTGGCCCCGGCTCCGCTGCTCCTGCTCAGGGCGCTTTTGGGAGCCGGGGGCGCAGTGCTGTCCCGCGAGTCGCTTTCCGACCTTCTCGAACTGCGTGGCTCGGTCCACGCCCTGGACATGACGGTGAGCCGTTTGCGGTCCTCGCTCCCTGACGGAAAGCTCGTGGAAACCGTGGTCAAACGGGGCTACCGGCTGCGGATCTAGCCCTGGTTCTTGTGGACGAGGTAGATGGCACCAGTGGTGACGTCCTCCTCAAGTGCTTCCAAGGTGCGGCCACGGGTTTCGGGAACTTGCTTGACGACGAAGATCAGTGCCAGCGCCCCGACGACGGCGAAGAGGAAGAACGTGCCGGTGATCCCGAGGCCCGCGACCAGCGACGGGAAGAACAGCGAAAGGAAACCGTTCACGACCCAGAGGAAGAAGATCGAGACGCCGGTACCGAAGCCGCGCATGTGCAGCGGGAAGACCTCCGACAGGTAGACCCACACCGCGACGTTCAGGAACGTCTGCATGGACCCGACGAAGGCAACCACCAGGAAGAGGATCACGTACGGGCGGATCGGGTTGCCGACGGGCAACATCATTGAGGCGAACCCGATCAGCAGGTGGCAGCTGGTGGTCAGCGTCAGGCCGAGAATGAAGGTCTTGCGACGGTCGATCCGGTCCATCAGGGTCAAAGCGATGACGCCGCCGATCACGGCGATCACGCCGGGCGCGATGTTCGCGATGAGCGCGCCGCTCTCGTTGAAGCCCGACTCGACGAGCACCGTCTGGCCGTAGTACATGATCGAGTTGATGCCGGTCAGCTGCTGGGCGACGCCCAGGCCGATTCCCACGAGGAGGATGCGGAACAGGTTCTTGTTGCTGAAGACCGCACGCCAGCCGATCTGCTGGCTCTCCTGCTCCTCCTTCGCGACGTTCTCGACCTCGCCAAGCTCCGCAAGTGCACGTTCCTCCGAGCGGACGGACCGCAGCACGGCGAGGGCCTCATCGTGCCGACCCTTCTCCACGAGCCAGCGCGGCGATTCGGGCACGCGGAGCATCCCGAAGAACAGCGCGATCGCCGGCAACGCGCAGACCGCAAGCATGATGCGCCACACACCGGGGATGTCGCCCCAGACGATGCCGATAATGGCATTGACGACGAAGGCCGCCAGCTGACCGACGACGATCATGAGCTCGTTGCGGCCCGCGAGGGAGCCACGGATCTCATACGGGGCCATCTCCGCCAGGAACACCGGGACCACCGCTGAGGCGCCCCCGACGGCGAGACCGAGCAGGATCCGGCCGACGACGAGCACCCCGAAACTCGGCGTGAATACGCACACCACGGTGCCGGCGAAGAACAACACCGCCAGCAGAATGATCGTCTTGCGGCGCCCCCACCCGTCGGAAATGCGCCCGCCCGAGAGCGCACCGATCGCCGCGGCGAAAACGAGCGAGCTGGCAACGATGCCCTCGGTGAACGGGGTGAGACCGAGCTCGGCCGTCATTGGCCTCAGGGCGCCATTGATGACACCCGTGTCGTAACCGAATAGCAGGCCACCGAACGTGGCAATCAGGGCGACCAGGCCAAGGCGCTTACGATGCGGGCCGTTGGTCAGTGGGGGAAGCGCGACTGCGCTGCCGATTCCCCTATGGCTTTGCGTAGCAGACATCAGGACTCCTTTGTCTTGTGATGCGGGTCATACACCCGCTCTGAATAACAGACTAACGCGCGAAAGACTTAAATGTAAGGTCAATCTAACAAATGACTTAATTGAGACTTCTCCGTCATGGGAAGATGAGGGCATGGGTCTTGACCGGCAGCTTCGTCCCGCAACACAGAGCGATGTGGCTCGTGAAGTCGGCGTCTCCCGCACGCTCGTGTCCTTCGCATTCCGCGGCGCTCCGGGTGTCAGCGGCGAGACGAAACAGGCCATCTTCGACGCGGCCAAACGTCTCGGCTACCGGCCCAACGCGGCAGCTGCCGACCTGGCACGAAAGCATCGCTCCGCCGTCGGGCTCTATTTGATGGACATCCACAACGAGGTCTACGCCGACATCCTCAGCGGCGTAAGGATGTCACTTCCTCAGGCCCGCAACCGGCTCATCCTGAGCGTCTCCCAGTCTATCGACGGCGTGGACCCGGGAGCCGTGGACTCGCTGATCGAGGCGCGGGTGGGGATCATCATCGCAGCAACGCTGCTGGACCCGGACGAACGAGTGCGGGAACTGGCCCAAATAGTCCCGATCGTCAGTGTCGCGCGGCCCGTACCCGGCGTGGACAGCGTGTATTCGGACGACGACGCCGGCGCCCGCGCCGCCACCGAACACCTCCTCAGCCTTGGACACACCCGGATCGCCCATCTTGCCGGACCCGATTATGACGGCCACACGGTCCGCCGCAGAAGCTATGAGAAGACCATGCGCGACGCCGGTAGGGTGCCCTGGACCATACCGGCCGATGACTTCACGCAAGCCGCCGGACAGCGTGCCGCAGCTGAACTGCTTGACTCCGCGGACCGCCCGACGGCCATCTTCACCCACAATGACCAGTTCGCGATGGCGGTACGCGAAGCTGCCTACGCGTGGGGCCTGGCCATTCCCGGAGACCTGTCGCTCGTGGGCTACGACAATTCACGGACCGGCCGGCTCCACGGAATCGACCTGACGTCGGTGGACCTCCACGCAGTGGAACTGGGAAGCGTCGCCGGAGCCGTGGCCATGGACCGGCTCAATAATCCCGATGCTCCCGTCGCGGACACGCGCCTCACGCCCGAACTGGTAGTCCGAAACTCAACGGCACCCGCCCCCATGTGACCCAGCTCATTACCGGCCGGTAACCATCAGGGAACGGGGCATCGGCAAATGGCAACAGCGGGGAAACACCAGCGAAAAACCCCGCGCCTACGCTGGGTACAGGCGCATCAACCACAGCTCAGTTCAGCGAAGGGACCCACCATGTCCATCACCCCGTCCGCAGGTTCCATCCACCTCGTCATCGCAGGAGCCGGGCCCGTAGCCCAGGCCCTGGTCCGCCAACTGACAGGCAGTAGCACTACGTCGCGACAGCCGGGAACGGCAGCGTTCCACGGCACCATCACGGTCCTGAGCAACCGCGACGACTGCCCTGATGCGCTGCTGGAGATAGCCGCCCTCCCCCAGGTCTCCGTGCGTTTCGGCCAGGCCGCGAGCTTCATCGATGTCCAGACCCGCACGGTCACCACCACCGAAGGCCTCGAGTTCCCCTATGATCAGCTGGTCATTGCGACCGGGTCCTCCCCGATGTTCCCGCCCGTCCAAGGCGCTGCGCGTAGCTTGAGCTACTCCACCATCGACGACGCCGAGCAGATCGGCACCGCGGTCAAGGACATCACCCGGGTCCTGGGCCGTCGTCCGCTGGGGATACTGGTTGGCACCGGTCCGGCAGCCGGCCAGGCCGAGGCCGTGCTCCGCGCCCGCGGAGTCCGGCCCATCCGTACCACTTTGCGTCCAGCTGCCGTCATGCCTTCCGTCGCCGGCTCGGTCCTGCCTGCTACCGGGATCGTCTTCGAAGACGGGAGCAGCATGAACGGTGATCTTGTGGTGCTCGCCGAGGAACGGCTCCCCCGCAACGGGCTCGCTGAAAGTGCCGGCCTGCAAACAGCGCCCGACGGCGGCATCAGGGTGGGGCGCGACTTCGCCACTTCGGTGCCCGGCATCTGGGCAATCGGCGACGCCGCCTCCCGGGACGGCATGCGCCTTGGGCTCGTCTTGTCCTCGAATGCCGCGGCGGCACATTGCGCCTCCCGGCTTGAGGAAGACGCCAGGCTCCGCGCTTCCAGTGCCACACGGTCCGAGCGTTCCGAACGTTCCGCCGCTGCTTGAGGGGAGCCTCCACGGCAGCCGGGCGGTGTGGCAAGATGGTCATTTGACGAGCCGCGACCCTTGCGGCGCACCGGGCCCGCCACGGAAGGACCTCCATGAGCAACGAAGCCTCCACCGCACTGGACAATAGTGCAAGCATCGCTTCATACATCGACCACACTCTCCTCAAGCCAGAGGCCAGCGAGGCCGAGGTGCGCCAAGTCTGTGCCGAGGCGGCGGAGTACAAGTTCAAGTCGGTGTGCGTCAATCCGATTTGGGTCAAGACCGTAACGAAGGCCCTCAAAGGTTCCGGAGTGCTCACTTGTTCGGTTGTCGGCTTTCCGCTGGGCGCGACTCCCAGCGACGTCAAGGCTTTCGAAGCACGCGGTGCCGTTTTGGATGGTGCGGACGAAATCGACATGGTGATCAACATCGCCGCGGCCCGGGCCGGGGACAAGGGCGCATTGGTGGATGACATCACCGCCGTAGCGGAGGCGGTCCACGCCGGCGGAGCCATCCTGAAGGTCATCATCGAGACTGCCCTGCTGAATGACGAGGAGAAGGTCCTCGCTTGCGAGGCATCTGTCGAGGCCGGGGCTGATTTCGTCAAGACCTCAACCGGTTTCAACGGTGGCGGCGCCACGGTGGAAGACGTTGCGCTCATGCGCAGGACGGTGGGCCCGGAGCTGGGCGTCAAGGCCTCCGGTGGAGTACGTTCCTTGGCCGATGCACAGGCTATGATTGCTGCTGGTGCAACACGTATCGGTGCGAGCTCCGGAATTGCCATCGTCAAGGGTGAACAAGGTTCATCCTCGTACTGAATGTCACGGAAGCCGCCATAGTTTTTGAGCCCCACGGGGCCGAGGAGGAAAGCATGTCCCAGAACGCCAGCCAGCCCATCGAAAAAGAGAACCCCCTGGCCCAGAGCATTCTGCTCTTTGTGTTCAGCATGGTCCTGTTCCTCGGCGCCATTTACTCGCTGACCTTCCTGACGCTGGAGAACACCTGGCCGATGGCCGTCTGCCTGGTCCTCTTTGGCCTCGCCTTCTGGATCCCGCAGACCATCCTCGGCCGCTCCAACTCGGCTGGCGAAAGCTAAGACCTAACTGCAAAAGCTGTGGCCCCGGACTTCGGTCCGGGGCCACAGTGGTTTAAGTGTGACTCCTTCGAAACCAAGTAGTACCACTCGCATTGGACTGCGAAAAACGGGTAACACCACTCGTTGTTAGTTAAACACTGCGCATGCCAGCATTTGGTCATCGATTGAATGGGCAATCGAAGCAAGAATTGGTAATTGCGAATTCCTTGCCGCTTCGCCTGTTCTGGGGAATACCAATTCAAAAAGGAGTTTCACTCATGCGCAAATTGAGCAAAAAGGGAAAAGTCTACGCCGTTGCAGCATCGGTTGCCCTTGTGGCAGCAAGCGGCGGAGCAGCCTTCGCCTACTGGACCACCACCGGCACCGGGTCGGGAGGGGCGGCCAACTCGGCAGGCGGAGGCACGGTCACCCTGCACGCCACCTTCGCGGCCGGCCTGGCACCAGGCAACTCGACGTCTGTCGCCTACACGGCCGACAATGCGAGCAACACCGACACAGTTGTGGGAGCCCTCACCGCAACGGTATCCACCAGCGATCCCACGCATTGCCTCGCTTCCTGGTTCACGGTTACCGCCTCGACCTCGAATTCGCCCGTGGCACACAACTCAACCGACACGTCCGTCGGCAGCGGAACGCTGACCTTCCTCAACGACGCCGCCAGCCAAGACTCCTGCAAGGGCGCCACGGTGACGGTCACGGTCGGAAGTCTCTAGCCATCCAGCTGGTGGGCCCGCAATGGCCCACCAGCTTTTGCCGTCCGCACAGAAACCCACGCAGAACAAACCCAAAGGAGGCACAGGTGCCAAGGATTCCGGAGCTATTCGGCTCACCGATTCGCACCGTCCGCACCGGAGCCAAGATGCTCCTGGCAGGCCTTCTTCTGGTGACCCTCACGTCAGGCGTAGTGCTCGCCGCCAACAGCAACGGCACCCAAAACCCGCCCAAAGGCATTACGCTGCAGTTGGCACCCACCAACAGGACCGCCGTTCAGGGAACGCCGGCAAGCTACAACGTCGTGGTCCAGCCTTCGGGCGGGTTCACCGGGAATGTCTCCTTGTCGGCCACTGGGCTGCCGGCAGGTGCCACGGCATCGTTTTCTCCCGCCGTCGTAGCCACCGGGCCCGGATCAGGGTCAGCAACTCTCGACGTGTCCACCACTTCCGCCACACCTCTTGGAACCTACTCCCTGAGCCTCAAGGGCAGCAGCGGGACGCTACAGTCCGCCGTCGTCGTCGTTTCCTTGACGGTGACCGCCGGCCAGCACCAGCCGTTCACCATCTCAGGCGGCCCCACCGGAGTTCTCGCGCCGGGCTACGGCGTGCCGATTGATCTCCAGTTGGCGAACCCGGGCAATTCCAGCCTCAATGTCACTGGCCTCACTGTTTCCGTCACGGGAGTCACCCGGACTGCCCAGGCCATGGCTAACAACCGGCCGTGCAATCCTTCGGACTACGCAGTGACACAATTCAGCGGCAGCTATCCGATCGCCTCCCCGCCGGGCAATTCCTCCCTTTCCGGGAACGGAATTCCGGCGGCTCAATGGCCCCAGATAAAGATGCTGAATAGCTCGCTCAACCAGGACGGTTGCAAAGGCGCAACCCTCCAGCTTTCCTACTCCGGAACGGGACAGGGCAACTGACATGACTTCCAACGGACGGCTGAAGATCAGCGGAGGCCGGGGCGTCAAGGCCGCATTCCTGGCAGGCGCGCTCACCCTGGCACTCGGTACGGGGACGGCGTTTGCATACTGGGCCACGAACGGCTCCGGCAGCGGCTCCGCTGCCACCGGCGACATGCAAACGGTGACCGTCGACGCGCTCGTTCCCGGTGACACCCCGACGTCGATGCTGATCCCGGGTGGGACAGCCGACGTAGTGCTTCGGGTGACCAACCCGAACCCCTACCCGGTCCAGGTGTACAGCGTCATGGGCGACGGACCCGTCACCGCCGACACCGCGCATCCTGCCTGCACCACTACGGGCGTCACCTTCGCCGGCTCTCCCGGTCCACTCAGCCCGTCCGTTTCCATCCCCGCGAATTCGACAGCGTTGGTCACCCTCCCCGGGGCGGCGGGCATGGATGCAACATCCCAGCCGGCCTGCCAGGGTGCCACGTTCCACCTTCCAGTCACGTTGGCGGTCCGAAAATGAGCACTAAACCACTGCACCACATGCCCCTCACCGTCGCTTGGCTTAGGACCCGTGCGCCGTGGGTACTGATCGGAATCCTCCTGGTGTCCGGCATCGGTTCGGCGGCCTACGCGTTCTGGCAGTCCATCAGCAGCAGCAACTTCGCCGCTGCCGCCGGGGACGCCGTCATGCCTGGAAGCAAGCCATCCGCCTCTGCCACTGGCGCCGATATCTCAGTGAGCTGGACACCTGGTACGACGGCGGGCGGCAGGGCCGTTACCGGCTACACCGTGGCCCGGTACAACGCGGCCACCGGCGGATCCAAAACCCCTGCGACAGGGGCCTGCGCAGGCACCGTTACGGTCCTCAGTTGTGCCGAACACAACGTCCCCGGCGGAATATGGTTCTACACCGTCACCCCGGTCATCGCACTCTGGACCGGCGCTGAAAGCCCTCGCAGTGACGCCGTCAGCAGTGACAGCACACCGCCGGTGGCCTCCGTTGCGTCCATTTCCCCGACGCCCAACGCGTCCGGCTTCAACAACAGCAGCCCTGTCATCGTCAACCTGACAGCCCAGGACAACGCAGGCGGCTCCGGCGTCGCATCGATCACCTACGCCGTTGATTCCGGCAGCCAGACCACGGTGAATGCCGCCAACGCGGCCGTTACCGTCAGTGGCGACGGAACGCATGTCGTGTCCTATTTCGCGACCGACAACGCAGGCAACTCCTGCGCCTCCCAGAATCTTGCGATCAAGATCGACACGGTGGCACCCGGCGCGCCTTCGATCATCGTGCCCACGTACGTGAACAGCGCCAACGTTGCCGCTGTCCCGGTCAACGGCACAGCTGAGCCCGGATCAACGGTGACCCTTACAGTCACGGATCCCGGTGCTGCCCACACGCTGGCAGGTACAGTGACAGTCAGCGGCTCCGGAGCGTGGACGGCAACCGGCCTCGACCTGACCTCCCTGAACCAAGGCACCGTCACGTATGCCGCAAAAGCCACGGACGCTGCAGGCAACACCGGCTCGACGGTAACCGTCACCAGCATCAAGGACACAGTGGCCCCGGCCGCCCCAACGATCTCCGCCCCGCTGTACGTCAACAGCGCCAACGTTGCGAACGTGCCAGTCAACGGCACGGCGGAGGCTGGCGCGGCGGTAACCCTGGTCGTCACCGACGCCGGGGCCGCCCATACGGTAACGCAAACAGCGACGGCCAGCGGCACCGGCGCATGGTCCACAACCGGGCTCAACCTGACAGCCCTCAACCAGGGCGCCGTCACGTACGCGGCCACCGCCACGGACGCCGCCGGCAATACCGGGACTACTACCACGGTTACTAAAACCAAGGACACGATCGCGCCCGGATTGCCGTCGATCAGCGTCCCACCATTCGTGAATAGCGCCAATGTGGCCAACGTCCCCGTCAGCGGCACCGCCGAATCTGGCACATCAGTCAGTCTGACTGTCACGGACCCCGGTCCGGCGCACACGGTGCAACAAACCGTGACGGCCAGTGGCACTGGTGCATGGTCCACGACTGCACTCAACCTCACGGGGCTGAACCAAGGCACGGCCACCTACCAGGTGACAGCGACCGACGCGGCCGGAAACGTGAGCGCCACCGTTACGGCGACGAACACGAAAGACACGGTTTCCGCTACTCCGGTGGTCAACGCTCCTGCCTTTGTGAACGGCGCGAACGTAGCCAGTGTCCCGGTCAGCGGAACCTCCGACGCCGGAGCGTTAGTCAGTCTGACTGTCACGGATGTCGGCACCCCCACTCACACCGTCAGCCAGACTGTCACCGCGACGGGCTCGGGGACCTGGTCTATCAGTGGACTCAACCTGGGCACGCTCAACCCCGGTGCCATCAGTTACTCGGCATCAGCCACGGACCCCGCCGGCAATGTCAGCGCCGCGGGTACGGCAAGCAGCACGAAGGACGTCGTGCCGCCTACAGTGACAGGGGTTGCACTGTCGAACGGTGGCAACACTGTTGGCACAGCTGACGTCTTAGACTCGGTGACCATTACCTATTCGGAGCGCATGGATGCGACCAAGTTCTGCCCAGGTTGGAATAACACCGGAACTCAGGTCCTGAACAGCAACAGCGATGTCGTGGTCACCCTCCATGACAACGGGTCCAACGACACTCTGACGGTCTCCAGCAGTGCATGTCCCTCCCTCAACATCGGGACCGTGGCCTTGGGCGGAAACTATGTTAGCTCCGCGACGGCAACGTTCCAGGGCTCGGGCAACGGGAAGGTTTCCTCGGTTCAGTGGGATCCGACCCTCTTCAAGCTCACGATTGTCCTCGGCACCAACAAAACCGGGACTCTAGCGTCGAGTGTTGCCGGAACCCCGGCCTACACCCCGCCGTCTGGACTGTCCGACCTGGCTGCGAACCCACTCGGCACAACGCCGTTTACATCAGCAGGTACGTCAAGGTTCTGACGTCGGGTCCCGGCGTCAGAACCCGCAGGTTCTGAAATCCACCGTCATCCACCCAAGCCGAGCATGAGCGCCAGGAGCGCCGGCCACTGGTTTCGGAGCAATGCCCACGCCGCTAGGCCAAATCCAACCATCGCGTAACCACCCACTGGAATCAGGACCAGCCATTCCCGCCGTGAACCGGCCTTGCCGAGCAAGGGAATGGAGAATGCGCCGTTGGCCCGCCAGATTCCGCTCACGAGGGGCAGCTTGCGCCAGAACTTCGGCGGCTTGATGACGATGGGCCACAGGAGCGGCACTCCCCCGGTGGTGATCATGTCGCCGACAATGTGGACTATCACGCCGGTGAGCATGGACAGCGGCAACCAGCTCCATTGGTGCGGAGCGAACCAGGTCACCAGTCCGGCCATAGCAAGGGCAAAAACCCAATTGACCAGCCACCCCGAGTTCGGGAACAGCTTCAGTGCTTTTGCGGCCAGGTTGATCATGAACATGCATAACAGCCCGGCCCCCACGGACAAACGGCCCACAGGAGTATCCAGCTGGAACTGGGCGGCCATGGCGGCGAGCACCACGAAGGCCGAGGCGCCCAGGAGTGAATGGGTTCCTTGCCGGTGCCCTCCGCTGGCCTTCTCGATCCCGACGGCGATCACGTTCGACAACGGCGGCAGTGAGTGGGCGATGGTGCTTGAGCGGTGGTCCCAATCGCACACCAAAGCAGTTCCCGCCGTCGTCATCGCCCCGATGAGGGTTCCGGTGGCGTCCAGCGGGTACCAGCCCAAGGCGTACGGGCCGGTTGAAGCGATAGCTATCCACGCCGCAGCCCCGGACGCGGCGTGGTGTCCTCCCATCATCGCTTAGCCTGCGGTCTGCGAAGCGCTGGACGTCGGCGAAGCCGGGAAGAAGATAGCTTCGATCACAGTGTTGGCCCATTCCAGGATTTCGGCGTCCTGCAGGTCGCGGCCGCCGATCCTTGCCGTCTTGGGCTTGGGGAGCAGCACGGCGTCGAGGGCCGGCTTGATCTGCGATCCCGGGTACATGCGGTTGAGCCGCATGACCTTGGATTCGGGCAGCTGGGCGGGCGAGAAGCGGATGAAGTTGCCTTGGAGCGCGACGTCGGACAGCCCGGCTTCGCGGGCACCCACCCGGAAACGCGCGACGGCGATCAGGTTCTTCGCGGGCAGCGGCGGCTCACCGTAACGGTCCACGAGTTCGGCCAGTACCTCGTCGATGGCCTCGTTGGTGATGGCCGCGGCCAGTTTCCTATAGGCCTCGAGGCGCAGGCGTTCGCCGGGCACGTAGTCGTGCGGTAAGTGGGCGTTGACTGGCAGCTCGATCTTCATGTCGGCGGCCTTCTCTTCGGCCTCGCCGCGGTACTCGGCCACGGCTTCGCCCACCAGGCGGATGTACAGGTCGAAGCCGACTCCTTGGATGTGCCCGGACTGTTCCCCGCCCAGCAGGTTGCCGGCACCGCGGATTTCGAGGTCTTTCATGGCCAACTGCATACCCGCGCCAAGCTCGTTGTGGGCCGCGACGGCCTTGAGGCGTTCGAGCGCCACTTCGCCCAGCGGCTTCTCGGAGGGGTACAGGAAGTAGGCGTAGGCACGTTCCCGGCCACGGCCCACGCGGCCGCGCAACTGGTGGAGCTGGGAAAGCCCGTACTTGTCCGCGCCGTCCACAATCAGGGTGTTGGCGTTGGAAATATCCAGGCCGGTCTCAATGATGGTGGTGCAGACCAGGACGTCAAAGCGCTTCTCCCAGAAGTCCACGATGATTTTTTCCAGGCGACTCTCTGACATCTGACCATGCGCCACTTCCACGCGGGCTTCGGGGACGAGTTCCCGGATCTGGGCGGCGATGCGCTCAATCGAGGACACCCGGTTGTGGACGAAGAACACCTGGCCTTCGCGCATGAGTTCGCGTCGGATCGCCGCGGAGGTCTGCTTGTTGGTGAACGGCCCGACGTACGTCAGCACGGGGTGCCGCTCCTCCGGCGGCGTGGCCAGGGTGGACGTTTCGCGGATGCCCGTGAGGGACATCTCCAAGGTGCGCGGGATGGGAGTGGCGCTCATGGCCAGGACATCCACGTTGGTGCGCATCTTTTTGAGGGCTTCCTTGTGCTCCACGCCGAAGCGCTGCTCCTCATCGACGATCACCAAACCGAGATCCTTGAACTCGAAGTCCTTGGACAGCAGGCGGTGCGTGCCAATGACCACATCCACGGAGCCATTCTTGACTCCCTCCATGGTTTCCTTGGCTTCCTTCGCACCTTGGAACCGTGACAGCGGCTTGACGCGCAAAGGGAATCCGGAGAAGCGCTCGGTGAACGTTTCATAGTGCTGCTGGGCGAGCAGCGTGGTGGGAACCAGAACTGCGACCTGCTTGCCGTCCTGTACCGCCTTGAATGCGGCACGCACGGCGATCTCGGTCTTCCCGTAGCCGACGTCGCCAGAGACGAGGCGATCCATGGGGATCTCGCGTTCCATGTCGGCCTTGACCTCGTTGATGGTGGTGAGCTGGTCCGGCGTCTCCACATAGGGGAAGGCTTCCTCAAGCTCCCGCTGCCATGGCGTGTCCGGAGCGAAGGCATGCCCTCGCGAGGCCATTCGGGCGGAGTACAGCCTGATGAGCTCGCCCGCGATTTCCTTCACGGCCTTGCGGGCCTTGGACTTGGTGCTCGCCCAGTCCGCCCCGCCCATCTTGCTCAACGACGGCGTGTCGCCACCGACGTAGCGGGTCACCTGGTCCAGCTGGTCCGTGGGCACGAAAAGCCGGTCGCCGGGCGCACCGCGCTTGGACGCCGCGTACTCGAGCACGAGGTACTCGCGAAGACCGGCGTCTCCCCCGGAGGAACCGGCAGATGAGCCGGCCACCTTGCGCTGGATCAGCTCCACGAACTTCCCGATCCCGTGCTGTTCGTGGACCACGAAGTCGCCTGCGTGCAGCTGGAGGGGGTCGACGGCGTTGCGCCGCTTCGAGGGCATGCGCCGCATGTCCTTCGTGGAGCCGGCCGACGAGCGGCCCAGGAGGTCCGCTTCCGTGAGGAGCCCCAGTTTGAGGCCGTCCAGGACAAAACCGCGTCCGACGGCGGCAGTGGTCACCTCGATGATGCCTGCCTGGAGTTCGTGGGCCAGGGAGTCGACGCGGGAACACGGGATATCAGCATCATGGAACAATTCTGCGAGGCGCTGGGCAGGCCCGGGGCCGTCCGTCGCCACCACGATGCGCCATTGGTCCCGCACATGGGAACCGATGAATTCGAGCATTTCCGCGACGTCGCCCTGGTATCCGCGCGGTTCACGGGCGTGCAGGTTCAGGACGTCGATGTCGAGGACCAGGTCTTCGTCGGTCGCCAACGACGTGATGGACCACCAGGAGACGCCGTGGGCCAGCGCCGCACTCCGGGTGTCCGTCAAGGATTGGAAACTGGCCGCGTGCAACGCTGAAGCGGCTTGGGAGCCCAATACCGAGTCGAGATCGAGGGGCGCCGCCCCGCCGTCGGACGCCGTGGACCAGGCCGCTTCGAGGAACTCCTCGTTGGTGGCGGCGAGGTCATGCGCGCGGGTGCGGACCTTCTCAGGTTCAATGACCACACCGATCGAACCTGCCGGCAACTGGTCCACGAAAGGCACCATGGCGTCCACCAGGACCGGCGCCAGGGACTCCATGCCCTCGACGGCGATGCCGCCCGCGATCTTTTCCAACATGTCCGCGGCGGCCGGCATGTCGGCCTTGAGCTTCGCGGCGCGGGACATGACCGCCGGCGTGATGAGGATTTCCCGGCAAGGCGGGGCGTGCAACTCGCTGGGGTGGTGCACGGCCGGACCCGAGAGCGAACGCTGGTCGGCCACCGCAAACCAGCGCATCTGGTCCACTTCGTCGCCGAAGAATTCCACCCTGATCGGGTGGTCCTCGGTGGGTGGGAACACGTCCAAAATACCGCCCCTGACGGCGAATTCACCACGGTGGGTAACCATGTCCACGCGCGAGTAGGCAGCGTCGGCAAGGCGGCGTACCACGTCGCTGAAGGGCATTTCCTGCCCCACCCTCAATGTCACGGGGACCAGCTCTCCGAGGCCCGCCACGACCGGCTGGACCACGGCGCGAACGGGCGCCACGACCACCCGCAGGGGTCCCGCCGTCGAGCTCTCCGGGTGGGCCAGGCGGCGAAGGACCGAGAGCCTGCGGCCCACGGTGTCCGAGCGCGGGGAGAGCCTTTCGTGCGGCAGGGTTTCCCAGCTGGGGAAGGCCGCCACTGAGTCCGCGGGGAGATAGGCGGCCAAGGCCTCGGTGAGGTCCTCGGCTTCTCGACCCGTTGCCGTGACGGCCAACACCACGGCGCTGTCTTCAAGCTTCCGGGAGGCGAGGCCGTCGGCCATTTCCGCCAGCAGCGCGGCCCTCAAGCCTGCGGGGGCGCTGATCTGGTAGTCGCTGCTGCGTTCGCCGAACGCCCGCGAAGCCTCAGGCCTGACCCGCGCGAACGTCCGGTCCTCACCCAGGGCACGCCGCAATCCATCAAGGGATGCGACAGTGCCGGCAGGGCTGATTCCGGAGTTGACCGCTGATGGTTGGCCTTTGGGGCTCATGGATGGCACTCCTCGGAAGAGGGAAGTCGGATAGGGAAAGGCAGCACGAAAACCCGAAATTCTCTCGAATCCCGGGGCGTTCCTAGCCTACCCCGCCCACACCGTAGGATGTTTGGGAGCCGCAAGAGCTTTCAACCGAGATATTCACGGAGGACCCCATGGCCCTGAACGCATCCACCACCCTGCCCTACGGCGTCGACCGCGTAGCAGCTACTTTCATTGACGAAGACTTCCTGCGCCACACGAGCGAGTATGTCGGCGGCACGCTGGAATCATTCCAGATCGACGGCGACGTCGCCGGACCCTTCACCACCACAACGGTCCGCACCCTGCCCACCACGCGCCTCCCGGAGATCGCCCGCAAATTCGTGGGCGAGAAACTCACCGTCACCCAGACCGAGAAATGGGACGCCCCGACGGCCGACGGCTCCCGGACCAGCCACATCTCCCTGAAGATTTCCGGCGCACCGCTGGATGTCACCGCAGTGCAGCGCCTGGTGGCCGACGGCGGCAACACCCGCGTCGAGCTCGAAGGTGCCGTCACGTCGTCGGTTCCATTCCTCGGCGGCAAGATCGCCGACGCAGCCGAACCGATGGTGGGCAAGGCCTTGAACATCCAGTCCCAGCAGGCCCAGGCCTGGCTCGAAAGCCACTAGCGTGCAGCTGGCAGCCGGGCTGTCGATTGTGCTGATCGTCGCAGGCGCGTGGTCACTGATTGTGTGGCCACAGTTCCTGCGCCGCGTCATGGCCGACTCCCGTGCCCGCGACGCCAACGGGAAAGCCACGAAGTTCCTCACGGTCCACGTCGTGTTGGTCACCATCTCCATGGTGCTCGGACTCGCGACGGCGGTCATCGGGATCACGGGGCTGCTCACCTAACGCCCCTTCCGAGCCCAACTAGCTCGCGTTTGTTGTCGTTTTGACGGCTCATAACGACAACAAATGCGAGTGAGTTGGGGGCCTCGGCTAAAATTGAACACAGGTGCGCCGGGAAGTCTGGTCGGCAACAGTTTTGTCGACCCCAAACTCCCCAAGGAGCCACATGGCGAACCGTCCGCACCGCGCTGCCCCTTCCAGGGTTTTGAGCCGCTCCAGCTTCCCCGAGTACCAACGGATCCTGGCTATTCTGCGCACTGAAACCGTCGGCGGCGCACTCTTGCTCGCCGCCACGGTGGCCGCGCTCGTCTGGGCAAACTCACCCCTGCCGAACGGCTACTTCGCACTGCGCGAAGTGAAGATCGGCTACGCTCCCTGGCATCTGGAATTGAGCCTTGGCCACTGGGCCTCCGACGGGCTCCTGGCCGTTTTCTTCTTCATCGCCGGGCTGGAGCTCAAGCGTGAATTCGTGGCCGGGGAACTGCGGAAGCCCGCAAAAGCAATCGTCCCGGTGGCGGCGGCAGTGGGCGGCGTGGTCCTTCCCGCGCTCATCTACGTGGTCATCAACCTCGGCTCGGGCGCGGAAACACTCAAGGGCTGGGCTATCCCGACGGCCACGGACATCGCGTTCGCGTTGGCTGTCCTGGCAGTCATCAACACGCATTTGCCCGCCGCGTTGCGGACCTTCCTGCTGACCCTGGCCGTGGTGGATGACTTGATTGCCATCGGCATCATCGCGTTCTTCTACTCGAACGGCCTCGAACCCTTCATGCTGCTGGCCGCTGCGGTGCCCCTGGCCCTCTTTGCTTTCCTCGTCCAGAAACGGGTTCGCAGCTGGTACCTGCTACTCCCCTTGGCGGCGGCCACCTGGGCCTTCGTCCACGCCTCGGGAATCCACGCCACCGTCGCCGGGGTCCTGCTCGGTTTCGCCGTACCCGTCGTGGCCTCAGGCAAGAAGGGTGAACCTGCGGCCGGGCTCGCCGAAAGTTTCGAACACCGCTTGCGTCCTTTCTCCGCAGGCTTTGCCGTACCTGTTTTCGCGTTCTTCTCTGCCGGCGTGGCTTTGGGCGGCGCCGAGGGACTCGGAGCTGCCCTGAGCGACCCGGTAGCTGTAGGGATCGTTCTGGCCCTCGTGGTGGGCAAGACGGCAGGAGTCTTCGGCACTACATTCCTCATCACCAAGACCACCCGCGCGCGGCTGGATGACGGCCTGACATGGATCGACGTCGCGGGGCTGGCCATGCTGGCGGGCGTCGGTTTCACCGTCTCCCTCCTCATCGCCGAGCTGGGCTTCGGTACCGGTTCCCCGCACGATGACCACGCGAAAGTGGCCATCCTCGCCGGTTCCCTCGCCGCGGCGGTGCTTGCCGCCGTCGTGCTCAAAGCCCGCAACCGGCACTACCGCAGCGTCGCGTGGGAGGAGCAAAGGGACGCCGACGGCGATGGCGTCCCCGATGTTTTTACCCGCGCCTGATGCACCTGGTCACGTTCGCCCGCGTTGGGCGGTTCGAGGATAAGCCGGACGTCATCGATTGCCGCGCAAGAACCGGACGATCCTGCCGGTCACCCGGCCGGGACGTCTGGCAAGATCGGTAAAGCTGGTCCTGTTCAGGACGGTTTCTTCCAAGGACGCCACCCTTCGGCCCAGCTCGTCCACACTTGAATTTATCCGCTCCGCCAACTCGCGCAACTCACGGATTGCACCTTCTTGCTGGCCGTGCATCTGGGCCAAATAGAGCAAGGTTCCGTATCCAGTCTTGCCTGCCTCTTCGCGAAGGTAGACATCACGCACATAGCGGTCGAACTTCTGGTGGTCATCGGCACCGGCGATGACACTGTTTCCCATGTCGCCGCGCTCTGATGGTCGATGGCACCAGTAGGCAAGGGGCTCGCCGTCCAGCAATTCGATGGGAGACGCCGAAAGGAAACGGAGGTTGAACTCCCAATCCCCCACGGCGTCCAGCGCTTCGTTGTAACACCCGATCCGCTCCAGGATGGAACGGCGGTACAGGAAGGAAATCGGCACCACCCGGTTGCTGCGAAGCATATCGGACAAGGTGATCGCCCGAAGCTCATGCTCAAACCCCTGGGAGCCGGTCTGCTCGATGACTCCGCCACGGATTTCCTCATAGACGATATCCGTCCGGACGGCCACGCCCTGGGCCTGCGGCGCCCCCTCGAGGAAGCCCACGGTCTTCTTCAAGAAGTCCCTGTGCCAACGATCGTCGTCGTCATGAATGGAGATGAACTCCGAGTCCGTGGCATGGATTCCCGCGTTGGACGCGGCCTCCATGCCTTTGCTGGCCTCGTGATGGAGGATCGTCAGCTTGCCGGCGGGAAGGTGGTCCCAGGTCCTGGCGAGCGCGTCTACGGGAACAGGATTCCCGCCGTCGTTCACGACGACCACCGCAACATCCTCGAAGGACTGGTCAAAGATGTCCGCGAGCGCCCTGCGCAAGAGGACCGGCCGGTTTTTTGTGCGTACGACGACGGCGACGCGGGCCTGGGCGTTCATCGACGGCCTCCGGAAACACGGCGCAGCACGTTGGCACCTTTGCGCAACAAGGAAGCGGTCCTGAATGATCGTGATTGCACGATTCGTTCCTTTTCATCCAGGGCTTCATTCCGTTCATGCAACAGTAGATCGCGTTGCGAGCGGACGTCGTCCCACTCCGTCCAGAGGCTGGCGATACCGCCGCTCAATGCACGGAACTGGGCCCGTTGGCCGCGGGCCTGTTTGGCCCACTCCGAGTCCGATTCAAGCGTCACGACGTCCCCCAGCCCCATTGCTGCTTCGACGCCTGTCGCCGAGAAAATGCTTGCGACGGCGTCCCACCAGTTCTCGTGGACGGCGTGTATCTGGGGACGCAGCGAGTCGAGGTGCTCGCGGATTTCCGCGCGCCTCGTCCATGCTTCGGCGATCGCAAGGTCGAAACCGTCGATGTCGAGGCTGCTCAGCGGCAAGGCCCAGTCCTGCACACCCCAGTTGCCCATGGCTCCATGCAATCTCACATCCGAGTAGGAGTCATTCGCGAGCGCAACAACCGGCACGCCGGCAGCTAGGCCGAAGACCACAGGGTGGTAGCGGTTTGTCAGCACTAGCTCCGATGCCACCGTCAATGCCGCGGCCGCGGGGGCCGGAAGCACGGGGCAAACGTGAACCCGGCCGCTCCGGGAGTGTGCCAGTACAGTTTCATGGGACTCGTGGTCACCGCCCTGGCCATCTTGGCCCAGGGGGCCGACGTGCGGGATCAGATAGACCGGAAGGCCGGTCAGCTCCACGGCCCGGTCCAACACCTCTCCCAGCTTTGCAAGGCTGCGGGTTCCGTCCCGCCAGGATTCGGGACCAAAGGTCGCCGCAATGAAAGGGCCGGCCGGATACTCGAACTCTTCCCCGGCTGGATTTTCCGCGCCTACCGATCCGGGCAGTGCGTCTACCGATCCGGGCAGTGCGCCTACCGATCCGGGCGGGACCAGGAAGCTGGCATCGTCCAGGACCCTGATGAGCTTCCCGGAACCCAGGCCCATCTGGAAGCCCAGCGCATAGGAAGATGGCTCCCTCGCACCCACCAACGCCGCGTAATCCAAGAGTTCATGGAGAATTTGCTGATCCTGGGGTAACAGCGTGGGACCGAAAGTCTGTCCGCTCACAACCAACGGCTTGCCCAGTTCCTTCGCTATAAGGCCCAGCGCCGCACGTTCATAGAGCAACCATCCATACAATGAATTCATGTTGCCGCCGCCCGCGATCAGCACGCCGTCGGCCGATTTCACTTCGTCAATGACCCGCCACACCGAATCTTGCGGGGGCAAGGCCGTCCTGTCTCCTCGAGCCGCCCGGCGGACGAGCTCCAAGTGGTTGCTGCGCTCTGCCGGCGGCCAGGGGAACACCAAGGTGTCTATCGCGGCCGTGCCGTAAAGCTCCCCGGTTTGTCCCGGGTCGCGGGTGAGGAGGACGATTCCGGCTTGCAACCGGGCTCGAAGTTCATCAGCCGCTGCGATTGCCATCGCCTCGTCACCGACGTGGTAGGCCACCTGGCCCAAATCGCCTTGTACAAGAATCTTCAACGCTCGGTCCTTCCATAACCATGCACGCAGTGGTTGCAGTGGCTAGGCTCCCAACCACTTCCGGATGCGCTGAAACAGCCTATCGTTCTTCTCCGGGGACTCCGAACCTTGACGATTCTCCGGGTTTTGAGTGCTGACACCCAGGAAATGCCACGACGGGAATGATACGAGTAGCCGATATTTCAAATGGAGTAATGAGTCTTTCAAGTAGGGTGGTTGGCACGCTGTTTGGCCGGTTTCGGCAGGAATACCTTGCTGCTATGGACGCGAATAGTATGGAACGAGTGTGGCATGGGGCCCACAGGAAAGCCCAAGAGAAGAACTGGTCATTGATCTTTGTTTGGGCAATTCTCGGTCTCATGTCGATTTCGGTGCTCATCGCAGCGGTACCCAAATGATGCGGTGACTAGGCCAACGGTACAAAAAAGCTCGGACCGGTTTTTGCGGGTCCGAGCTTTTCTTTGCCTCGTAGGCTTTTCAACGTCATCTCGTAGGCTTTTCAACGTCATATAGTCGGTCGTGAACCCCGCAGCATGGCTGCGTTGGTGCGTCCGGCCCTTACTGCATCAGTCCCGCGACGGCGGCGAGAATTGTCGCGGCGACGAGGACGAGCAACAATCCCACAACCACGAATTCCGCCCTGCGGACCCGATGCTGGCTCCGGCGCCATTCGCGCCTGCTCTCCAAGGTAATCATGCTTCGAGGCTAAGTCCGGCCCGGAGCCCGAAATAGAGTGGACGCTACTCGACCTCGGGCTACCCGCGTTAGAGAGCCTGGGACACCCCTTGGCCCGCCTCGGCTTGGCGCAGCGCGTCCTCCGCGGCAACCCATGCGAGCATGGCGCACTTTACCCGGGCAGGATACTTGGCAACCCCGGCCAGGGCGGCAGCGTCCTGCAGCAGTTCCTCATCCGCTTCCAGCTTGCCGCGCGAACGCATCAATTCCCGGAAGTGATCGATCGTGTGGCGAAGGGACGTCGGGGACATGCCCGGTGCCATTTCACTGAGGATGGACGCGGAGGCCATCGAAATGGCACAGCCGTCACCGTCCCAATGGATCTCCGTGACAGCCTGTCCGTCACCGTCAGTGCCGAGACTCAGCCGGAGGGTGATTTCGTCCCCGCAAATGGGATTGAGCTGGTGGCTCTGTCCCGTTCCGCCCTGTCCCGGGCCGGGAGTGCCCGTTGCCGCGGCCGGAAGCTTGGCGAGGTCTCCACCGCTGCGGGTCTTGGAGTGCTCCAGGATCAGCTGCTGGTACAAGGAATCCAGGCCGCTCATGATGTGGCTCCGGCAGCGGTTACACCAAAGTATGGCCTGATCTGCGCGACGGCCTCGACCAGCAGGTCGACTTCTTCGGATGTGGTGTACAGGTACGTACTGGCCCTGGTGGAAGCGCTCAGGCCCAGCCTGCGGTGCAGAGGCTGGGCACAATGGTGACCCACCCGGACGGCGATGCCCAGATCATCGAGGTACTGCCCGACGTCGTGCGCGTGCACTCCGGCGACGTCGAACGCGGCAAGTCCGGTCCGTTCTTCTCCTGGACCGGGTCCCAGCACTCGCACGCCGTCGATAGCGCTAAGGCCTGTGACAAGCCTTTGGCCAAGCTCCGCCTCACGAAGGGCGATCCGGTGCATTCCTGTTTCGCTGAGGTAGTTTGCTGCGGCAGCCAGTGCCACCGCCTGAGAAATAGCCTGGGTTCCGGCCTCGAAACGCTGCGGGGCGGGCAGGTAGTGGGCTTCCTCCATGGTCACGGTAGTGATCATGGAACCACCGGTCAGGAACGGTGGCATGGCATTGAGTAGTTCGCTGCGGCCATAGACCGCGCCGATACCCGTTGGCCCCAGCATTTTGTGGCCGGAGAATACCGCGAAATCCACGTCAAGGGCCTTGAAGTCCAAGGGCAGGTGCGGCGCGGACTGGCAGGCGTCCAGGACCACCAAGGCGCCCACTTCCCGGGCCATCCGGACCAACACGTCCACGGGGTTGATGTTGCCAAGCACGTTGGAGGTGTGGGTGAAGGCCAGGATCCTGGTGCGCGCGGTCATGAGGCGTGCTGCTTCCTCAAGACGCAGCGCACCGGCGTCGTCCAAGGGAATGTACTTAAGGCTTGCTCCGGTCCGCCGGCACAATTCCTGCCAGGGGATCAAGTTGGCATGGTGTTCCATTTCGGTGACAAGCACTTCGTCGCCCGGCTTGAGGGCAAAACGCCCGGCGTCGCCGGCTGCCCGCCCCACGCTGGCGTTCGAAAACGAATAGGCCAGGAGGTTCAGCCCGGCGGTGGCGTTGGCGGTCCAGATCAGCTCATCGTCCTGCACTCCCACAAAACGTGCCACGGTGGCACGCGCTTCCTCGAAGGCGTCCGTGGCTTCTACCGCAAGATGGTGCGCGCCGCGATGGACGGCGGAGTTCCGCTGTTCATAGAATTCCTGCTCAGCCTCGAGAACGCTCCGGGGGTTCTGCGAGGTGGCTCCCGAATCCAGGTAGACCAGCGGTTTGCCGTTGATTTCCTGCTCAAGAACGGGGAAGTCGTTCCGGATGCGACGGACTTCATCGTCATCGAGTGCGGAAACCTGGGCATCTCCCCTCGCGGGGGTGGAAACCATTGTCAAAACCGGTGCTCCTTGTTAGGACTACGTGGCAATCGCCAGCGGCTGACCGCCAGGAGTGGCGGCGTCACCTAGTAATTGTCCCACCAATCGGCTTCGCTGCCTTCATCCGCGGAGCGCCGACCCTACTCCTCCGGCTTCGCCAACTCGTCCCACAGTTCGGAGAGCTTCTGCCTGCGCGAAACCCCGAGCTTGCCGTAAACCCGCTGCAGGTGGGCGTTGACCGTGTTCACCGCAATACCCAATCGAGCAGCCACCTCAGCACTGCTCAGCCCGGAGGCCACCAAGGCGGTGACTTCCCGTTCACGCTGTGAAAGCTTGACAATGCCGGGAAGGACCGAGGACCCGGTCTCCGGACCGACCGGGTGGGGCTCGTCAAAAGCGAACGCTTCCTCCTGGTCGAACGCTTGCTGAGATTCCCCCGTGCTGACTTGCCCTGTTCCCATTTCCTGTCCTGCTTCCTGTCCCGACGGTATGCCGGACTCGACGCTCCACACCAGTTCGGACACTCCCGCTCCCAGCTGCCTGTATCCCCGGCTGCCTGTGCGGGCAGCCAGGCCGAGATTCAACATTTCGAGGGCCCGGTGTCCCTTCTTGGCGGCAGAACCGGCAAGTTGGAGCAGTTTCCGGTGCGAGTGTTCCGCGCCAACCAGCACTGACCGGGCGGCGGACGAATAGCTTTCGGCGAGCTGCGAGGCGAGATAGTTCCCGCCGCTGGCCCGCGAGTCGTAGGCCGCCAACGCGCGACGTACCTGGTTGACATCGCCCAGCAACCACGCAGCCGCGGCAAGTCCTCCGAGGGCCGGTGGCAGGAGCCCGTCGGGGTCGGCTTCATCGAGCCGGGCCTTGGCCTGGCGGAATTGTTCACACGCCAGTTCCAGGCTCCCCTGCCTGGCGAGGACGAGCGCCCTGTAAAGGTGGGCGGAGCCGCCGAAATAGCTCATCCGGTTGCTGTAGCTGGAACTGCCGGCGCAGAACATTTCGGGGCCGCCCCATTGCCCGCGCCAGATCAGATTGGACCCGTGGATGGTCAGCACCGTGGAGTGGAAGTCCACGGGGCACCGTGGCAGCCGCCCCACGGCTTCGAGGGCCAGCGTCGAAAGGGCGACGGCGTCCGCGAACCGTCCGCTGACGGCCAGCCCTTGGGATACGAGGGCCATCAACAGCACGCCAGCCTGGGTAGGCGGTGGTGGATGGCGCTCCGTACGCAATCCAGGATCGACCAATTGGCTATGGCTAAGCCTTTGGAACAGCTCACCGCTGGCTGAAGGCCAGGTGCCGTTCTGCGCATCCAGATACAGCTGGAGAACATCCAGTTCGTCCCGGACGGCCGAATGGTCACGATGGGCCTCCCCGCCCGGCTGGATTCCGACGGCGGCAGCCTCCAGCCGCCGTCGGGCATCCTGGAGGACCGCCTGCAGCACACTGGCCCCGGGCGATGTCGGCAAAAGCGCATGCAGCAGGAGCCATACCGCGTGGGCGAAGTCCAGAGTCAGGACGTCGGGGGTGTTCGCCACCAAACCCTTCAGGACCCTGACCGCCCCGGAGAAATCCCTTGTTTGGTAGAGCGCCCTTGCCAGTTCCACACCTGCAACCAGCCCGAGTTCCGGCGCCTGCACCGCTTCCGCGGACCGCCGGGCCCTCCGATTGTCGTGAATGTCGTTTGCGGCAATGGCCACGGCCAAAAGATCGGCGTCGGGCACCGGCAAACCACTCGCCTGTTCGAGGTCCACGCGACGGAACAGCGTCCAGAGCGAGTCATCGGCAACGGGTGAAAACGACGCGTAGATGCTCCGGCGTAGTTCGAGGATCCGTGCAGCTCCCAGCTGCTGCCGGGCCAGCCTTCCCTCGATGGCGTGGCTGAGCGTTGCCGTCTCCTGGCTGTCTTTCTGGACACGGATCGTTCCGTCGGCCCGCAGCGCTTCGATCGCCCGCTTTTGGACAAGTTGGTCAAGGACTGCCAGCGGTATGGGCTCCCCCACCGCCAGAATGTCCACGACCTGCCGCTGCGGCACGGAATAGCCCTCAAGCCGGTGGCGGGTCAGCTCGAGCGCTTGCGAACCGTCCAGGCGGATCGGCCCGGACAATATCCAGGAATCAGCCTGCTCCACGATCTCGCCACGCGCCGCGGCTTCGTCCACCAGCAACTTCGCGGTCTGCAGGTTTCCTCCGGTGAGGGCATGGATGTCCCGGACCAGGCTGCGGGCAGCACGCCCGCCGAGGCGATCATCAAGGAATTCGCGGAGCTGCTGCTCCGTAAGATCATCCAGCGTCACAACGGCAAGCTGCCGTGAAACCACGGACTCCATGAGTTCCATCCTCAAGGGCCGGTCCGAGCGGTGTGTGGCAATCAGGCGGATGTCCGGTTCAACAAGCAATTGGCTCAGGAGCCAAAGGGACATGTCATCCAGGAAATCGATGTTGTCCAGCACCAGCAAGGCGGCGGATCCGGATGTCGCAGCCCCACGTATTGCTTTGCGGCAAGCTGCCACGATGGAACCCGGCCACACCTTGGCCCTGGCCGGCAGGTCCGGAACAAGCGCCATGGCGATTCCAAAAGGAATGTCCGCGAATGACTCCGAGACGTTGTGGGCGATTACGCTAAAGGACCCGCCCAGCACTGAAGCCGCGGCGTCCAAGAGGGTGGTCATTCCGGAGCCGCCCGGTCCCGAGATGACTATCCCGGCCGGTTCCGGCCCTGACAAGGCAATGACAATCTCCTGGAGCTCGGCTGCCCGAATAATCGGGGGCGAGGTGTGGGTCCCTTCGGTTTCGTCCATGGTCCTGTCTCATCTTCGGGCCGCCGGACACACGTTCCTGACGGCTGTGGCACGGACCGGTGTCATTTCCAAACGTTACCTCCGGGTTTCAGCCCTGAATTGAGTGGTAACTACTTGGTTTTCCGGGGCTACTAGCGCGGAATATCCCCGCTCCACGGGGCCTCCAGGCGAAGTGCCAAGGCGTCGTTTCCAGGCCGGTTCCTTCGCCGAATTTGCATCCGCTGTTACCACCCTGTGATCTAACTGTGTAAGCTGGTGCCGCAAGAGTAAGTTCCGGCTGGCTACTTCTGGGGAGTTGAAGCGCAGCCGATTTTCGTAACCACTCTGTCGTGACACACCATTTGGCCGTGTACGACGCTGCGGCGCGTTCGGCCGCAGATCGCCTTACCCATTGCCCAGGTCTCGTATGTCTATGTCCCCAACAGATATGTCACCCAAAATATGAAACACCTGTTCACAGCACTAGTCGCCTTGGCGGTCCTTGCCTTCGGCGGGTTCGCCACCATGTCCGCTGTCCAGTCATCACACAAATCCTCCTACCAGGCCGGCGACCGCGATTCATATTCGCGGCCGAGCTCGTCGCCTTCCGCTTCATCCGCGCCAACGCGCACCTCCACCCCGGCGCCGACGCCGGCCCCTACCAAGGTCACGACGCCGTCGAGCACGCCCGCTCCGGCCGCACCGTCTGCTTCCGCTCCAGCCGCCGGCGCACCCGCACCAACGGCAGCGCCCCTGCCCGTCACGGGAACATACCCGCTGCACACCAACATCGTGAGCACCACCTTCTGGGTGGGCGAGATCTTCAATGCCAGCCTCTCGGACGGCTCCCAGGTCTGCTCCACGTACAACGGCCAGTGGGCTCTGCAGCACACCGGCATCAACATGGGAACCACTCCGTCGAGCGCGAGCGGTTGCCCCGGCAGCACTTACGGCGGTTGTGACGGAGTCAGTTCCGGGACCGGCACGAGCTTCAAATGCGCCACGGAACAGCGCGTTGCCAGTAATGGGTACTTCCCGCTGCACCAGCCCAAGCCTTTGCAGAACCCGTTCTACCTGGACCTGCCTTACGACGACGTCAATGACAGTGTCGCCTTCGCCGAGCGTTGCAACGTGATTCCGTGGGCCGCCGCGGACAACGCCAAAACGGGCGTCAACCACTGCGCGGACTCGAGCTACAGCTACATGAAAAACGCATGGGTCCAGATCACCGGCCCCAATGGCAGCGTCTGCTACGGACAAGTCGAAGATGCCGGCCCCTCCAGCGGCTCCCTTTACCACGATTCCGCCTACGTCTTCGGTGCGAACAACGCGCGTCCTGCCAACAAGCAGTTCTCCGGCGACCCGAGCCAGGGTGCGGGCATGGATGTGTCACCTGCCTTGAACGGCTGCCTGGGCTTCGCTGATCTGGACGGCGACAACGACCACGTATCGTGGCGTTTCGTTGACCGCGCCAGTGTGCCCGCCGGTCCGTGGCTCTCTGTTGTCACCACCGCGGGAGTGACCAACTAACGCGACACGCGTTCCCAGGTCCCTGAGGGTCAACCGGACACTACATACTCCGGGAGTGCCGGACGCCCACGCCACACAGCCGCGATGGCTGTGTAGCGTGGGCGTCCGTGTGTCCGCTCACTTCGCCAGATTGTGCGCTAGCCCGTCCGCACGACGGAAGGCCCCGGCGTCGAGACTTCCTGGGGTTGGCGCTGGATCCTCCGGACCGGGCTGACCCACACTCCCGACGAACTCGACGAGTACGCCCTGGGCAGGACCTGGAGGCAGATGACTGCGTCCAGGATCCGCATCAGCGGAAACAGGGGCGCCATCAACAGAAAACGCGGGTTGCGCATCGAAACTGCGGCAAGGACTGTCAGGAAAAGGTCCGGCAGGAAGACCCCAATGAGGACGTCCTGGGGCCGCAGGACACCCGACAGAAAGACAAAAACGTCCGATCGATTGCCAAAAATCCACACCTCGACAGCAGCGAGGGACGATAGCAGGAAAGCCGGCACCAGAAGCACGAAGAAGAGGCAGCTGGCTACGAGTTCAACAATGTACAAACCCAGGACAAACCAGAATCGGCTGAACTGCAGGCCGTGCCGCCTGACGGTCTGCCAGAAACCGAGTATCCACCGCCGCACCTGCTTGATGTAGTCCTTCAGATTGTCCGGATCCTGGGTGTACGCAACAGCGGCCGAGGGATGGAATGCGATCCGTCCCAGCTTTTTTGCATGGATTTCAAACGTCATGTTGAAGTCTTCGATCACCAGTCCGGGCGCCAAGACCTCTATTTTCGCGAGCGCGCTGGTTCTGTACATGCTGGCAAATCCAGGCACGATGGAGACGACATTGGCACCCTGGGCTGCCTGGCCGTACTTGAGCAGGAGTTGGACCGCGATGTACAAACGCTCCCGGTAGGCCACAAGGAAGCGGCCCATCGCCGTCGGAGGTGCCGGGCTCATGATTGACTTGGCCCGTCCCGCGACGGCGACCACCGCGGGGTCGTCAAAGAGCGGGAGCCCCGTTTCGAGATAATCCGGCATCGGGCGGGTGTCTGCGTCCAGGAGCATGACCACCTTGAACCGCCTGCACAGATCGAAATGGGCGATGCCCGCCGCGAGTGCACCTGCCTTGCCACGGTTCGGTTCCAGGTCAAGGACCTTCACCCTGGCGGCCCGCGCAATGGCCGCAGTGTCATCGGTGGACATGTCCGAAACGACGTGGATGTTGCGTCGAGGGACTAAAGCGGACGCGGCAAGGATTGTCTCGCTGATGACCAAAGCCTCGTTGTGGGCGGCCATGAGGACCGCGACATTCGCCGGGGAGATCCGCACTCCCTTTGCGCGATGGCGGGCGCGTTGACGTCGAGGGATCGGCGCGTTGACGCCGCGCAGCAAGGCGATCCACCCGCGGATCCGGAAGGACAATTCCCGGGCCCGCCACGACTCCTCACCCGCGAGACGGACCAGCCCGGCAAGAGACCAAAAGATCGTGCTGACTCCCAGAACCAAAAAGATCGAAAGAACTATCACGGCGACGGTGCTCCCACAGTGTCGTACATTTCGTAATCGTCGGTAGCAAGCTGGCCATCACTGAAGAGGTTCATTCCAAAGCTGATGGCCTCGGCTCCTGCCGGAACGGGCGGCGTTTCCCAGATCGCCTGCTCGTAACTGGTGTTGGCCGTGAACCACGGACTGGCTGTCCAATAGGTCCACGTGCCCAGCTTGTTGCGGTAATAGACTTCAAATTGGGTCTTCGCGTTGGACTGGTACCACGCCCTGAGCGAATAGCTGTGGCCTGCACTCACGCTCGGAGCGCATGCTCCGAGATCGAGGACGGGAAGCAATTTGGCGTCACCGGAGGCGTATTCGGTCACGTCCAGGCGACGGGCCACCGCACCGGTGCGACCTGGAGTCAAAGTGCTCAGAACGACGGCGTTCTTGCCGTAGGACGACACCTGCCAGCATTGCGGCAAGCCGTACTTTCCAGCAGTTTCGAGCCCCGGATTCCGAATGGCGTTCTGTCCCGGTGCTGCCGGAGCGGCCACGGGACCGTTCACCACGGGTTTCGCCACGCCGCCGATCACGTCGTGTACCGTGCGCACGGCCATCGTCCCTGGTTGGGTCTTGGCCGCCAGCCAGGTGGCGAACTGTTCGAACAACGCGGGGCTGATGGAGCGGGGACTGCCGCTGTTGTCGATGTCGTAGAAGGTCAGTTGTAACCAGCCGCCGGCCTTTTCGGCTTGCGCTACGGTCGCCTCAAGGTCGGCCAACGTCCATTTGCTGCCGACCTCCGAGGTCGCCCGCGTCCGGAACAAGTCGGCGGGGCGGACAGTTTCTGCTGCCGCGCAGCCGACGCAGTCAACAGGAGTGCTGATCTCGCCGAGGCCTCGCGCGCTGTTGTAGCCGCATCCGGCGACCAGTTCCTCCGATTTCGGCGTTGAAGCCGCAAACGGATAGGCAAAGGAAGTGACCTTAAAGCCCCAGTCCGTGAGGTTCACCCGATCGTTGCAAATCTGTCTCGACGCTTCATCGGGTTCTACGGAGGTCACATCGGCAAGGGTGACTGTGTGGCCACCGATTTCATTCTGGTCCGCGGCCAGGCTATGGAGATTGTCCGTTGTCATGTAGTCAGGTGCGCCAACAAAGCCCGAGTCGATGAAAAAGGTGCCCCGGAGTCCGTGGTCCTTCAGGATCCGGGCCGCCTCCATCTGGCTCGCCCGGCCCGCATCGAACGTCAAGCTGACAGAAGAGAGCGGGGCGATAGAAGGTGTGGGGGTATTGTTCGCGGACCCACCGACGGGAGCTTGGCTTCCGTTGATCAGCGATGTTGCGCCCGTCAACAAGAGCAACACCGACACCCACGAGGCAGCCCATAGACCTGCCCGCTTCCTCGAAGTGCGGACCGGGCCGGATGCGATGCCCTTCACCCGGGGACTCATTGCCAACCCGAGTTGCCGGGATTCCTGAAGGGGCCGGTGGCGACTGGGGGAAGCCTCGGTCTCAAAGGCTTATTCACCACCGGCCCCCGCTCAGGGACCCTCTCTGCGAGGGCGCGCTGCCGTCCGGCAGCACCGTCAATTGGCGCTGGGTCCATAGGAGGGACTGTGCTGTATCCCCAAAGAACAGGCTCGGACTCGAGGCAAACGCCTTCTCGGATGAATCCGCCGCGTCCTGATGCCGTTCGGACCAGAGAGTCCGTTTCCATTGTGAGACCTGTCTCTCCCCCGTTGCCCTCAACCAACTGACACCATCAGCGTATGAATTAGGGAGGCAACGGACACGAGTAGGCTCTACCCGTCTTTACACTCAACCTTGGCGTCCGGACAGCACCACTACTCGTGCGCTACGCGCCGAAACCACGGGGATCAAACCCGGGGGCGCGGGCAGGGGCGAATCCGGCCTGTTCATGGTCAAATGGTGCAATCAGGGCAGTCGGAGTTTAAGGATGGCGGAGAGCGTGTCCAGGAAACAGGGAAGCGGCACGTCCGTTTCGGCTGGGGCGGGCGGCGCGCGGGACGTCCGTCGCTTGTCGCCCCAAGCCAATGGACCTCGCCGCCGGCTGTCAGGTTTCGCCCGGGCCTGCATTGCCGCAGTCCTTGTGGTGGTGGGGATGGGAGGCATCCTCGTGTGGCGGTTTACTACGGACGCAAACGGTTCCCTCGAGCCCCCGTGGTTTTCCGGCTACGTCGACGTCACTGTGGTCCCTCAATACGCTTTCGAGACACCCGTGGGCGAGGGCACCAAGAATGTCACTCTGGCGTTTGTGGTGGCAATGGCTGGACAGGCCTGCACACCGAGTTGGGGTAGCACATACAGCCTCGATGCCGCGAAGACCTCACTCAAGCTCGAAGAACGTATCGCCAAGCTCCGGTCGAACGGCGGCGCCTTCGCTGTGTCCTTCGGCGGCTCAGTGAACAGTGAGCTCGCCAACTCCTGCCAGAACGCAACAGATCTGGAAAGGGCCTACCGGGCCGTCCTCGAACGCTACAACCCCGCAACCATCGACTTTGACATCGAGGGCGACAACCTTGCGGACAGCGCAGCCTGGCAGCGCCGCGCCGCAGCCGTCGCTGCCCTCCAGAAGGAGCGTGTCAAGGAAGGGCACGCCCTTTCAATTTGGCTGACCCTCCCGGTCACCCCGCAAGGGCTGACCGACGCCGGAACCTCAGCCGTTGACCAGATGCTCGCCGCCGGAGTCCAGCTGTCCGGGGTCAACATCATGACCATGAACTACGGTTCAAGCCGGAGTCAATCGCAGAGCATGCTCGATGCCGGAACCTCGGCGGCCCAGTCCACCAACGACCAGCTCAGCATCATCTATCAGCGTGCGGGGATTGCCCTTAACAGCGAACAGATCTGGGGAAAGATGGGATTGACCCCCATGATCGGCCGGAACGATCTCCCGGGCGAAGTGTTCGACCTTGATGCGGCCCGCGGATTGAACTCCTTCGCCATCAGCAAGGGGGTTCAACGAGTATCCATGTGGTCCCTGAACCGGGATATGTCGTGCCCGCAGGACACTCCAGAGGATCCGGCCAGCCACGTGTGCAGCGGCATCGATCAAGGAACCCAGCGCTTCTCCGATTTGTTGAGTGCAGGATTCCACGCCAAACTGCCTTGATCCCGCCGATCAAGAGAGGATCATGCCGGGCCAGTACGTTACGCCCTGTTCTGGTTCTTGCCGTCGGCCGGTCGGGCGAGGTGCCGGCCGTTGCCGTGCCGGAACAATTTCTTAAGCCACTGCATGGATACCTCCAGTTTTCGAGGGGCTGCTTGTACCGGGTTCCTGGGACGGCCCCGGCCGCCGTGGCTACTTCACTTGGCTGACCGTGACGATGTTCAGCCAGGGGCCAGCCGGAACCTGGTCCCGTGGCACGAACTGCCAGTCGACTTTGTCCGACTCGCCATCGAGCTCGGAGAAACCAAGGCACCCGTTGAGCGCAGGCGACACATCCATGCCGGCCCCGTTGAAGTTCTTGTTGGCTGGACGGGCATCATTCGAACCGAAGACGTAGTCCTTGTCGTGATACTGGCCCGGACCGGCATCTTCGATCTGTCCGTAGCATTCGCGGTTGCCCATCCGGATCCTGACCCATTGATTCTTCATGTAGCTGAAGGAACGGTTCTGGGCATTGCCAGCGAACCCGGGATCATTCGCCCATGGGATGACGCTGGCCCGTTCAGCAAACGCGATGGGATCGTTGATGTCATCGAAAGGAAGATCGAGGTAGAACGGGTTCTCCTTCGGAGTCATGCTGGTCGGTGCGTATCCTTTTGCCTGGGCTCTCGCCTCGGTCTGGCAGCCGTTCTTCACGACGCCGTCGCAGCCTCCGTAGCTCTGCATCCATTGGGAGTCGTAAGTGGACATTACTTGGCTGCCATCTGCGGCCTTGGGATCAAAGATCTCGCCAACCCAAAAGGTCGTGGACACTATCCCGGTGTGCCAGGGATAGCGCCCGGCCGTCGTGGCTGATTGGGTCGGGCTCGGCGCCGGCCCTGGTCCGGTGCAGGCCGCCGTCAGCAGGGCCACGCAAAATGCAGTGCAGACGGCCGGGCGGTTCCAACGCTTCACCGTCGATTTCGCCGGATTCACCATTCGCTCCCTTGGGACCTGTCTTACGTGCTTTTCGCAGTGTACGTGGCCTTGGGCGGGAGAACACCGGAAATTTGCTGGGAAATCCCACCCACTGTCCCTCAGGACGAGCCGCGCTCAACCCTTCGGGAAATCAATGTTGTAGCGGTACAAGAAGGCAGCCATGGCGTCACGGTTGATTGCGGTGGTTGGCCTGTACGTGCCGTCAGGGAAGCCGGTAGTGATGCCTGTGGATGCCAGCCAACGGATCTCGTTGTAGAACGGAGCGCCGGCCGGCACATCGGAGAAGGTTGGTGCGTTCGCCGGCACAGAGGGACGGCCCTTGAGACGATAGAGGAACGCGGCCATCGCGGCCCGGCTGACGGCCTCACCTGGGTGGTAGGTTCCGTCCGGGTACCCCGTGGTGATGCCTGTGGATGCCAGCCAACGGATCTCGTTGTAGAACGGAGCGCCGGCTGGCACATCGGAGAACGTGGGCGCGTTCGCCGGCACTACAGGGCTTCCGGAGAAACGGTAGAGGAACGCTGCCATGGCTTCGCGGGTGATTGACGTGAGGGGACGGTAGGTGTTGTCAGGCCAACCTTGCGAAATCAAGTTGTTCGACAGCCAACTGATTTCCTCATAGAACGCCGTGGTAGGAGTGACGTCTATGAAGTGCTTTATACCTGCACTGTCATAGAGTTCAAAGTCGTCCGTGATCAAGGTGCCGTTGCCGAGCAGGTTCAAGCCCATGCTGACGGCCGAAGCACCCACTGGAAGCGCGGGCGAGGTCCACGTAGCGTGTGCCCATGCGGTCGACGCCGGGAAATACGGGCTAGCGGTCCAATACGTCCACGTTCCCAGCCCCGTGCGGTAATACAGTTCGAATTGGGTCGTCGTCGTCGAGGTGTACCAGGCTTTCATCTCATAGGTGTGGCCGGGAGTCGCACTTGGCGCGCACTCGCCCAGGTCGAGGGTTGGCACTAGCTTGGCGTCCCCGCTGACATAGGCCGACATCACGAGCTGCTCGGCATGGGTCCCGGTGGTGCCTCCATGCCCGGGGGTTACCGTGGTGAAGGCCGAAGTGTGGCTGCCGTAGTTGCCCTGGGCCCAGCATTGCGGCAGTCCCGAAGCTACCGGCCCAGCGGTTTCCATGCTCGCATTCTTGACGAGGTTCCCCGCGGTGACGGGAGGCGGTGCGGGCGGCCCGGCGACAACGGGTTTGACGGCTCCGCCAAGCGTCTCCTGGACCGTCTGGACGGCGATCCGCCCGGCGGCCTTCTCCGCGGCGAGCCACTGTACATACTGGGTGAAGAGCGCGGTGGAAACCGTCAGGGGATCCGCGATTCCTGACGTTGGATCGATACCGGTACCGATGTGGTGGAACGTCACCTGCACCCAGCCGCCGCCGGGCTCGGCCTTGGTGACCAGGTTCTGCAGGTCGGTCAACGTCCAGGTGTTGTCCACTTCGTCCGGGGCCTTTGTGTCATAAGGATCAGCGGGAGGAAGGGTCTCAGCGAATCCCAGCCCTGCGCTTCCGGGCACCTTGCTTTCCAGGTCACCGAGCCCGCGGGCGCTGTTGTATCCGCAGGCGGCGACGGTGGTTTCCACTGCCGGGGTCAGGGAAGCGAAGGGGTACGCGAAGTTGGTGACGTTGGTGAATCCCATGTTGGTGAGATTGACCCTGTCATTGCAGATCTGGCGTGTGACCTCGTCCGCACCCATTTGGGCCAGGTCCGGGTGGGTGACTGTGTGGCCGCCGATCTCGTTTCCGTCCGCCTGCAACGCCAGTGCTTCCTGGGTTGTCATGTAGCCCGGAGCGTTGAGGAAGCCCGACGGCGTAAAGAACGTGCCCTTGAGCCCGTTGCTTTTGAGGATAGCCGCAGCGGGAATCTGATCTGCGTTGGCGTCGTCGAAAGTCAGGGTAATGATGGTGTTCGGCGCCGCGTGGGCGGCCGGTACCGCTATCCCAAAGACAGACGTTGACATCAGGACGCTCAGAACGCCTGCGAGCCAACGCGACTTTCCCTTGGGGCTCAAGCGTTCGGCCCTGTGGCGAGGTTGAGACAAAGACGCCCCCCAGATTCGTTTCATTTGCACTCAGCCTTTCTCTTCACGGTACTTCTTCACTTGAACGACTTCAGTCGAACGACGCCGCTTCAGTCGGCACGGCTTGTTCTGGCCCGCATCAAGACGCGAGGGTGATCTTCCAACGTGCGGGATCCAGGACTTTTGCCGGCTTGTAGTCGGCCGCGACGTTGAGGATGATTTCATCCAAGGTGGTCTTCGGCTCGAAGCCAACAAGCCCGAAAGACTTGCTGTTGTCCGGAACCCGCCGGCGCATGTCCTCGTAGCCTTCCGAGTACGCCTGCTCATAGGGCACCAAGGTGATGGCGCTGCCGCTCCCAAGGAGTTCAACGATCCTTTCGGCCAACGTCAGGATTGAAATCTCGTAACTGCCGCCGAGGTTGTAGGCATTTCCGTAGGCAAGCGGCTCCTCGGAAATGCGGACGATGGCGGGAACGATATCGCCCACGTAGGAGAAGCACCTCGTCTGGTGGCCGTCTCCGTATACCGTCAGGGGCTCACCGAGGAGCGCCTGCCGCACAAGTCGCGGAACAACCATTCCATAGCGGCCCGTCTGCCGCGGGCCTACTGTGTTGAAGAGCCGCACGATGGCAACCGGCAACCCGAATTGGCGCCAGTATGCATGGGCAAATGCCTCGTCAATGCCCTTGGCCGCAGCGTAGGTCCACCGGGATTTGAGCGCGGATCCCAGGATGCGGTCCGCTTCCTCCGAGAGGCTGTCCGAGGTGTTCTTGCCGTAGATCTCGCTTGTGGACGCCAGCAAGATTGAGGCACCTGATTCCAGGACCGCGTCCAGGACCACTTCGGTGCCATGGATATTCGTGCGGAGGCTCTCCAACGGGTGGTCGACAATCAAGTTCACCCCAACAGCGGCGGCCAGATGGAAGACCCTGTCGGCACCCGCCACGACCCTGTCCACCGCATCCCGGTCGAGAATGGTGCCCTCGACGAAATGGAAGTTCCTGTGGCCGATGACGCCCTTGAGATTCTCCAAGCGTCCGGTCGACAAGTTGTCCAGCACGGCGACTTCGTCCCCGGCTGCCAACAAGTGCTCAACAAGGTGGCTTCCTATGAAACCGGCACCGCCGGTGATTGCTGTTTTCATTACTCCTGCTTCCGTCGAAAACCTGGTGGATCTAGAGCCGGGTTACGTTGTCGGCTTTGGGCAAGCGGTACGTCGTGTCCAGGACTGCTGATGCCCCGGCCAGCCAGTCAAGTTCCATCCGGCTGTGCCTCGTGTGCAGGATCACCAGATCCGCGCCCCAGTCAGCAGGCGATTGCTCGGATTCGAGCGTCCCGCCGTGGCCATCCGGAGCCGTCCGGCACCAAGGATCGGAGAATGCCACTTCCGCTCCGTCGGCGATCAAGGCGGAGATGATCTCCAGTGCCGGGGATTCCCGGAGATCTTCGACATCGGGCTTGTACGCGACTCCGAGCACCATGACGCGGGCACCGGCAACACCGTGATTGCGGTCCGACAGGATGCGCCGGGCCTTCTCCACCACCTGGTGCGGCCTGCCTGCAATCCCGGCCATCGCTTGCTCGATCACCGGAGCCGTCAAGCGGGCCTTGCGTAATTGCCACAGCAAGTAGTGGGGGTCGCACGGTATGCAGTGTCCGCCGACCCCAGGGCCGGGAGTGAACGCCATGAATCCATATGGCTTGGTGGAAGCCGCATCGATAACGTCCATGACCTCCATATTGAGTTCGTGGCAGATATCGGCGAATTCGTTCGCCAAGGCGATATTGACGGCCCGGAAGGTGTTCTCCACCAGCTTGGTCATTTCGGCGACATCCGCCGACGGTACAACGTGGACCAGCTTGGTGCTGGCGCTCAGAAGCCGTTCGGCAACTTCGCCGCAGGCCGGGGTCACGCCGCCGACTACCCGGGGAACGTCTTCGTGGGAGAACGAATCCACGCCAGGGTTGATGCGCTCGGGTGAAAAGGCCACGAACACATCGCGGCCCGGAATAAGTCCCTTGGCAGCCAGGGGCAAAGCCAGAAGGTCGCGGGTGGATCCGACGTACGTTGTAGAGGTCAGCATCAGCAGCTGGCCAGTGGTGGCGAAATCGACCACCGAGGCACACGCCGCCCGGAGAATGCCAAGGTCCGGGACCAAGTACTCGTCTACGGGAGTGGGAACGCACACAACCACCGCCGCCGCGCGGGCAAGCAACGACAAATCGCTGCTCAGCATGAAGGTCGGGTCCAGGAGTGCGTTGCTGAGCCGCTCCTTGTCCGAGTCGAGGAGATCGGCCCGTTGCTCGCGGATCACGGCCAGGCGGGCATCGGACACGTCGAGGCCCAGAACGCGCCGGCCGGAGGCGTTGATGGCCAAGGCCGTGGGCAGGCCGACATAGCCCATGCCCACGATCGCCACGTCGAAAGTAAAGGCCTGGTCCTGTGTGCTTGTCCGTGTTCCCGCGCCCTCCGGCCAAGCTGGGGCCTGCGTGTGCAAGGACTGCGAGCTCCCGCTGGGCTCTGCCTTGAGGGTCTTTACCTTCGTGTTCGGTGCCATGGTCAGTCGACCTCCCGGTGCCTGTTGTCTCCAGTGTGAAAGAAAGCCGGCGGCGAAACGGGATGTGCCCTGGTCTCAGAGGGCACATGACCGCTCGCCGCCGGCTCGATTGTGGGGGTACCCGCCGAAAGCGGGAGACCGGTCGCATTGGAGCTGACTTCTCGCCGGATTACCGGGTGGTTTTCCTGGAGCAAAGAATTCTTCCTGCGTTTCATCTCGAGACCCACTTATCCCCAAATGAGTGGCGGTTGCCATCAGGAAAAGCGTATTAACGAACCCCTAGGGCGGGCGCGAGTGGGCTATACCCGTCTTTGGATGCGCGGCCCCTTCCGGGGCCATTGACTACCCGTCCGGGCGCTTTTCACCACTCGATTTAGTACTCGCTTTAAGGCCTCGCGCCCTTCATTGCAGCGGACGACGGCGGAAGGAGGCTTCGGGGAAGCGGTCACCCCAAGCAGTGGGCAAGGAAGCCGCGCGTGCGGCTAGCCCAGGCCCTGCGTGCCGTGGGCACCGTTCATCAAATCTTCCCGGTGGCTGATGCCAAGCTTGGCAAACATTCGGTACAGATGACCTTCAACGGTGCGCAATGACAAGCCCAGGCTAAGCGCGATGTCCTTGTTGCTCGAACCCGACTGCACGAGCGTTGCAATTTCCTGTTCGCGGCGGGTCAGCTTCTGGAGATCCGGGGAACCCCCCTCAAGGACCGGGCCGGCCTTGTCGAGGGCAGCGGTGCGGCGCTTGAGGAGTCGCTGTCCCTCCAGCTGGCGCGCCTTGTCACCCCTGCTTTCCAGGATCCGCAGGGCGTGGCCGGCGCAATCAGCTGCGGCCAACTCCAGTCCGTCCCTGGCGGCCGATTCACTCAGCTCAATGAGGCGGTCCGCGTCCTTGTGCGCAAGGGCAAGCCCGACGCTCAGGGCAAACTCAGCCGTCCGGCCTTCGCTGCCCTCGGCTACTGCTATCAGCCGACGCGCCACACCCGTGTCTCCCAGCCTCAGGATCAACATCAGGATGTCGATCTCGGCGCCGATCGCTCCGTCCGCGGCCGCGGAATCGGCAAGGGACATGAGTCTCGCAATCGCCGTCTGCGATCCGGTATGTTCGGCTCGCGCAACGGCCGCATGACCTTGCGCCAGCAGCGACGGATGCACGCCTTCCCGGATCAATGCGTCGTACTCGCTTGAGTACGTCATGGCCGTGTCCCGGCGTTTCAGGATCGACGCCGCGTAGGCGGCGGCAGCAACGGCGTCGGGCAGGTCGCTTCCCATGTCGGAGACCCGCAGCATGCTGACCGCCTGGCGAAGCCGGGGCAGCGCCACCCCCAGGTCTCCCCTGCGCAGGTCCACCATTCCTGCGGCCAGGTGCAGCATCCCGCCTGAATAGATCAGGGAGTTCGGTGCCTGCGAAACATGGTTCTTGAGGAACGTTTCAAGAACGCCGAACTCACCTGCCTGGTGCAAGGCCAGAATGTAGCGGCGCATCACCATTCCTGCGTACTGGAGGCTCCAGTCGCCGCTTGTGGAAACCATCTCCTGTATTTCCATCAGGATCTGGATGGCGGAAACCGGGCGTCCTGTGACAGCCAGGGCCTCGGCGAGGAGGGTGCCCGCCACGAGGCGGGACTCGTCGTCGTCCGTTTCCTTCCAGATCTGGCGAAGCTCACGCTCTGTCTCGACGTAGTGGCCTTCGGCTTGGAGGCCTTCCAGCGAGAGGAGCCTGCTTCCCAGCTTCCCGCGTTCCAGTTCACCAGGGTCGATCCCCTGACGGGATTCGGCGAGCCTGGCCAGGGCCGCCTCCCATTCGTATGCTGCTTGTTTGATGGCGTTCGGCCCGACGCCTTGACGCCCGGCAAGCTGGGCCGCCAACATCGATGCCTGCCGGACCGTCCGCGGATCATTTGTCCTGTCCACCACTCCGGCAAGCGAGGACACCGATCCCCTGATGTCGCCCCGGTACCATTTGGCCCGCGCCACCTCCACCTGGGCTGCCAGCCTCAGCGAAGGATCCTTGATCGCGCCGGCTACCCGTTCCACGTAGCTGGGGATGAACAAGCGGTTGGCCAGCTGGGCTGCTTCCAGGATGTCGGAGTCCGGAACCTCGGTGCCTGATTCCAAACCCCAGGAGACGAAGCGCAGCAGTCCGTCCATGGTCTGCGGCTTGGCCCCCATGAGCTCCACGATGCGCCGCCGGATGGTCATGCTGTGGGCGGTCGGGACCAGCTGGCGGATCACTTCACCAACCAGCGGCTGCGCCAGCCGGACGTGCCGGGCGGGGTCGGACGCGATCTCGATGAAATGCAGTTCCTGCAGTTCATCCACGGCACTGGAGTCGCAGGCCTGTTGTACGACGTTCAGCGGGACAGGCTCCGCCAATGCCACGGTCTCGAGGGTCTCACGCTGCGCGGCTCCCAGCATCAGGATCTGGTTCCGCACGAGGTCCATCAAGCGCACGCTGGTTCCCCGCAGCTCGCCCGAAAGCATCCAGGCGTCGTTGCGGCAGACCAACTGGCCCAGCGACTTTGCGTGCTCGATGAGTTCCAGCAGGAACATCGGGTTTCCGCCGGAGTACTTGCAGAGGACGGCGCTGGTGCCCTGGACGACGGGCGCTTCCAAGGCCTGGGCGCAAAGTTGGTTAACTTCCTGCTCGTTGAGCGGCTGCAAGTCGAATCGGTCCACGAGCCCCTCGGACCACATCGAGAAAACCTCGGCTGGCGGCGCAGGATACGGACGGCACAAGAAGACGACTTTGGCGGCTTCCGCCGCCGCCAACTGCGCCAGGACAGCCACGCTGCTGTCATCGATGTGGTGTGCGTCCTCCACGATCAGGACGGCGGGTGCTGGATGGGGCTGGCCTGCCGGGTTCAACGCCGCTACCACGGCCCTGAGGACTGACAACGGTTCATTGATCTGGCTTGGGGTCAAAGCCGTCAACAGCGGCGCCAAGGCGGCAAACGGCACGGAGGCCAGGGTGGGACCGGCAAAGACCCTGAAGGGGCGGACACGTTGCCCCAATTCATGGACCACTTCATTAATCAGTGCCGTTTTGCCGATGCCCGCGTCGCCGAAAAGCAGGACCCCGGGGCCGTTGACATCGAGAAGGCAGTCGACAACGGCTGCCATCACGCTGAATCGTCCGACGAGCGCATCGGTCGAAACCACCTCAGTCATTTCGCACCACCTTCGACGTTGCCAAGGGCGAAGCTCAGCTCGGAGCGTTCCACGATTTTCAGCTTGCCGAAGATCTGGTAGAGATGCCCCTCCACCGTGCGTACTGAAACATGGAGCTTCGCGGCAATACTTTTGTTGCTCTCCCGGTTCGCCGCCAACTTGGCGATCTCCAACTCGCGGGAAGTCAACTTCAGTCCCTCTTGGTTACCGCTTTGCGGTGTGCGCAGGCGCTGCCTGCACGTCTCCGCGAGTTGCCGCGCCTTCCTGAGGACCGTCTTGTCCAGCTGAACCTGGTCCAGGTGCAACACGGTCTCGGCGATATCGAAGGCGAACCTGTCGTTCTGCATGTCTTCGGCCAACCGTGCTGCCTCGAGAAGAAGCTCGGCGCTACCGGATATCGTCGCCCGTGCGTACGCAACGCACAGTTCAGCGAATCGTCCCTGGCAGCGGAGGGCCGAGTCCAACAGCCGTGGAGCAGCTGCGACCGCGCCAAGCCGGACGGCCGAACTGAGGCAAAAGATCTCGTGACCCGGGGCGCCCTCGTCCCGGTCGGCGTCGGCCAAGCGGAGGAGCTCCTCGATGGCGGCCTCCGGGCCGTTGATCCGATCCCGGGCCAACGCCGCGAGATACCTCTTCGTCCGCTCCTTCCGCCACGTCGGCCGGCGCAGCTGGGTGGACGCTTCCTTCAGGTAGCGCAGGGCCTGCTCGTGCTCGCCTTGCAAGGCCGAGGCGTAGGCCGCTGCCGTGCAGGCGACATCCAGCATGCCTTCATTGTCCTGGACCCGCAGCTGGCTAATCACCGGAATGAGCGCCTCCAAGCCGTCTTGGCCCCGTCCCTGAAGGCACCGGAAGATCGCTTTGGGAAGATCGATGGCCGTGGGCAATACCTCGGCCGCGGAGACCAAGAGCTCATCGCCTGGCTGGACCATTTCCGCCTCTTTGTCCCACCGTCCGGCAAGCACGAAGGCGAACCGCAGCCGCGATGTGGCGCGCCGGGCCGCGGCGACCGAAACAGCGGGGTCATGGCAGTCAGCCGTCAGCTGTTCTGCCATGTCCGCCGCCTCGGATTGCCGTCCCGTCAGGGCCCATGCCTCGCACAGCCAGCTTCCGGCGAGGAGGCGGAACTCCGTGCCGTGCGATTCAAAATCTTGAAGTACCTCTTCCAGCCTTGCTGCCATCTCAGCGTAGGAACCCGAATAGCTGGCGGCCTGCGATTCGGCCAGGACAAGTTGCTCCCGAAGCGTGGCGATGTCCTGACCTTCACCCGCCGTGATCGTTTCGTCTTCCAGCCGCCGGCGGACGTGTGCCAGCGTCTCGCAAGCTTGCGCCGTGGTTTCGGGAAGGGCCAGAAGGACCGAGGCCTCGGCCAGCTTGAGCCGGACCCATTCGGCAAGGCTGGCTTCATCGCCGGATCCGTCCTGGTGTTGCCTCAGCACGTCCCGGGCCCCGGCGGCATCCCCCAGCGTCATCAACGCACGGGCTTCCTCGGCTACTGCCCCGGGCACCGTGGAGTGGCCTGGAATGGACCGGACCAGGCGCAGGGCCAGCCGCGCATCAAGTTGCCGATTCGCCACTGCAGCAGCTTCAAGCGCTTCTTCCCTTCCCAGCTTGGCTCCGCAGTCCAATGCCCAAGAGGCCATGGACAGCAGCATGGAGCGTTGGCCGAGGCCCGGATCCATCGACTCAAGGAGCAGGCCCCGTAGTTCGTTGCTACGGCCGGGGGGAACGTTCGCCCGGACCACGTCTCCCACGAGCTGGCTTTGGAGGCGGGCCATCCTGGGCAGCGAATCGTCGACGACGAGGACGCTCCTTTTCTCAAGGGAATCCACATCGTCCGCCGAAGCGAGCGCCAGCAGGGATTCCAGGGGCACCGCCCTGGCCAGTGAAAGGATCTCCAGGACTTTGCGCTCACCGCCGCCCATCCGCCCAAGCCGCGTGGTGATGAGATCGGTGATTGCCCTGCCGTGCAGTTCGTTCCGGGATGTCAGGACCCAGACACCATCGCTTTTCAGAAGCGAACCGGATTCGGCGAGCTCCGCCGCGAGCATCTTGAGGTAGTGCGGGTTTCCCCCGCTGGCGGTCCACAGGGCATGGGCACCGGAAGGAGAGACTTGTGCCCCCAGCCCGGCCTCGAGCCAGGCATGCGATTCCTGGAAAGTCAGTGGTTTGAGGTCAATCCGGTGCAAGAACCCATCGCCGCAAAGCCGTGTGATCTCGCCGCAGAGCCGCTGCGGGTCCGTGCAGGTGAGGACAAGCTGCGCGGTGCCGTTCCTCGCGAGTTGGGCCACTGTCATGGCCGCCAACTCGTCAAGCTCGGCCGCGTTTTCAATAACCAGGTACACCGGCTTTCCCTCGGCGCGTTCACGGAGCAAGTTGGTGAGCGCCGACAGCACCAGGACGGGATGGGCCAGGTATCCGGGGTCAAGATCGCTCAAAAGGATATTGAGGGCGCCGTAAGGTGATCTCGCCAATGCTGCGCTGCCGCGGATGACGACGACGAATGAGTTTCCGCGTAGTTCGTTGACCGCCCGAGTAGTCAAGTAGCTCTTGCCGCTGCCCGACGGACCCGTGACGAGCACCCCGCCTTTGGATGCTGCCAACGCAAGGGCGATGTCCTCAACAGCGGCTCTAGGTCCAATCGGCGGCCAGGCCGTCGAAATCGCCGGCTTGCCCTCGGTTCCGTCAGGTGCGGATGAAGCCGAGGATGCGTCGAATGCCTGGTACCGGGATCCCCCGGACCGAACGGCATGGACCGTAGATGCACTGCCTGCTGTCAACATGAGCGAGACCCCCAGTGATCGAGTGGTGACACCCCCCAATTAACCAGCTAGCCGTCAGGCCCACACCAGTAGTGAGTACTCGACTTTCATCCGGCCGGATACTCGTATGCGGGTGTGAGTACCCCTGCCCCGGTTTGCGGGTACTCGTCGCTGGCAGTGGGACTCGTTCGAATCGAGAGTGCACTACTACTGCCCTGCGGCCGTTTCCGGCTTCAGCCTGTGCCCGACGCCCCCTGTGCGACCGCGGCAGCTCCGGCAAGTTCGTCCCTGCCGGTGATCCCCAACTTCGAATAGCACCTGTAGAGATGCCCTTCGACGGTCCGGACCGAGATAAGGAGCGTATCTGCAATCTGCCGGTCGCTGAGGCCCTGGACCGCGAGGTTGACGATGTCCCATTCCCTCCGGGTCAGCCTCGGAACCACGGACTCGTTCTGTGCTTCCTCGCTGCCCTGACCGAGTTCTTCGTTGCAACGGGCCAGCCCTGCGCGGGCAACCGCGCTGAGCTCTTTGGTCTGGCCGCGATCCGCTGCTCCCAGCGCCAAACCATAAGCCTTCGCGGCCAGGTGGTAGGCGGTGGCCGCCTGCAGCTTCTCTCCTGCGGACAGATACCGGGCGGCCCCTCCGAATTTGAGCGCGAGCCCGTATTCAGCGAGCGCATGCGCCCATTCGCCCTCCGTTGCGGCCGCGGTTTCACAAAACCGGTCCAGCCTGCTGGTGTCTCCCAGGCCAAGCGCAAGCTCCAGGGCATGAAGTTCAAGGTAGGTGGCGTTTTCCTTCGCTGCGTTGTCCGCGTTGAGGTGCAACGCCTCCACTCCGGAGCCGTCAGCGTTGAGGAGTTCAACTGCGGCCTCGAAAAAGCTGCTTGCCTGTGCCGCGAGAAGGTGGGTGCTGTGTTGTCCCCAGGACTTGTAGTCCGCCCGGAACCGTTCGGCTTCAGGCAATCCTGCGCCCGCTGCGGCATAGAAAGCCATGGCAGCACACAGCCCGAAGAGATTCTGCGGGTCGCTGTCCCTCAGGGCTTCAAGTCCCGCAGTCAGCAACGGCAAGGCGTCGGCGGATTTTCCCTGCCTGATGTCAATGTACCCGGCCACCACGTAGGCCGCCCCGCCGAAGGACGCCATCGAGACGCCGGACGATTCGTAGTACCTGTCGAGCAGCTTTTGTGCGTCGGCCCAGTCACCTACAGCCAACGCGCAAATGACGAGGCGCGCAGAGATGAACTCAGGGACGAAGAAGACGTCGTTCTCCTGGGGCTGCGCGAGGGCGGCGGCCTCCAGCACCAGCAGCTTTGCCTGGCGTCCCAAGCCGAGAGCGCAGAACATCTCTGCCTTCAGGGCCAGCGCCAAGGCCCTGAATAGCGGCGCCGAGGAACCTTCCACGGTTCCCGACTGAAGAAGCACGCGCTCCAGTTCAGGGCCCATCCTCTCGTAGTCGCCGTCCACGGAGCCGGCAAGCAGCCCGATGAGGGCGGCTGCGAGCGGCACTGCGGCTTTCGCCGCCGGCGTCCGCTGGCCCTGCAGGCCTGGCTGCTGTTCTCCCCACTCGCGGAGGACCTCGGCTTCTGACCGGATCAAGGAAGCAGGCTGCCCGACGGCGGCACGCGTAGCGGCGCGAAGGAGGCTGCCGGATACTACGTGGGACGGCCCGGCGTCGGTATCCACTGTTTCCTGGGCCAGGACTGCCGCGGCCTCCTCCCGGCGGCCAAGATTGAAGTAGGAGCGGGCCATAACCGCCTGGGCAATCGATTGCCACTGCGCGTCCCGCACCGCAGCCGCCATGCGCAGCGCCGTCTCGCTCTGCAGGAGCCTTGCCGAAAGGACCGCGGCCCGGATCAAGAGACGGTCGGGCACGTCCGCTCCGCAGTCAAGAGACCATGTCACCATCCGCAGCAAGGAATCCGGATTGTCCTCCAGAACATCCATCCGTGAGATCAGCTGCCGATGCAGTTGGAGGCTCTGTGCGGCCGGGACGATGCTACGAAGCACCTCGCCGTAGACCGGATTGACGAGCCGCAGGGTTGGCAACCCATTGCCTCCGGGCTTGATCAAATGCTGGTCCACCAACTCCTGGACGGCCGATTCTCCGGCCACAACGCTAATCAGGGTCTCGTCCACCGGCTCCGCCAATGCAATCAAGCTCAAGGCTTCCCTGCCAGCGGCCGAAATGCGCATCAGCTGAAGTTTGACAACCGCCTCGAGCTTCACCGTGTGGACCGGTGCTGCAGCCGTTTTGAGCCACACACCGTGCCTCTGGACGAGGGTCCCCGAGCTCTCGGCTTCGCGGACAAGGGTCTTGAGCAGAAGGGTGTTGCCCCCTGCCTCTGTCCAGAACCCATGGCTCGTGCTGTTCAGGACGATTCCGCCCAGCAATGCCTCGCACAATTCGTGGCCTTGCTCTGCCGTCAGGGGCTCCAGGTCAAACCACTCGGCAGTTCCCTCGTGCCACAAGCGCAAGAGCGGCCCGGGAACTCCCGGCCGCGGAACGCATGCGGCCACGATTTTGGCCCAACCCGCCTGGACAAGCTCCGTCAGCATCGCGCACGTGGCATCGTCCAGGTAGTGCGCGTCGTCGACCAGCAGCAAAGCCGGCCCGGTACCTACGCGGATGCTTTCGAGGTGATCCCAAAGTGAGCGGAGCACAGCGACCCGGGAGGATATGTCGGCAAGCGAAAGATGGGCAAGAAACGGAGCGAGTACCCCATATGGGACAGCGGTCAGTGAAGGACTCCCGTGAATCGGGACTACCGCAAGGTCCCCGCCGAAGACACTGCCCAGCTGTGCCAGGAGAGATGACGCGCCGAGACCGGAATCGCCCACGATGAAGACGGCCGAACAATCGTCGGCACGCACTGCAGCGGTAATTCCGGGAAGCAAATGCCCATAGTCGAGCCACGGTTCAGCCGGCCTCGTACCGCTTTCTCCGACATGACCATGCACCGCCGCAGCGTTGTCATGACTGCGCGGTTCCTTCAAGCTCGCTCCTCGATGAGATTCCCATTTTCGTGAAGATTTGGTACAGGTGGCCTTCGACTGTGCGGACGGAAACTTGCAACTGGTTGGCTACCTCTTTGTTACTCAACCCTTGACTGGCCATCTTTGCAACCTGACGCTCCCTTTCCGTCAGTTCGGGTCCGAAAGTATGCGGTGTCAGGGGCAATACAGGCACGGTGCCGACCAGGCGGTCCAGCCGTTGCTGGGCAAGCCTGGCGGACGCCGAATCGCCGGCTTCCCGGGCGATGTCCAGGGCCAGGACGGCACAGCGCGACTCCACCGCGTCCAACTTCAGTTCCTGGGCAACTGAAGCGGCAAGAAGCAGGGTCTTCGGGTCCTTCTTGCGGCTTCCCTCGGCCACCATCCGGTTCACTGCGGCCATCTTGCCTTGGCGGCGGGAGGAGACCTGCTCCAGGAGCAGCAACTCCTCCTCGGTACCGTGGACGGTGGCGCCGAAGAGGCTGATGGATGCCGTGGTGATCCGTCCTTTCGCCAAGTCCCGGTTGGCCGACTCGATGAGGCTTTGCTTCGCCCCGGGATCCTTCAACCAGCGTCGTGCCATCTTGACGCAGAATTCGGCCATCCATGCGGGGAACCATGCTGTCTCCCCTTGTCCCTTTTCCGCCAGTTCGAGAAACGTCCGGGATTCCTTCACGTCGCCGGCCTGCGCATAGGCAAAGGCAAGCGCCGAGTAGGCCAGCGCGGGTCCATAGTAGTTGCGCCTGATCTCCAGTTGCGCCTGGGCCCCCAGCAGGGTGTCGATCGCCACTGCGGCCCGTCCCGCATAGGTGTAGGAAACGCCCAAGGCAAGTTCGGCGGCTCCGCCAAGGTAGTGGATGTTCTTTGGTTGCTGATCGAGGGTCGCCGTCAGCATCCGGGCTAGTTCTTCCCACTGTCCGCTGCAGAGGAGTGCGGCAAACAAGCCTTCGGACAACCAGTTGTGCAAGCGCGGCCGCGCCTTTGCGCGCTGTATCTTGTGCTTCAACTCGCGCGCCAGCTCGATGGCTTCCATTTCCCGCCCAAGCACCGCCCATGCCATGGTCAGCAGGCTCCCGCAGCTCAACCTTTGTTGAAGATCATTGCCATCCCGGTACTCCTGCTCCAAGGCCTCGGCAACTTCGGCATACTCGCCCTGATGGACCTGGAGCTCGAAACTCGCAAGCCTGAGCATCCCGCAGGCCCGTTCAATTTCCGTGGCATCCGCTCCGACTTCCTGCGATCGGCGGGAAAGATCCTCCTGGGCCTGGGCGATGAGGTCTGGTATCTGGAGGTGCCCGCCTGGAATCCACAACAGCGCACTGCAGAGCTCCTGGACGTAGTCCGCATAGTCGAACGCCGGGAGCCGCCGGAGCTGCTCGGGAGTCACATCCTTCAAAGCGGCCACCGCAGCCTCGTGTTCGGCCAGAATGACGTGGGAAACGCAGCGTTGCTGGGCCGCAGCCACCCATTCCTTGTCCTCGCGCCCGATCTGCCGGGCGCATTCCAAGGCGAACCAAGGATCGAATTGCCTGTTCGCTGCCGTCGCAGCCGCCAAGGCCACCCCGGGTTCAAGGGTTTCGCGGACGTTTAGCGTCGAAGAAGCAAAGCCCAGGAGGGCCTCCGCATCCAGGTCCCGGGAAATGCTGCCAATCACCCCGGCGGCAAGCCGGCGCAGTTCATTCCGCCGTGGCAAGTCCATCCAGCCTCGAATGACCTCACCCATGTACTCGTCGCGCAGCGCCACCCGGCGGGAGCCGGACGGTTCGATGCGGAGATAGCCGGACCACTCCATCTCCGCAACCACTTCAGGTTCGAGGACGTCCAACAGCACGGCGAGCGGGGCCGTTCGAATGAGGGCAAGTAGCTCCAGCGCTTCCTGGACGGCAGGGCTCTCCCGGGAAAGGCGGGAACGGACCAGGTCGGTCAGGACTTCCGCGGATGAAAGGTGGATTTCGCCTTTCATCGCCCAAACCTGCCCGGCCAGATGCAGGTTGCCTGAACGGAGCTGCTCGGTGACGATGGCTTGGAGCACCAAGGGGTTTCCACCGCTGGACGCATGCAATGCACTTGCCGCGGTTGCGGTCACCCGTTTTCCAAGGACGCCGGTCAGCAATTTGGCAACTTCCGAGCGGGAAAAAACCTGAAGCTGAACTTCTTCCAGGAGGCCGTCCTTCAACAACCTGATCAGGTCTTCCGGCATATCCGTCGCTTGGCGGACGGTGACGAGGACTTTCGCGGTCCCGCTAATTAACAAGTGCACCAGAAGTGCCGTGCTCATACTGTCCAAAGCGGGAAGTTCCGACAGGACCAACAGCACTTCGCGTCCCGCGGCGTCCGCACTTATCAAGTGCGATATGCCATAGATGGTCGCGCCAGGGGAATCTGCAGCATCTGCTGGAAGCCTCGCGACAAGATGGGCCAACGCCCCAAACGGAGAGTTGACGTCCGTTGAGCCGTGGAGGTGGAGGACGTGGGTCTTTGGAGTGAGCCGGGCTTCAACCGAACGGGCAAAAGTCGCTTTGCCGACGCCCGGCGCGCCAACCACCACCACTCCATACAAAGACGGCTCGCCGAGCGCTTCAATAACCGTGTTCTGAAGATCCTGCCGGACAAGCGACGACCATTTTCGACGTTCAGCAGCGCCTAGTGCTTGCCGCTCCGTTGCGGGTCGCCCTATTTCAGATTCCGGTGTTGCTCGCAATTTAGATCACGCTACCTTCGCAGCTCTGGCGGACGTGACGTTCAGCGGGTCGTTTGCTTTAGAATTTCCTCTTCACCCCCAGCAGTGATTTGCAAAGTATCATAGCGATCCGCCCGAATCAATTAGCCAGACGACGAACCATCAGGGTACTTGTTAACCACTGAATTGAGTGCACGGCAGGCCCACGCCGCCTGGGCCCACGCTACCGAGGGGCCCCAAACGAGCGTGCGAGTTTGGGAAGGTAGCGGGGAGGTTCCCTGGCCGAGCGAAGCGAGGTTAGGGAGGCAGTGGATGGGCCCACGCTGCTCGGGTTCCCTGGCCGAGCGAAGCGAGGTTAGGGAGGCAGTGGGGTCAGGCCTTGACCGGGTGGAACTTCTGCTGGGCGGCGAGCAAACCTTCAGTCATCAATACTTCGACAGCATCGGCAGCTTCATCCAGGAGGAATGGAAGCTCCTTCTTCTCGGAGGCTCCAAAATCCCTGAGGACGTAATCCGCGGTGTCCATCCTCCCCGGCGGCCTGCCGACGCCCACGCGAACCCGCAAGTAGTCCTTTGTAGCCAATGCCTTGGAAATATCCCGCAGGCCGTTATGCCCACCTTCTCCGCCGCCGATCTTCAACTTGACGGTATTGAACGGAATATCAATTTCGTCGTGGACGGCAATGACGTGATCGGGAGCGATGTCGAAGAACCTGGCCAAGCCGGAAACGGGTCCCCCGGAGACGTTCATATAGCTCATCGGTTTCGCCAGCACCACGCGCGGGCCACCGATCCCGAGCCTGCCCTCGACCACCTGGGCCCGGGCCTTGTGGGCCTTGAAGCTTCCGCCGATGCGTGAGGCAAGTTCGTCCAGGACCATCTGGCCGACATTGTGGCGGTTGTGGCTGTACTCAGCGCCGGGATTGCCAAGGCCTACGATCAGCCAGGTGTCTGTCATGGAGTCATCCTAGGGAATCAAGAGTGTGGAATGAAAAGAAGTGGCCGGGACCCCTCAGGGACCCGGCCACTCGCAAAGGCTCATGCCGCAATTAGTCGGAACGACTAATAAACCGAAAAACTACTCGGCGGCAGGAGCTGCTTCTTCCTCGGCCTCCGAAGTGGCCTCCGAGATGTTGATGATGAGGGTCTCGGGATCGGTGAGCAGTTCCGAACCGCTCGGCAGGACGATGTCCGAAGCGTGGACGTGCTCGCCGGCCTTGCGGCCTTCGATGCTGATCTCGACGAAGGTCGGCAGGTGCGTGGCTTCGGCTTCGAGGGAAACCGTGGTGGCTTCCTGGTTTGCGACTGCGCCAATGGCAGCTTCACCGATAACGTGGACGGCCACGTCAACGGTGACCTTCTCGCCCTTGCGGACGGTCAGGAGGTCGATGTGCTCGATGATCTGCTTGATCGGGTCGCGCTGGATGTCCTTCACGAGGGCCAGGTGCTCTTCGCCGTTGACGTCCAGGGCCAGCAGGGCGTTGGAAACGCGGACGGCCAGGGTGGTGGCGCGGCCGGGCAGGTTGATGTGGATGGGCTCAGCGCCGTGACCGTAGATGACGGCGGGGATCTGGCCGGCTGCGCGGGCGCGGCGGGCGAAACCCTTGCCGAATTCGGTGCGCAGTTCTGCTGCGAGCTTCTGCTCAGACATGTGTACTCCTTGATTACTGTGGCGCCGGCGAATTGCCGGCAAGTCGATCAGCAAGGGCGGAGGTCTGTGGTGACCTTCCACGCCCGACGGAATGCCGGCCGCTGAGCAGCAGGTTCAGTCCGCCTTCGTTGAAGGAGATTCAGACCCAGTCGATAACGGAGACCCGCAATCCGGTTTTAACCCGGATGTGCTCTCCCTCGCCAAGGTATCCCCAAGAGTCTAGCAGCCGCGTCCCACCGAAGGGAAAACGGCCCCGACCCGCGGATTGGCGGGTTAGGCGTTGCCGTCGAAGAGGCTGGTGACGGAACCGTCGTCGAACACTTCACGGATGGCGCGCGCAATCAACGGTGCGATCGACAGGACCGTGAGCTGCGGGAAGCGCTTGTCGGCCGGAATCGGCAGGGTGTTGGTGACGACAACCTCGCGGGCACCGGAATCGGCCAGGCGCTGCGCCGCCGGTTCGGAGAACACGGCGTGGGTGCACGCGATGATGACGTCCTTGGCACCGGCGTTCTTGAGGACCTGGACTGCGCCGGAGATCGTTCCACCGGTGTCGATCATGTCATCGATCAGGACGCAGGTGCGGCCTTCGATCTGCCCGACGACGGTCTTCGAGACAGCCTGGTTCGGCACCGTGAGGTCGCGGCTCTTGTGGACGAACGCCAAAGGCGCACCGCCCAGGCGCTCGGCCCACTGTTCTGCGACGCGCACACGGCCGGTGTCCGGCGAGACAACGGTGATGTTGTCCGCTTCGACCCTGGTGCGGATGTAGTCGGCAAGCAGCGGGATGGCCATGAGGTGGTCCACGGGGCCGTCAAAGAACCCCTGGATCTGGGACGTGTGCAGGTCCACGGACATGATGCGGTCCGCGCCGGCAGTCTTGTAGAGGTCTGCCACCAAGCGGGCGGAGATCGGCTCGCGGCCGCGGCCCTTCTTGTCCTGCCGGGCGTACGGGTAGAACGGCGAAACCACCGTGATCCGCTTCGCCGAAGCGCGCTTCAGGGAATCGATCATGATCAACTGCTCCATGAGCCAGTTGTTCAGCGGAGCCGGGTGCGCCTGGATGACGAAGGCATCGGTGCCACGGACGCTCTCCGCCGAGCGCACGTAGATCTCCCCGTTCGCGAAGTCGTAGGCGTCGATAGGCAGGAGTTCAGTTTCCAACTCCTTGGCGATTTCCTGCGCCAGCTCGGGGTGCGCCCGTCCGGCGGCGAGAACTAGTTTCTTCTCGCCGTGTGCGGTAATTTCGCTCATGCCTGTGTGCCCTCTTCTGTGGTTGCCGGAGTACTTGAGGAATCGGGGGTGGCAGTGGAGCCATGCGCGGCTTGCGCAGCCTGCGCCCGCTGGGCCGAGTTGCTGCCCTGCCGGTTGGCGATGACCCAGCCTTCTGCATTGCGCTGGGGAGCGACACTCAAGGTGAGGGCTCCGGCGGGAACGTCTTTGCGGATGATGGCGCCGGCGCCGCTGTACGCGCCGTCGCCAATCGTTACGGGGGCCACGAAGACGGTGTTGGAACCGGTCCGCACGCCGGAGCCGATCACCGTGCGGTGCTTCTTCTCGCCGTCGTAGTTGGCCGTGATGTTGCCGCAGCCGATGTTGGTGTCCTCGCCGATCTCGGCGTCGCCGGCGTAGCCGAGGTGGGACAGCTTGGAACCGCGGCCGATCGTCACGTTCTTGGTTTCGTAGAAGGCGCCGATCTTGCCGGTCTCCCCGAGGACAGTGCCGGGACGCAGGTAGGTGAACGGGCCTACCGTGGCCTTGGCGCCGATAGTGGATCCGGAGCCGTGGGTGCGGGTCACCTTCGCGCCTTCGCCCACCGAAACATCGGTGAGGGTCGTGTCGGGCCCGACGACGGCGTCGCGCGCCACGGTGGTGGTGCCGTGGAGCTGTGTGTTGGGCAGGAGCCGGACGTCTTCGTCCAAGGTGACCGTGGAATCGATCCACGTGGTGGCCGGGTCAACGACCGTGACACCCGCACGCATCCAGGCCTCGACCGTACGGCGGTTGTGCTCGGCGCCGAGGGCGGCCAGTTGGACGCGGTCGTTAGCGCCTTCCACTTGCCACCGGTCCTTGGTGACGACGGCGGAAACCCGGCCTCCGGCGTCGCGCGCCAGTCCGAGCACGTCAGTGAGGTACTTTTCGCACTGGATGTTGTCAGTGGTCACCTTGTGCAGCTGCGCGCGGAGCACCTTTGCGTCAAAGGCATAGATGCCGGAGTTGACCTCGCGGATGGAGCGCTCAGCGTCACTGGCGTCTTTGTGTTCACGGATGCCAAGCACGGTGCCGTCCTCGGCACGAAGGATACGGCCGTAACCATTGGCGTCGTCGAGGACAGCGGTCAGCACCGTCACGGCGTTGCCCTCGGATTCATGCGTGGCGACAAGCTCGGAGAGAAGGGAACCCGTCAGCAGAGGCACATCGCCATACGTGACCACTACCGTCCCAGTGAGTTCGGCCTTCGCGTCCAAGGCGTCAAGAGCTACTTCCACTGCGCGTCCGGTTCCCGGAACATCGTCCTGGTCCACGATGACGGCGTCGGGATCGATCAGTTCAATGTGCGCGGCGACGAGGTCCCGTTCATGGCGGACCACCAGGGCCAGCTGCTGGGGATGGATGGAACGCGCCGCGAGGATGGCGTGCGCCACCATGGAGCGTCCGCCGATTTCGTGAAGGATTTTGGGAGTCCGCGACTTCATGCGCGTACCGGCTCCGGCAGCTAGGACAATAACAGCGGCGGGGCCAGTAGTATCGGGGCTCACGAAGTCGCTCTCCTTGCTCGATTACGTCCGGGCGAACCCGGCTGCGGCATCTGCTCTATCCTACTCTTGCCGATTCACAGCTTTCCGCGCAGCCAGTGGACAGCTTCGGGATACGCAGTGCCATCAGAGGCGGTGCCGGCAGACCACCGACAAGTTCCGCCCATAGGATTCGAACCTATACTCCACGGCTCCAAAGGCCGGGGTGCTGCCATTACACCAGAGCGGACCGTGCGCACGTGGCCCTTGCGGACGCGAGGTCCGCGGGGTTCCCGTTTGACCGGGTCGCACACACAAGAATCTAGTTTGCCATGACCATTGCGGTGTTCGCGACTTGGCGCATCCCCGAGTCCTTTCCAGCGGTATTGGCAGGCCCTCCCGAGGCCGCTTCACGCTTGGCATAAGGCATGATGGATGCGTGAGCAACAGCACAGGACTTCCCCGGCAGTCGACGGGTTCCAGGGTGATCAACCACCCACCCGCAGGCCAGGTTGCCCGTGCCAGGATGACGGGCTCCCAGCGGCGCTCCCAGCTCATCGAAATAGGCCGGGGCCTCTTCGCCGTCCGGGGACTAGACGCCACAACCATTGACGAAATCGCAGCCGCCGCAGGCGTGTCCAAACCGGTGATTTACGAGCACTTCGGCTCAAAGGAAGGCCTCTACACGCAGGTTGTGGAGTTCGAATTCCGGATCCTGCTCGACGCCATCAACGAGTCCCTCGCAGCCGAAGCCAAACCACGCGTCCTCGTTGAACAGGCAGCCCTTGCCCTACTTGGCTACATCGAAGAGCGGAGCGACGGCTTCCGGATCCTCATGCGCGACGCTCCGCCCTCCCAGCCCGAAGGCGCCTTCTCCACGCTGCTCTCCCACGTGGCCGATCGCGTGGAAAACCTGCTCGCCGACGAATTCTCGCGGCGAGGATTCAGCGCAGCCGACGGCGCCATGTACGCCCAGATGCTGGTAGGCATGGTGGCCATGACCGGCCAATGGTGGTTGGACCACCGCGAGCCCGACAAACGCGCAGTAGCCGCCCACCTGGTCAACCTGGCATGGAACGGCCTGACAGGCCTGCAAAAGGAACCGGAACTGCGAAGCGAGGGCTAGGGGCTCTGGTTGGCTCTGGTTGGCTCTGCGGTTGCGTTTACCGGCGCATCCGTGGGCGCGTTTCCGTGGGCGCCTTCGCGGCTGCCGTGTTCGCGGTTCGGGATTCGTCCGTGGTCGCCTCCGTAGTTGCCTCCGCGACGCAACGGCCCTTCGCCGTCGCCCGCGGCCACCTCCGCGGTAGCGTCCGTAGTTGCCTCCGCGACGCAACGGCCCTTCGCCGTCGTCCGTGGCCACCTCCGCGGTAGCGTCCGTAGTTGCCTCCGCGACGCAGGTGCCCCCGTCGACGCGCGAAATCACTATCGACACCGGAATCCGCGCATCGAATTCCTCGATCCGAGTCGCGGGCAAATTTGGGTGTCGGTTCGCTCGTTCGCGACGACCTACAGTCTCCCTTGTGCCTCGAGTTCCACGGCCCCCTATCCATCCCACCGCTGGCGGACGACGCCGGAAGTCCGCCGCCCCGCGAGGTGACTTTCCTCGCCGGGGGCGGTTCTTCCGAAAGGAGCGCATCGCGGCCCTTCGTGGGCCGGAGGTCGCTCAGCGACCGCAGGCCCACATATGGGCCGTGTCTAAGCGACGCGGAAGGGCCGGCTCCGGCACCCAAGGTGACCGCGCAAAGGATGCCGCCGCCCGTCCCTGCCCGCCTACTCCCCCAGGATCTCCGCGGCCTCAAGCCACTCGAGCTCCAGGCCTTCTTTTTCTTCGAGGAGTTCCTGGAGCTTGGTGTTCAGTTCGCCGAGGGCGTCGAAGTCGCCGGATTGGGACTTCGCCGCCATTTGGACGTGCAGCTTCTCTTCTTGTTGCGCGATCTTGCCGAGCTGCCGGTCGATCCGGTTCAGGTCCTTACGGGCCTCGCGTTTTTCGGCTTCGCTCGGCCCGGAAGCGTCGGTGCCTGACCCGCTTGCCGCCGTCGGCCTGGCGCTCCCGCTCGACGCGCCGCCGGTCACTGCGCCGCTCGCCAGCGCTGCTTCGCGCAATTCCAGGTACTGGTCCACACCGCCGGGAAGTCCGCGCAACTTGCCGTCGCCCAAGAGTGCCATCTGGGAATCCGTGACGCGTTCCAGCAGGTAGCGGTCGTGGCTGACTACGACGAGCGTGCCGGGCCAACCGTCCAGGACGTCCTCGACGGCGGCAAGGGTGTCGGTATCGAGGTCGTTGGTGGGTTCGTCGAGCATCAGGACGTTCGGTTCGCCCACCAGCAGGCGCAAGAGTTGCAGACGGCGCCGTTCGCCACCGGAAAGGTCAGTGACGGGGGTCCACTGCTTTTCCTTCGTGAACCCAAGCTGCTCCACGAGCTGGCCGGCCGTGAATTCCTTGCCTCCAACGCTGAAGGAACGCTTCTCGCGTTCGATGACCTCGATCACGCGAAGGTCGGACACGTCGTCGAGCTCCTTGACGTCCTGGCTCAACACGGCGGTGACAACAGTCTTGCCGCGCTTGACCTTGCCGGAACTCGGCGTGATCTCGCCGTTGAGGAGCCTCAGGAGCGTGGACTTTCCGGCACCGTTGACGCCCACCAGTCCAAGCCGCTGCCCCGGCGCCAAGCGCAAGGTCACGTCGTCGAAGAGCTTCCGGCCGGCGTCGTCGCCCTTAAAGTCCAGGGAGACGCCTTCAAGGTCCAGCACGTCCTTGCCGAGCCGCGCGGTTGCCATCTTGCTGAGGGCAACCGAGTCGCGCGGATCAGGAACATCGGCGATTAGCTCGTTGGCGGCTTCGATGCGGAACTTCGGCTTCGAGGTGCGCGCAGGGGCTCCCCGGCGCAGCCACGCCAGTTCCTTCTTGACCAGCTGTTGCCGCTTGCTTTCGACGACGGATGCGGTGCGGTCACGCTCGGCGCGGGCCAACACGTAGGCCGCGTAACCGCCGTCGAACGGGTCCACTATGGCGTCGTGCACTTCCCATGTCCGGTTGCAGACTTCGTCCAGGAACCAACGGTCGTGGGTCACCACGAGGAACGCGCCCTGGTTGGCCCGCCAGCGGGTCTTCAAGTGCCGCGAGAGCCAGGCGACGCCTTCGACGTCGAGGTGGTTGGTTGGCTCGTCGAGCATGATCACGTCGTGGTCCTCGATGAGCAGTTTGGCCAACGCGACCCTGCGCTTTTGTCCGCCGGAGAGCGCGTGCACGTTGGCGTGCCAATCAACGTCGGCCACGAGGCCGCCCATGATCTCCCGGATCTTGGGGTTCGCGGCCCATTCGTGGTCGGCTTGGTCGCCGACGATCGCGACGCCGACCGTGAGGTCGCCGTCGAGCACGTCGGACTGGTCGAGATAGCCGACATTGACGTCGCCGCGTTTGGTGACGCGGCCGGAGTCCGGCGTCGAGCGCAATGCCAGCAAGCGCATCAGCGTCGATTTACCGTCACCGTTGCGCCCGACCATGCCAATCCTGTCGCCGTCCTCCAAACCAAGGGTTACGCCGTCGAGGATGGTGCGGGTTGCGAACGAAACGGTGAGGTTTTCGCCGCCGAGCAGGTGGGCCACTGGGTACTACTTTCTGGTGTGAATAATCAGGAAATCGCTACTGGCGACTTGTCATAGGAGGGTATCGGAGATGATCCGCGCACCGGGAACCGGGCCGTGCACAGCGAGGGCGTTGTGTCCCAGGTGTCGAAGGTCCTCGGCGAGCCCCTCGGCCGCCCGGGGGTTGTGGGCGAGCAAAGCCACCGTGGGGCCGGAACCGGAAACAATCCCGGCGAGGGCTCCGTTCGACTCCCCTATCCCGATGGTGTCACGCAATTGCGGGGCCAGCTCGATCGAAGCGCGCTGGAGGTCGTTGATGAGGACTTTGCTCAGGGCGTCCGGATTCCCGTCGCGCAGCGCCTGCAGGATCTTGGCGTCGACCTCAAGCGGCTCGGGGATCTCGAGTTTCTCAGTGTTCCGAAGCCTGTCCAAGGTGTGGAAGACCTCGGGTGTGGAGAGTCCGTAGTCGGCACAGACCAGGACCCAGTCCATCTGCGCTTTCGCGAGGGCGGGTGAGAGTTCGTCGCCGACGCCAAGCCCGACGGCGGTGCCTCCGAGAAGCGAGAACGGCACGTCCGCACCCAACTCGGCGGCCAGATGGGCCAGTTCTTCGCGTGACAAACCGCTGTTCCAGAGGGCATCGCAGGCCAGGAGCGTCGCCGCGGCGTCGGCCGAGCCACCGCCCATGCCCCCGGCGACGGGGACGCGCTTGGTGATTTCCAAGTGCACGCCCGTGGCGTTCTCCGAGACATCCCTCATGATGGCGGCGGCCTTGTAGGCGAGGTTCCGCTCGTCCAGCGGGATGTCCACATCGTCGAGATCCAACGTGCTCGCGGGAGCGATGCTGACAGTGATCCCGGTCCCCTCCGTGCTTGTGGCGGCTACTTCCTCGTACAGGGAAACCGCGAGATACACGCTGGCCACAGAGTGATAGCCGTCGGGCCGCAAGGGGCCGACGTTGAGGGAAACGTTCACCTTGCCGGGCGCCCGGACGCGTACGGTCCGGGCGACGAAGCGCCCCCGGTTCACACCGCTGATTGCCGGATTCATGCGTCCAGCGGGTGGCGTGCCTCGGCGATCCGGACAAACGCGTTGATATCGAGCACTTCTCCGCGGGCAGTCGGGTCAACTCCGGCAGCGACGATGAAACGTTCGGCCTCCGCGGCGCTCCCGGCCCACGTTGCGAGGGCCGCGCGGAGCGTCTTGCGGCGCTGGGCAAACGCGGCGTCAATGACTGCGAAGACCTGTTCGCGCGTGGCGTGGGTTGCCGGCGGCGCGCCGCGCGTGAAGGACACGAGTCCGGAGTGGATCTTCGGCGCCGGCCAGAAGACATTCATTCCGATCACGCCGGCCTTGCGCATGTGGCCGTACCAAGCGGCCTTGACCGACGGGACTCCGTAGATCTTGGAGCCGGGACCCGCGGCCAACCGGTCCGCCACCTCGTCCTGGACCATGACCAGCCCGTGTTGCAGGCTCGGGAAATGTTGGAGCAGGTGAAGAACCACGGGGACCGCCACGTTGTACGGCAGGTTGGCCACAAGCGCGGTGGGCTGCACAGGAAGCTCAGTGACCTTCATGGCGTCGGAGAGGACGAGGTGGAAATCGTCCACCGACTCCGGGCGCCAAGTACGGACCGTTTCCGGCAACTTGCCGGCCAGTACGGGATCGATTTCGACGGCTACAACGGTTTTGGCGGCGTCGAGCAGGCCGAGCGTCAGCGAACCCAGCCCCGGCCCTACCTCCAGCACGGTTTCCTCGGGATCAATACCGGCGGCAGAGACGATCCTCCGGATCGTGTTGCCGTCGATGACGAAGTTCTGCCCCAGGGTTTTGGTTGGTCGGACACCGATTTCCTCGGCGAGCCGTCGGATGTCCGCAGCTCCCAGAAGGGGCGCGACGGCGGCGTGTTCGGAATTCGGTTCAGTCACCTAGGTATCGTATCGTCTGAGCACTGGCGGGGGCGCCCGCGCGCCCTCTTCACTACGCGAAATGGCCGGGCCCGAAGAATCCGGACCCGGCCAATTTCATTTCCTGCCTAGCTGGAAGCTGCCCATCCGCAGCCCCACGGCGAGAGGCCACGCTGCGCGTAGACGCGGTTGGCGATGTCGATCTGCTGGGCCTTGCTGGCGGCGGCCGCGTTGGGAGCGTAGGCGCCACCACCGGAACCGATCCAGGTCTGGATGTCGAACTGCAGGCCACCGTAGTAACCGTTGCCGGTGTTGATGGCCCAGTTCCCACCGGACTCACACTGCGCAATCTTGTCCCACATGGCCTCGTTCGGCGCGCCAGTAGGTCCGGAGGCAACAGCCGCGGCAGGCTTGGGGCGCTCCTTGGTGCCGACCGTTACCTTCGCGGGGACCGGCTGGACGGTGACGTCAGAGGAAACCAAAGTCCGGGAAGCCTCACGACCATCCACCAGGACGAGCTTGAACGTCTTGCTGAGCAGCCCGAGGACCCCTTCCTGCGTTACCGTCTTCTGGTCACTGAACTGGGTGGCGTCTTCCGTGGTGACAGTGTCGAAGGGGACGTTCTCCGTCTCGGTGGCGGTCTTGCTTGTGTCCACCCGGGAAACCTTGATCACCATGTTCTGGACTACCGGAGCCGAGTTGGGTTGCGAAACCCGGTCGTTCGCGCCAAGCGAGACGCCGGCATCGCTGAGGACGGTGCCCACGTCGGGGGCCGTCGTGGTCTTTGAGGAGCTCTGGCCGTCCACGATCAGGCTGATCGTCTTGGGGGTCAGGATCGAAACGTAGGATCCGGAGACGGCGAGTTGCGTATCTTTGGGCTGGGAGACAGCGGATGCGCTCGCGACGCCCAGTTCGGAGACGAGGCCTTCGACGTTGGGAGCCGTGGTGTTGACCGTCCGCTGGGCGCCGTCAAGGCTCACGGTTACGGCCTTGGCCAGGTTGACGTTGATGATGGAACCGTTCTGCACCGAGGCATCCAAAGCCGGGGAAACCCGGTCTTCAGCCTTCAGATCAACCTTGGCAGCCTTGACCACTTGGTCAACGGTATTGCCGAAGGTCTGGACGGAACTCACTTTGCCGTCGACGTTGAGGGTGACTGATTTGTTGTTGCCCGTGAAAGCAACCACTCCCAGTACCAGTGCTGAAAGCACCAGCAACTGTGCACCGACCTTGACGAAACTGAACTTGCCGCCCGTGGTGAAGAACTTGACCATGTTTGCCCGTAACTTTTGGACCATCCGGGCACGGGGAAAAGCGCACAGGGGCCTCCAGCCGCGGTCCGGGATGCGTGCCGAAGCATGCAGGAGGACTGCAGCGGAGTTGTGCGCCGCCACACTCAATTCAACTGAGAACACCAATTGCGAACGGAGTTAGTTGTCCGAAGGCCTTCCCCGACCCCGGCTACTGGTTACCCACTGTAACCGAAGCGTTATAAAGTGACCAAGATATTTACATACCGGGTATGTAATACGATTTCTGCTCAGTCCCAGGATCCGTACGTCGCCACGGTGTTTTGGGCCAGTTGCGAGCACAGCGCGGAAAGCTCTGTTCCGATCACTTCAGCCATGGAACGAACGGTGTACGGCACCATGTAGCTCGCGTTCGGCCGGCCCCGGTAGGGGTGGGGTGTGAGGAACGGGGAATCGGTTTCGACGAGCACCAGTTCCGGATCCGCGATGGCCAGCGCGTCCCTCAGATTTGCGGCGTTCTTGAACGTCATGGTGCCTGCAAAGGACATGTACCAGCCGTTCAGGTTACAGATCCGTGCCAGCTCTTCATCGCCCGAGAAGCAATGGAATACCACCCGCTCCGGGGCGCCCTCCTCCCGGAGAACCTGGACGACGTCGTCATGGGCGTCACGGTCGTGGATCTGGAGGGTGAGGTCCAGCCTCTTCGCGATATCGATGTGGCGGCGGAACGAATGGCGCTGGTGCACCAAGCCGTCGCCGTGGGTGCGGTAGAAATCAAGCCCGGTTTCACCGATCGCCCGGACCCTCGGATGGGCCGCCAGTTCTTCGATTTCCGCGAGCGCCGATTCCAGTTCTCCGCGGCCCGCGTACACAGGGGCATCGTTGGGGTGGATCGCGACAGCTCCGAGGAGCCGGCGGTCCGCGTCAAGCGCCTGGACCGTGAACCGCGATGACTCCAGATCGCAACCTACCTGCACCGCGCCCTGGACACCCACTGCTTCGGCCGCGTCCAAAGCATCCGCCACCGCGACTTCGAGCAGGCCGTGCCGGAAGTCGAGGTGCGTGTGGTTGTCCATCACGGGGACCGGCAGCGGCTCGGGAGCAGGCGGGTACTCCTTGCGGGAATCGCCGGTTTCAGGCGCGCGGTAGGAAGCCGGTGGGAGGGAATTGCACATGGATCCACCCTATCTTTCTCTGCTGATCCCTTCCTGACTGCGCACTGATCCCTCCCTACGGAACATGCCTCTGTCTGCGGCGGGCCTAGGCTGGGTAGTCTGGTACAAAAGGCGGTATATATCCCGGCCAAGGCACCGCGGCCCGGCTGGGATGCTGTCATGGCTGAGGGGATTGTCCATGGACTCAAAGCGACACGGCACCGTTGACGAACAATTGCTGCGGGACGAGGCCGTGGTTGCCTTGCCGCCTGAGCGCGAGTCCCTCAACGGGTACAAGCCGACCGTCATGGATCCTGAGCAATTCCACGCTGCCAGCGAGAAGATCCTTGCGGCCATCAACAAAGTCATCGACGGCAAAGCCGAGGCCGCCAAACTTGCCCTCACTGTGCTCCTCGCCCAAGGCCACCTGCTGGTGGAGGACGTGCCGGGCGTCGGCAAGACATTGCTCGCCAAGACCCTCGCCCGCACCATCGATTGCAGGGTCAGCCGCATCCAGTTCACCCCGGACCTGCTTCCTTCGGATGTCACGGGCGTCTCCATCTACAACCAGTCCTCGCGGCAGTTCGAGTTCCGGATGGGTGCGGTGTTCGCCAATATCGTGATCGGGGACGAAATCAATCGCGCCTCCGCCAAGACGCAGTCCGCCCTCCTCGAATGCATGGAGGAACACCAGGTGACGGTGGACGGCCATTCGTACCAGCTGGGCGAACCGTTCATGGTTGTCGCGACGCAGAACCCCATCGAGATGGAAGGCACGTATCCGCTGCCGGAGGCTCAGCGCGACCGCTTCATGGCCCGCATCTCGATGGGCTACCCTGACAAGCTATCGGAGATCGAGATGCTCGAGACGCATCAGGCGGTCTCACCCCTCGCCAAAGTCACCCCGGTGGTCACTTCCGCGGACGTCGCCGCGATGATCGCCACGGTGCAGCAGGTCTACGTCTCCCAATCCGTCAAGGAATATACGGTTGCCTTGGGCCGGGCCACCCGGGACAGCGCCCGCCTGCGTCTCGGCGCCAGCCCGCGCTCCCTGCTGCAACTGCTACGGGCGGCCAAAGCGACGGCCGCCCTTGACGGAAGGGACTTCGTCCTTCCGGACGACGTCATATCCGTCGCCGAATCCGTCCTGGCACACCGCATCATCCTTGACCGCAAGGCCGCGAGTTCCGGTGACACTCCGCAAAGCATCATCCGGGCGATCCTGGCTTCCCTCCCGGTAAGCCAGGACGCTGGCGCGGAACGCCGCAGTAGCTAGGAGATCGGGGGAGGGGGCAGGCATGGCGCTGATCGATCTACTTCCGAAGCATCTGTTCACCACCCGCGGGTGGGGCTTGCTGGCCAGCGGTGTAGGCTCCTTGCTGCTTGCCCAGATCATGGGCAGGCGCGATCTTTTGGCCCTCGGGATCCTGCTGCTGGTGCTGCCGCTGGTATCGCTTGCCGGCGTCCGCATCCTCAAACCACGCTTCCAGGTGTTCCGCGAATTCCATCCCTCTTCGGTGGAAACCTCCTCCACGGCCACGGTGCGGTTGGCGGTGGCACGGACCGGAGCAGCCGCCGGGCCCGTAATCATGGAGGAACAGTTGCCGCCGCGCTTCGGCGAACCTCCGGCCTTTCGGTTTCCTGCCCGGACCGCTTCCGGTGGCACCAGCCGCTATGAATACCATTTGCGTTCGGGCAAGCGCGGCCAGTTCAGGATCGGTCCGGTCACTGCCGAGTTCTGCGATCCCTTCGGCTTGTCGCTGCACCGGCACGAGATCGACGACGGCGACATCCTCACCGTGACGCCTGCCGCCGTCGAACTCCCCGCCACCGGCCTCGCCGGCGCACGCGGAAACGACGGTGTGACGGCCACCCGGATCCGCGCCAATCCCAGCGACGACGACGTGATGACCCGCGAATACCGGCACGGCGACCCGATGCGACGCGTCCACTGGGCCGCGACAGCGCGGCACGGCGAACTCATGGTGCGGCAGGAGGAATCCGTCACCACGCCCGAGGCGACCATCATCCTGGACCAGCGCTATTCCGCTTTCGTGTCGGGCTCGGCCGCGGTCTTCGGCCCTGCCCACGACGACGCTTTTGAACTGGTGAGCAGCGAGAACTTCGAATGGGTCGTGACGGCAGCGATGTCGATCAGCGCCCACCTCGCCGATCGCAACTATTCGCTGCGTTTCCTCGATGCCGCAGGTCACCCCGCATTTCGCGCATCCCGCTCCGCGCCGTATCCGGAAACCGAGGAATTCAGTGGTTTGGGAGGCCTGCAATCCATCGCCGAAAGCCTCGCCGCCATTCAGCTCAGCGGCCCCCGGCATGTCCATGGCGAGCGCGGCCGCAAAGAGGCCGCCAGCGTAGTCGAGGGTACTGAGGCGCCCTTCGACGACCACCTGATGGACAAACTGGCGGCACACCGCCTGCGTGGTCCCGTTCTCGCGCTGCTCGGCAATATGCCGCTCTCCGAGGCCCGTGCGTTGGCACCGGCCGCCGGCTACGGGGCCAACGCTTTTGCCCTCGTGGTTACCGACCACCCGCACCATGTCCAGCCCGTCATCGAAGCCCTGAAGCTGGGCGGCTGGCGTGCCGTCGCCGTAAGTTCGAGAACGGACCTTCCAGCTGCATGGGCCGGTTTCGATCAAGGAGAGATCCTCGCCGCCGCTGCCGCAGCGATGGACGTCCGCCGTGGCGCGGCGGTGCCACGATGACCACTACCTCCAGGAACGGCACTCCGGGACGGTCCCCGCTCCCGGGGCCGGCAGCGAGCGGTGACGCCTCCTCCAGCGGTGGGGGAAGTGCCGGCGGCCCGGGAACGGCGCCCCGCGCCCCGCGAAAGCAAGGACCGGGAGCCTACCCTTGGGCAATGTCCGCGGCCATCGCCGTCGCCGTGCTCGGAGCTTCCCTCTCGCTCAACGGGGTCTTCAGGGGCTGGGTGTGGCTGGTTCCAGCTATCACCACGGTGTTTATCGTCGGATTGACCCTGGCTGTCCTTCGTGCCCTGAGGGTGCACCCGTTGCCCACGACGTTGGGCGGCTTGATCGCCTTGGTGTTCATCCTCGATTTCACGTTCTTCCGGCCGGAAAGCATCGCGGGCTTCATTCCCTCCGGAGCGACCCTTGACACGCTGGGCCAATTCCTCAAACGCGCCGGCGAAACGGTGGTCTCGGAGACTGCGCCCGTCTCCCCGAACGCCGGAATAGTATTCGTCGCCTGCGCGGGCCTGGGCCTGGTAACTGTCCTCATCGATGCCCTGGCGGTCCCGCTCGGCATGCCTGCGACGAGTGGCTTGGGCCTGCTGGTGGTCCTCGTTTTCCCGGCAACCATCAAGCCGCAAGGCGGTGGGCTCCTCGGATTCCTCGCCGCCGCCGTCGGCTTCATCCTGATCCTGGGTTGCAGCCAGTGGTTCGCGCCGGACTCGCGGCTGCAGAACGACAACTCCCACGGCACGGGTCAGCTCAAACGGTCGATGGTGATCGGTGGCGTGGCCCTAGTGCTGGGGCTCCTCTTGCCGTTGGCGATCCCGGGCTTCGAGCGAGGGACGTTTCCGGTGGGTTCGCGGCTGAATCCCTGGGGCGTCTCCAACGGCCTGAACCCCATGATCACGCTCGGCAACAGCCTGCGGAATCCCACCGGCGATGGCAGCATCACCTATGCCACGAGCTCCACGGCCCCGGTGTACCTGCGCTCTGTCACCATTGACAAGTTCGACGGCGATACTTGGGCACCGGACGACCGCGAAGCCTCCCGGCGCATAGGACCGGGCCGCATGGCGCCGGACTACCCACTCCCCTCTGAGCTGGTGCGCCAATTGACGGTGATCGACACCGGGCAGTTCACCAGTCCGTACCTGCCGGTCCCGTATGCCCCAACCGCCGTCAACGGCCTGAGCGGACGCTGGTCGTGGGATCCCGAGACGCTTAGCATCCGCGGCGAGGACGGCACCACGAGGAACCAGCAGTACACCGTGTATTCCGCGCTGCCCGCCCTGACGACCGCAACGTTGAGCCAGGACAACGCCAAGCCCACCTCCATCTCGCAGGATTTCATCCAGCTGCCGAGCAATGTTCCGGACATCGTGAAGAACACCGCCAAGACAGTGACGGCCGGCGCCAACGGAAACTATGCCAAGGCGATGGCAATCCAGGACTACCTGCGCTCGTCCCAGTTCAGCTACTCACTGCAGGCTCCCGTCCAGGGCGGTTATGACGGCAACGGCATGTCCGTGCTGGCGGATTTCCTACAGCAGAAGAGCGGCTATTGCGTGCACTTCGCCTCCGCGATGGCCGTCATGGCGCGGCTCGAGGGAATCCCGAGCCGCATCGCCGTCGGCTACGCGCCGGGTCACGCCACAGGGGCGACAGTTGCCGTGGCGGGACAAGAACCCCTGCCGGAGTACCAGGTGGATGCCCGTGACGCCCATGCCTGGCCCGAACTCTATTTCGAGGGAGTCGGTTGGGTCGCCTTCGAGCCAACCCCTTCCCGCGGTGTGGTTCCGCCCTATGCTGCCGAGCCTGTTGCAGCGGGCGGCCCGAGCACCAACCTGCATGACGAGAACCTGGTCCCGGGCTCCTCGACTCCCGCACCGAGCACGGCTGCAGTGCCTCCGCTTGCCGGTCCGGGGGCTGGATCGGGCACGGGCACCGTCTCCGCAACCGTTCTCTACGTCACCGCAGCCGCGCTTCTTTTGGCAGTGTTGGCGGCCTCTCCGCGGCTGGTCCGCTCCGGCATCCGGGCGCGGCGACTGAGGCCGGGTGGTCCCGTCCTTGCATGGGCTGAGCTCCAGGACCTCGCCACGGATTACGGTGTACCGCCCGTGCCCAGCGAAACCCCGCGGCATTTCGCGGGCCGGTTGAGCAACTCGGCTGTACTCGGAGCGCCGGTGGCGGCAGCGTCGCCGTCGGGAGCCGACGACGACGCCGGGCAGCGCGCGGTCGCCTCACTCACCGGCGACTTCGAACGGCAGCGTTATGGTCCCCCGGCGGGAGTCCCGGCAAATACTGCGGCGGAGCAAACGCACGCGGCCTCAGTCCGGATCGCCGCAGTCCGTGCCGCGTTCCGGCACAATGCCTCGTGGTTCGCGGTCTTCCGTGCTGAGTGGTTCCCGCCGTCCTTGATGTCCAGGTGGTTCCAGCTGCTATGGTCGCCCTTCCGCCGGCTGGGTGGCATTTTCGCGGCGGCAGCACGCCGGGCGGCAACATCCGTCCAGAGACTCTTCGAAGCCATCCGCTGGCGGCGCTGACCCAACTCACTAGCAGTTGTTGTCGTTATGGGCGCCTAAAACGACAGTGAGGGGCCACGCCGCCAGGGTTCCCTGGCCGAGCTCGCGAGGCGAGGGTGGCGGTGGGGATCAGTTGGGCTTGGAACGGCAAAGGCAGGGCACCGGAACCCGAAGGTTCGGTGCCCTGCCTTTCACTCAACGGCAGTTCCCCGTTGCGAGAGGTCCGCCGAAGTCCTGCTAGTCGGCGTAGGGGTCCGCGATGCCGACGTACTGCGTGGTGAGGTATTCCTCGATGCCTTCGAAACCGCCTTCACGGCCCAGGCCGGACTGCTTTACCCCACCGAAAGGTGCTGCGGCGTTGGAGATGACGCCGGCGTTGAGGCCGAGCATGCCGGTCTCGATCCGTTCGCTGACGCGCAGTCCGCGGTTCAGGTCCCTGGTGTAGACATAGGCAACCAGCCCGTATTCGGTGTTGTTGGCGAGGTTAATGGCCTCATCTTCGCTCTTGAATGTGATGATCGGTGCCACAGGTCCGAAGATTTCTTCCTTCAGGATGCGGGCGTCCGCGGATACGTTCTTGAGCACGGTGGGCTGGTAGAAGTAGCCCGGGCCGTCCACCGGGGCACCGCCGGTGACGGCAACCGCGCCGTTGGCAACGGCGTCGGACACCAGGGCGTGCACGCCGTTGCGGGCCTTGCCATCGATCAGCGGGCCGACCGTGGAGTCCGGCTCGGTGCCGCGCGCGGTGTTCAGTGCCGAGATCTTGGCAGCGAACTTGTCTGCGAAGGCGTCTGCGATGGAGTCGTGCACGATGAAGCGGTTGGCTGCGGTGCAAGCCTCGCCCATGTTGCGCATCTTGGCGGCGACGGCGCCTTCGACGGCTTTGTCCAGATCGGCGTCTTCGAAGACCACGAACGGTGCGTTGCCGCCGAGTTCCATGGAGCTGCGCAGGACCTTGTCCGCGGCTTCGCGCATGAGGGCCTGCCCGACGGCGGTGGAGCCCGTGAAGGAGATCTTGCGCAGCCGGTCGTCCTTGATGAGGGGCCCGGTGACGGCTCCGGCCGTGGAGGTCTGGATGACGTTGAGCACGCCCGCGGGCAGGCCGGCTTCCTGCATGACCTGGGCGAAGAGCAAGCTGGTCAGCGGGGTCAGGTTGGCGGGCTTGAGCACCATGGTGCAGCCGGCGGCAACCGCGGGGGCAATCTTGCGGGTAGCCATGGCCAGCGGGAAGTTCCACGGGGTGATCAGAAGGCACGGACCAACCGGCTTCTTCTGGACCAGGATGCGGTTCTTGCCGTCCGGGGCTGCGGAGTAGCGGCCGCTGACGCGGACGGCTTCCTCGGAGAACCAACGCAGGAACTCGGCGCCGTAGGCTACTTCGCCGCGGGCTTCGGCCAGGGGCTTGCCCATTTCCAAGGTCATGAGCAGCGCGAAGTCTTCGGCGCGTGCCGTGACGAGTTCGAACGCGCGGCGCAGGATTTCGCCACGCTCGCGCGGAGCGGTACGGGCCCAGGAGGCCTGGGCGGCGGCAGCAGCGTCCAGTGCCGCGGCGCCGTCCTCTGCTCCGGCGTCGGCGATACTCATTAGCACCTTGCCCGTGGCGGGGTCCTCGACGTCGAAGGTCTTGCCGGATGCCGCAGGCAGCCACTGGCCGTTGATGAGCAGCCCCGTGGGAACGGAGGCGAGAAGTTCGCTTTCGCGATCGGCGGTAACAGTCACAGTGACTCCTTCGTCAGTCGGTGCACGTTGTAGAGATGCACCAACACTTGATTTTTGTGGAATTACTGTCACGGTACTGCCCGCCGCGAAGCAGTGTCTACGCCTTCACGCACTGCCGCGGGAGCAAGAGTTTGTGCAGTTGCACAGCCCCCGGGTTGGGCCTGAAGCTACCGCGATGCGAGCACAGCCCTACCGCGCGGAGGGCACCGCCCTACCGCGCCGCGAGCACGGCAGAGTACAGTTCGCGCTTGCTGATGCGGGCGTCTTCGGCCACTGCGGCCACCGCTTCCTTGAGCCTGACGCCCTTGGCGATGAGTTCATTGACAGCGGCAACGTGGTCTTCGGGCTTGCCCGGCGCCTGCTCGGGGGCGCCCGCCACGACGACGGCAATCTCGCCGCGAACCTCGTTGTTTTCAGCCCACTCGAGCAGTTCCCGGACGGTTCCCCGGATGACTTCCTCGTAGGTCTTCGTCAATTCGCGGCAAACGGCGATGCGGCGGTCCGGGCCGAACCGCTCGTGCAAGGCACGGAGCATTGGCTCAAGCCTGTGCGGGGCCTCGAAGAACACCATCGTCCGGCGTTCATTGGCAAGATCCGCAAGCCGGGAGCTGCGTTCTCCGGCCTTGCGGGGCAGGAATCCTTCGAAGCAGAACCGGTCCGTGGGCAGCCCGGATAGCGCCAAGGCAGTCAACACGGCGGACGGGCCGGGGAAGGCGGTGACGAAGAGCCCTGCTGCCACGGCTCCCTCCACGAGGCGGAAGCCGGGGTCGGACACTGCGGGCATGCCGGCGTCGCTCACCATGATGATGGTCTTGCCGGCCCGGACGTGATCCAGCAGTTCCTCGGTCTTGGCGGCTTCGTTGTGCTCGTGGTAGCTGATGACCCGGCCCGACACGGTGATGCCGAGCGACTGGACCAGCCGATGCAGGCGCCGGGTGTCCTCCGCGGCAACAATGTCGGCTGTCTGCAACAACTCGATGAGCCGGCTGGAGGCATCGCCTACGTTCCCGATGGGAGTGGCAGCCAGCACTATCCGGCCTACGCCATCGGGCAGGGCAGGAAGCGCCTGCGCCTCAAGGGCCTCCGCCGAGTCAGTAACGGTGGTTTCATCCGGGGAGCTCAGCTGTTCAGTCACCCAACAAGCCTAATGCCCCCGCTAGGGCTTTCAGGGAGCTCCCGGAGGCAAAAGGTAGCATGGGCTGAGTGACCGATACCTCCGTGCGCCCCGCCCCGCAAACCTGGCTGATACGGCCCCGGGAGGCTTTCACGGCCGAGGCCCTGCGGACGCGGCTCATTGGCAGCATCCAAAGCTGGCGCGATTATCCGCCGTCCTTGAGGCTGTGGTTCTGGCTGATCCCCACCGTCACGGCGGTCATCGGCGGGATCCTGCGTTTTGTCCGCCTCGATGACCCTCATGGCCTCGTCTTCGACGAGACGTATTACGTCAAGGATGCCTACTCGTTCCTGGTCAGCGGATACGAGCGGGCCTGGCCGGACAAGGCCAACGATGCCTTCAATGCAGGCAACCCCAACGTCCTGCTCAACTCTCCCGAGTACGTGGTGCATCCCCCGGTCGGGAAATGGATGATCGCCTTCGGGATGTGGCTCTTCGGTTCGGACAACTCCTTCGGCTGGAGGTTTTCCGCGGCCCTGACGGGCACTCTTTCCATCTTCCTGATCGCCTTGATCGCCCTGAAGCTGTTCCGTTCCCACATCCTGGGCGCGGCCGCGGGTCTGTTGCTCGCCGTCGACGGCCACCACTTGGTCCTGTCGCGGACCTCCCTGCTGGACATCTTCCTGATGTTTTGGCTGCTCGCAGCCTTTGGTGCCCTGCTGATGGACCGCGACGACGGACGGCGCCGTCTGGCGGCACGGCTTGCCGCCCTGGCTGGCGCCTCCAAGGACGGCCGACCGACGGCGTTGCACCTCGCCTCAGGGCCGTGGCTCGGATTCCGGTGGTGGCGGCTGGCGGCCGGTGTCTGCCTTGGCCTGGCGGTTGGAACCAAGTGGTCGGCACTGTTCTTCGTGGCAGGTTTCGGCCTTATGACGGTGTTCTGGGACATGAGCGCGAGGCGCATTGCGGGCATCCGGAGTTGGCCCAGCGCCGCGGTCATCAAGGACGGCATTCCGGCGTTCTTCACCATGATCCCTGTGGCAAGTGCCGTGTATCTGTCCACGTGGACGGGCTGGTTCCTTTCCAAGGACGCCTATTACCGGCATTGGGCCGATACGAATCCCTCTGCCGCGTGGGGATGGATTCCCGGGCCGTTGCGCTCCCTGGCGTACTACCACGTGCAGGCCTACAACTTCCATCAGGGCCTCAGCTCTCCGCACCCGTATTCGGCGAGTCCGTGGACCTGGCTCATCATGGGGCGGCCCACGTCGTTCTACTATGAGTCCCCCAAGCAGGGAACTTCCGGCTGCGATCTGCCCAACTGCACTTCGGCGATCCTGTCGGTCGGCAACCCGGTGGTCTGGTGGGGTGCCACGATTGCGCTCTTCGTGGTGCTGTTCTGGTGGGCAGGACGGCGCGACTGGCGGGCAGGAGCAATCTTGGCCGGGGTCGCCGCCGGGTATTTGCCGTGGTTCATGTATCCGGAACGCACCATGTTCTACTTCTATGCGCTTTCCTTCGAGCCCTTCCTGATCTTGGCTCTCGTCTATGGATTGGGACTAGTGCTCGGTAGGAGCGACGCTCCGCCGTGGCGCCGCCGCTCCGGCCTGTACCTGGTCGGCCTTGTGGTGGTCCTTGCCGTCCTGCTGTCGGCGTTCTTCTATCCGGTGTGGACAGCGGAAGTGATCAGCTACCAGGACTGGCGCATGCGCATGTGGATGCCGTCCTGGATCTAAGGCGCCTGCCCGGAAGGTCGGGACAGCACCCACACAAAAAGCGGCCCGCCTCGGAATTGGAAATTCCCAGACGGGCCGCTTTTTCCGTTGTAGGCGAAGCGTTACTTCTCGGGCGCACCGGCCTCCGCGCGGGCCTCTGCGTCTGCATCCTCAGCCTTCGCGGCGCCTTCCGCTGCGGCCTCGTTCTTCGGAGAAAGTCCGCGACGACGGCGGGTAGGCCAGGTGAAGATGAGCGTCAGCAGGGCAGTGATGAAGACCAGGGCACCGATCGCAATCCCGGAGTCCATCCAGTACTGTCCCGGGAACAATCGGATCAACGTGTCGTCGAGCGCGAATGTCCAGGTGCCGTTGGCGAAGAAGATGTGGTGAAAGTCCGTGAAGAACTGCTGCCAGCCCAGTGCGGCAAGCGTGCCCAGTCCCAGGATGAGCACCAAGGTGACGATCGAACCGGCAAACAGGCCGCGGCGGATCCCGCCCGTGCTTCGCTTGCGCAGATAGATCATTGCGATGATGCCGATGATGATCATGAGGGCCCCGGCACCGAACGCGGAGAGCATCACGGTCTTGACGTCGGCCATGTGCGAAACTTCGCCCTCCTTGAACAGCTTCTCGCCGTTCTGGTTGACAAGGTCCCCCAAGTAGCGTGGCCCGGACCAGTTGCTGAGATAGTCCAGGGCATAGGAACCATAGGTCATCCGGTCGTCGGCGTTGAAACCATAGCCGTCGCCGGGGAATCCCGGCCGGTAATACTCGACCCACAAAAACAGCGGACTAGCCACGGCGCGGATTGCCAGCACCAGGAGGACCACCGGGTAGAAAACGGCCAGCAGGACTTGGAAAATACGCGGCGCCACAGGCTTGGCGTTGGCGGCCTGCTCCCGCTCATGGTTTCGACGTTCCACCTCGGCCTCCGGCGGGCGGACCTGAAGGGCCGACGTCGGCAGAGGTTCCGCGAAGAGGGCCGGTTCCGGCCCGGCCTCCGCTGCTTCAGCGGCTTTGCGGTCTGCCCGGCTCTCCGGCTGTTGTCCTCCCGCAGGCTGTCCATCCACGGGCCGTCCGGCCAGGGGCCGTGCGGCCCCGCCTGCAACTGCCCCTGACGCGGACCCGGCTCCCGGCCTGCCCTCTTGGGGCATCCGCTTCGCCGAAGTGTCCTGGTCTCCGTCAGCAGCCCGTGCCGGGCGAGCGTCAGCGGCCGTGGACTTGGGAGCAGGCTTCATCCATTCGAAGGCCGGCTCATCGCCGTCGTCGTGGATATCCGCGTCCGGGTCTTTGGGGATGGGGCTCTTCTCGGTCACTTGGATTTCACTTCCGTAGGATTCACATGCCTGAGCAGGAACGGTCCGCTGGCAATCTTCTCTGCCTTCGAGCCTACCGTCAGCCCTCGCAGACAGACGATGAGCCACCCCGGCGAACGCCGGATTGCGGCCGGACCCGGGAGCCGTCAGGCGGCGATCTCCCGATAACCGGCGTCGTTTGCGTCCAGGTCGCCTGTAGCGCCGGCACGGAATGCCCGCCCGCCCAGCACCAAGGCATAGACCCAGTATGCCGCGAGAACGAGCGAACCGATCAGGATCTTGGCCCAAACCGGAAGCGGGCTGGGCGTCACAAAGGCCTCGACGAGTCCGGAAACGAACAGGACAAGCACCAGGCCGAGGGCCACCGTGATCAGCGAACGCCCCTCGTCCGCCACTGCCTGCATCCTGCGGCGCGGGCCTGGGGAAACCAGGGCCCAGAAAATGCGGAGACCGCCGGCGGAGGCGATGAAGACGGCCGTCAGCTCCATGAGGCCGTGCGGGAGGATGTAGCTGAAAAACACATCCATCTTGCCGGTGGCGGCAAAGACTCCCGCAGCGACTCCCACGCCCTGTGCATTCGAGAACAGCATGTACGGCACCCAGAAGCCGGTGATGCCCAAGGCTACGGCCTGCGCCCCGATCCAGGCATTGTTGGTCCAGACAGCACCTGCGAAGGACGCAGCAGGGTTCTCGGAGTAGTAGCCGACGAAGTCATGCTCGACGTACTGCTTCACGGCATCGTTGCTTCCCAAGGCCCTCAGGGCGTCCGGGGACGATCCGATCCAGAGCGTATAAGCCGCCGCCACAAGGCAGAAGAAAACCCCGCAGCAGACCGTGAGCCACCGCAAGCGGTAGAACGCGGCCGGCAGGGACACCACAAAAAAGCGGGCGAGGTCTTCCATGAAATTCGACCGTGCCCCGGTGAAGCGGGTACGGGCCTGGGCGAGGGCCGCCGACAACGAGGCGGAGAGTGCGCTCTCCGGGGCCACGGAGCGGATGAGGGACAAGTGTGATGACACCACTTGGTACAAACGCAGAAGCTCGTCGGCTTCGCCGCCGTCAAGGCGTCGTTTGTGCGCGAGCTCGTGCAAGCGGGACCATTTGGTCCCGTTCACGACAGAGAAGGCATCCATGTCCACGGCTCTACCCTAATCCCAACCCTCCCCAACAGTCCCGACATCCGGGCAACCCCTGCTCCGCATCCGTGGCCGCGGCTAGACTCGATCCAGCGGGAGCCGTCCGGTCCTGCAGACATCGTGGCAATGCTTGGGGGCGGGCTTGAGTTCGATCATTACCGGCGAGGCCGTGGTCCTTGAACTGCGGCCGGCATCGTTCGGGGCGAGGGCCCTTGGGCTCATGCTCGACGTCCTGGTTCAGATTGTTTTGCTGTTGGGTCTGTTGTTCCTGCTCAGTGCGGTGGCTCCGGATGTGGACCCGGCGGCGGGCCGTGCCATGGCCTTGTCCAGCGTGGTGTTGTGCCTCGTGGTGGTCCCCGTGGCGGTGGAGACGCTGAGCCGCGGCCGCTCGCTGGGCAAGCTGGCTACCGGGCTCAGGATCGTGCGCGACGACGGCGGATCCATCCGTTTCCGGCACGCGGTGATCCGCGGGTTGATCGGCTTCCTGGAGATCTACGCGACGTTCGGCGGATTGGCGATCGCCGTGGCGCTGTTCAACGACAAGGCGAAGAGGCTCGGAGACGTCGTGGCCGGAACGTATTCGCTCAGACAGCGGGTTCCTGCTGAACCCAAAATCCTCCCCTTCGCGCCCCCGCATTTGCAGGTGTGGGTGGGGCTCGCGGATATCGGCAGGGTTCCGGACGGCACGGCGCGGCGGGCATCACAGTTCATCCAGCAGGCCTCGCGGATGGCTCCCGACTCGCGCGCCCACTTGGCCGCGGCCCTCGCGACCGAACTGGCGGCTTACGTCGCCCCACCACCGCCGCCGGGAACGACGCCGGAAGGCTACCTGCACGCAGTATTGGGTGAGCGGCGAAACCGGGACCTGGAACGGCTGCGCCGCGCAGAACAACGCAGCGCCGTCGTCGGGGATCGACTCAACAGGCTCCCGTTCACCCGCTAGCCAAGCAGCCGGCACGCGAGGTGCGCGCCGCCATCGGGCACCACTGCGGCAAGTCCCGGCAGCGCTCAGCGCTTCGCGTAGCTGGCCCAGGCAATGTTCCAGTCGCCGAAGCCTTCAAGCGGTTCCACCGCGGGGGCTCCGGTGTTCAGGACCTGGACCACATCCCCCGTCCGCATGTTGTTGAAGAACCAGGCGGCGTCGGCCGGGAGCAAGCCAACGCAGCCGTGCGAGACGTTGTCTACGCCAACGGCCCCATAGGCAGATGGAAGCGCTTGGTGCACATACACCCCGGAGTTCGTGAGCCGGTTCGCGTGCTCGACGACGAGCGGCGCGTAGTAGCCCTTGTCACCGGGTTTGAGGCCGATGCTGCCGGCGTTGAACTTGGAGTGGCGTTCCTGCTCCATGATCACGGCGTAGCCGGTGGGCGAGAGCCAGTCCAGGCTGCCGAGTGTGACAGGAGCGGTCTTGACGAGTGCGCCGTCGAAATACACGTTCATGGTCTTGGTGGCGTCGTCCACCACGGCTATCCGCCGCGGACCGGTCTTGAACGTGGCCTTGGTGTTGGAGTTGCCGATCATTCCGTTGCCGAAGTCCCTGCCGAACAAGGGCATGTCCACTGTGACGCTCGTGCCGGCGGCCCAGAATGCCTGCGGGCGGATCCGCACTTTCCGGTCCGAGTACCAGCGCCAGGCCACTTCCTGGCCCGAGGAAACACTGATCTTCACCGCCTGTTCCATGGCGGCTTTATCCGCCACAGGCTCGCTGAAGTTGATTTCGATGGGTTGCCCCGAACCCATGATGGAACCGTCGTTGGGGAACACTACGGCATTGGCCTCATTGGGCGTGGACACCGTGGTGAAGGATTGTGTCTTCCGGGTTACCCGGCCCGCGCCGTCAACAACGGAAAACCCGTAACGGTACTCAGTGTTGAAAGCCAAGGGACCCAGCGTGGACCAGGTGCTGCCGTCAGCGCTCATGGTTCCCCTGATGGCCTGGCCGCCCTTGGCCGGGACGAGTTCGACGTCCTTCAGCGTGCCGTGTACGGCTTTCACGGAAGGCCCGACGGCCGGATTCACTTCGCGCGCACCGTCAAGGGGCGTGATTCCCAGTTCCACTGCCTTCACAACCGCGGACGCCAGCCCGGCGTCGGTGCGCTGCGGCGATCGCGATTCGGACTCCACAGCTGTGCCCAGCCAATTCGGGGCGGTTGCAACACCGATTCCTCCGGCCGCAACGCCGGTAAACATCCCCATGATTCCGAGAATCTTCCCGGTCTTGCGTTTCCTTTGCGACGCCATAGTGCAACTCCACATCCCCCGGCAAAACGCCAGCCCCCAAGACTGACCCGCCAAGTCTACCGGGGTACTGATGCGTCCCGGGCCGTGCGGCTAGGCGCGCCCTATCAGTTGGCGTATTGCGCCCAGGGGATGTTCCAGTCGCCAAAACCGTCGTCGTAGTTGGCGTAGTCACCCTCGGTGTTGACCACTTGGACGACGTCTCCGGTTGTCATGTTGTCGTACACCCATTTCGCCCCGTCCGCTCCCAAACCGATGCAACCATGCGAGAGGTTCGTGACACCGACGTATGGCATAGCCGTGTCCGTGGCCTGGTGGATGAACTCGCCGCTCGGCGTCAGGCGCGTGGCGTAGTTGACATCAAGCTGTCCGTAGTAGGCCGGATCCCCCGGCTTGAGGCCAATGGTGGAGGCATCCATGTGTTCTACCCGGTACTTTTCCATGAGCACCAAGTAGCCGCGCGCGGAAGGGAACCTGGTGTCGCCCATAGTGTCCGGCCACTGGCCCACTTGCTGGTCGTTGACACTGACCGTGAACGTGTGGGCAACCGCGTCGGCCACCGCCACCTTCTTATCGCCGATCTTGAAGGTGTTCGTCTTGTTGAAGTTGCCGATCTGGCCGTTGCCGAAGTCCACCCCGAACAGCTTGAGGTCCACTGTCACAGTGCTGTTCGCTGCCCAGAAGTTTTCCGGACGGTAGCGCACCATGGTGTCGCTGAACCAGTGGAAGGCCCCGGCCTGGCCCGAGGTGGACGTGACCTTGATGGCCTTCTCGACGGCTGCTTTGTTGACCACGGGTTCACTGAACGTGAGCTGGAGGGGCTGCGCCACGCCTACCTTGGACCCGTCCAGGGGGTACATGGCGGCGTCTGCCTCGTTCTGGGTGGAAACCGTCGTGAAGGATCCGGTCTTCGACGTTGCGCGGCCGGCAGCATCCGCGACGGTGTAATTGAAGGTGTAGGAGGAGTTGAATTCGAGGGGCGTGGACGCGGTCCAGCTCAGCCCATCCGGGGTCAACGCACCGTCAACAGTCTTGCCTTGGGAACTCGTCAAGGAGACCCTGTCCAGGGTTCCGTCCTTGACGCTGATGGTGACGGGCGCAGCCGGGTTCACTTGCTTGGCCCCGCTAGCAGGCGAGGCAACCACCGTGGCGGGCTTCACGACGGGCAGCACGGCTGCGGCCTCGCTGCGTTCACCTGAGGATCCCTCGGACTCGATGGCCGCACTGGCCGCATGCGGAGCCACTGCGGCGAACGTGCCACTGAGCGCGGCAATGAGGCAGACAACCACGATCCAGGCGACCTTGCGGAACCTGCTTCGCTTCGTCGGCGCACCATCCACATGCTCGAAAGTGTCCGCTTGCTCGCCGTCGGGATTAAGACCCATTCCTGTTTTCTCCAAAACTCACGCCCCCCAAGAAACCCACGCCCCCCAAAAAACTCATGTCACAGCCGCATCCTAGAGGGTGCGGCTTGATATTGGCTGGGAGCACGCCTGCAGGCGTGCTCCCAGCCGGTGCTCTCAGTACCGGTAGTGTTCCGGCTTGTATGGACCGGCCACGTCAAGGTCCAGGTATTCCGCCTGTTCCTTGCTGAGCTCGGTCAATTCCACGCCCAAAGCATCCAGGTGCAGCCGGGCGACCTTCTCGTCGAGGATCTTGGGCAGCACGTAAACCTGGTTCGAGTATTCGCGCTCGGCCTCGGGCTGGTCCTTCTTGGTCCACAGCTCGATCTGGGCGATCGTCTGGTTGGCGAAGGAGTTGCTCATGACGAACGAAGGGTGGCCTGTCGCGTTGCCCAGGTTCAGGAGGCGGCCTTCGGAAAGCACGATGATCGATCGCTCTTCGCGGCCGTCGGCTGCGGCGAACACCCACTCGTGCACTTGCGGCTTGATTTCGACCTTCCGAACGCCGGGAATCTTTGCCAGTCCGGCCATGTCGATCTCATTGTCGAAGTGGCCGATATTGCCCACGATCGCTTTGTTCTTCATGCGGAGCATGTCGGAGGCCATGATGACGTCCTTGTTGCCCGTAGTGGTGATGAAGATGTCGCCCTGTTCCAACACCGATTCCAGCTTGGCCACCTGGTAGCCGTCCATGGCTGCCTGGAGTGCGCAGATGGGGTCGATCTCCGTCACGATCACGCGCGAACCCTGGCCGCGGAGCGCCTCGGCGGCGCCCTTGCCGACGTCGCCGTAGCCGCAGACGACCGCAACCTTGCCGCCCATGAGGACATCCGTCGCGCGGTTGATGCCGTCCGGCAGGGAGTGGCGGATGCCGTACTTGTTGTCGAATTTGCTCTTGGTCACCGAGTCGTTGACGTTGATGGCCGGGAAAAGGAGCTTGCCCTGTTCGGCGAGCTGGTAGAGACGGTGCACGCCCGTGGTGGTTTCCTCGCTCACGCCACGGATGCCGGCGGCGATGCGGGTCCACTTCTTCGGATCGGCGGCAAGGCTCTTGCGCAGCACGTCAAGGACGAGTGCATACTCTTCGGGATCGTTTTCCGCGGCGGCCGGCACCGCGCCCGCAGCTTCGAACTCGACGCCCTTGTGGACCAGCAGCGTGGCGTCGCCGCCGTCGTCGAGGATCATGTTGGGACCCAACTCCGGGTTGGCGTCAGCGCCCGGCCAGCTGAGGATCTGCTCGGCAGTCCACCAGTATTCGTCGAGGGTCTCGCCCTTCCAAGCGAACACCGGAACGCCTTGGGGATCCTCGACAGTACCCTTGCCGACCACGACGGCGGCAGCGGCCTCGTCCTGCGTGGAGAAGATGTTGCACGAGGCCCAGCGCACCTCGGCGCCGAGGGCTGTCAGCGTCTCGATGAGCACCGCGGTCTGTACGGTCATGTGCAGGGATCCCGCAATGCGCGCGCCCTTGAGCGGCTGGCTCGGACCGAACTCGGCGCGCAACGACATGAGTCCCGGCATTTCGTGCTCGGCCAGGCGAATCTGGTGGCGGCCGGCTTCAGCCAGGGAGATGTCTGCAACCTTGTAGTCGAAAGTCATGGAAGTCCTTTGGAAGTACCGAATGGTCAAGTCAGGTGGGGCTCAGGCGTGGAGGGGGCCGTCGTGCTGGGCTCCGTCATGTTGGTCTGGGGCAGCGGCGTTGGCGGCGGCCAGCAGCTCCGGGGGCAGGAGCAAGGGGATTCCGTCCTGGATGGCATAGCGGAGCTTTTCGCCCGAGGCAGCCGCGGCCGTCGAGACAAGTTCCTCGCCGTCCTGCTCCAGCGGGGACCCGGTGACGGGGCACCGCAGGATGGACAACAATTCAGGACTGACCTTTGGCATGGTTGAAGCTCCCTGGATGGCATCTCGCGGACGCCGCTTTGGACAGATATGGCAGCTTCCAGAGTACAACCCGGCGGCGCAGGGAACGGTGTCACACAGCTTGTCACACAGGGAGCGTCGACACACGGCGTCAGACGACGCGGTTCCCGTTGCCCCGGGAGTCAGGAGGGATCGCGCAGGATGCGCAGGTGGCGCCTGGTTCCTTCTACGGGGGCCGGTCCGTCAAAGGGTGCGCGGACAGTGCGCTGTTCCGGTGCGGCCGGGGCGGACGCGGCTTCGCGCACGGCGTTGGCCAGGGCAAGGAGATCGTCCGGTCCGGGCTGTGGGGGCGAGGACGGCATGGCGAGCCGCATGACTTCCCAGCCCCGCGGTACGGTCAGCGACTCGGCATGCTGGGCGCACAGATCGTAGGAATGCGGCTCGGCGTACGTAGCCAACGGACCAAGCACCGCCGTGGATTCGGCGTAGACGTACGTCAAAGTAGCTACCGCGGATTGGCGGCAGGCTGATCTGGAACACTGACGAATGGCACCCACAACATCCCAGATTAGCCGCACTTGGCCGCGACGCGGTGCATTGCCTCTTTACGGGCATTATGTCGCGTTGGCGGAATCACGGGTCTAGAGTCGATATATGCAGTCACAGCACCACGTTCCGGGCTTCACAGTCCATTTGTCCGACACCGGGGACAGCCCGGAAACGACGACGGCGGGCACGTCCGCACGCGGCTTCAGGGAGCGCCGCAGGAACCGCCACGGGCGGGGCTTGCGCGGTGAAATCATCCTTCCCAACCTTCCCGGCTACCGGACGCGCGCCGAAAGGTTCGACGACCTCGTGCTCGATTCCGCGGAACGGCTGCAGGATATGTGGGGCAAACGGCTCGACGGCGTAGCGTTCGCCGTCGACGAGATCCCGCCGAACCTTGAGCAACTGGTGGCTGAGGGAACCGCGGCCCCGCTGGGCTCATACACTCCGGCGGCCCGCGGCGCAGGACCCGTCATCACCATCTATCGGCGCGTCGTCGAGCACACCACCGGCGGACGCGAGGACCTCCAGGACCTGGTGCACGACGTCGTCGTCGAGTACACCGCCGAAATGCTTGGAGTGCCTCCGGAGACCCTGGACCCCGTTTACCGCCGTCGTTATCAGTAACCCAGCGTGACCTGTACTTTTTCATGCCCCGCAGCGCCATCCTGGATGGTCAGGACCGAAACCCCGGGCTGATCGGCCTCGCCAAGCACGAGCGCGCCGTAGGCCGCGTCCCCTGCCGCCGACACGATGTAGCCGGAGACTGTGGCGCCGTCGGACTTATCCGGCACGCCGATGACCGAGGTGGTCCCCCCGGCGATGTCGACGGTTTCCGTCTTGTGGACCTTGCCGTCCGAAGTGACCGGCGTGTAACTGACCGTGGCCCGGCCCGTCGGCACGCCGAAGCTCAGGAAACGGGTGCCGCCTTGGGGCACCGCCATCACATGCTGGCTGCCCAAACGGACCGCGGCCGGAGACCAGGCGAAATCAACAGGATCCCCGGCTTTGAGCCCACGCGTTACGCGGGAGGACGCGGCGAAGGAAACATCCGAAGTAGCACTGACGGTATACATGCCGGCCGGGATGCCGGTGAGCGGCACTTCGGTAACCGAACCCGCTTTGGCAGTCACCGCTCCCCCACCGGGCAAGGCGCGCTGGCCGTTCGGCCCGTACAAGCGCACATCCACCACGGCGTCAACAGGACCGGGGACGGTAATCTGCAAGGCCGGAACGACGTCGGCAAACCCGGGCTTGTCCGCGAGTGACTTCACGGCGGCCGGATCCTGGACGTCCACCCCGGTCATGACCTGGGAATCAGCGGCGCCGGCACCGGGAGTAATGAGCTCGACGCCACCTGCGGTGAGGCCCCGGAGAACGCTCTGCTGGATGGTTGCCGCGACCGGGCCGCCGCTGCTGCGCAGATGCACCGAGAGCTGGCCCTCGTTCGGGGCCAGTCCGGCCAAGTTGATGGACCGCGTCGCTCCCGGCGAAACGAGCAAGCCACGGCTGTCCGGGGCTTGGATCTGTCCACGGGCACCGAACAGCTCAAGGTTGACGGTGGCCGGCGTGCCTGAGGCGTTGCTGATGTTCAAAACCGCTGTCCGCCCCAGTGCGGTGTTCGCTCCCAGGAGCCATGCATCGTTGACCGGCTGCTGGCAGGGTGCCGCCGCCAGTCCGCGGAGATCGCCGTCGCTGGCGGTGTAGCTCATCAAGCCCGCTACCGCCGCCTTCTGGCCGCTGATGGGATCGGCGCCCACGACGGTGACCTCGCCCGCGGGCCTCTGGGCCACGACGCCGGCGTTAAGCACCGGCGGCCCGGACGCAGGGGCTTGGGTGGTCGCGGGAGGCTTGGCAATGTCTGCGATAGCGGAGCCACCGAGCGAGGCCAGGTTGCTCCCCGGAACGGATCCGCTAGCGTCGCTGAGCACCACGGCATCCAGGAAGCTCTTTGCCGAACGTGAAACCGGGTTGAACTGGGTGTCGGTGCCCGCGGCGATTCCTTCGGGGAGGCGGGGAGGAGCCGGACACACCGCGGTTGTCCTGCCTGCGGGGACATCCGCAAGGGACATGTCCACCGTTTTGCTTCCCGACGGGGACGGCACGATCGATGCTGCCGACACCATCCCGGCCCCGGCAGCAAGGAGCAACGTTGCGGAAAGTGCTCCCAACACGACGGCCTTGTTCTTGTTTCCGGCTTTGCGCTGGCTGCGCTTCCTTGACCCCGCGCTGACCTTGGGTGCCGGGTCTTGGTTGTCAGACACTGCTGTACTCCTTACGGAGAGAGTTTTGTTCCTTCAGGAGGCCGGCCTTCGGCCTGCGGGCGGGCATGGGGATGGCCAGCACCGCGGTCAATCCGATGACGACGGCCTGCAGGATGCTGAGCCAAGGCTCCCAGACGGTGGTGTAGCGGATCTCGATCTGGCCGCCTGCGGAAGGCAACGTGAATGCCTGGGCCCATCCGGACGTCGTCGGGCTCAGTGGGCGGCCATCCAACCAAGCGCTCCAGCCGGCGTCTGCCCGCTCGGCGAGCACTACAAGGCGTCCGTCCCCGCCTGCCGGGATGTTGCCGGCGGCAGTGGTTCCAAGGGAGGGCAAGAGGGCAACAACGGCACCCTTGGCATCCACCACCCTGACACGGTGCGCCGTCTCGGCGTCGGCTGCGGCGGCCTGGTTGAGCGGAGTGACCCGCCACAGCCACCCGGAATCGGTCTTGCCCACTGCCACCAGGCCGGGAACGGAATCGATCCGGTTGGCCGTCAACTGGGCAGCGGTGTCGGCCGACTTCAGAACCACGAATCCGGCGCCGAGCTGCTCAAGGCCGGGCCGGGGGTCTACGCCTGATCCCGCGACAATCGTGGCCACGGCGTTCCGGATGGAGGCGGTGGCGTCGTCGTCGGCCACAAGGCGTTCCTGTCCGGGTGATCCCACGATGGAACGTCCCGCAGCGACAGTGGAGAGCGAGTCCAATGTAGTTCCGGCTCCGCGCATGAGGGATGACGTGTAGCCACCGTTCTCACCGGCGGTGATGACCAGCGTACGGGTCTGTTCCGGCCCCTGGCCGTGGTCGACGGCGGTGGCCGGCAATGTGCCCGGCCCTGAGGGCTGGACCAGGCGCGGCGTGCCAAGCGCGCCGCTGCTCGAAGTCGAGGTGTCTGCGCTGGCCAGGACATTCTGGGTTGCCCAGAGGCCCATGCTTGCAAGGGGTCCGGCAATGAGGAGAAGCGTCGCTACTGCGGAGACGATCCGCACTGCCGCGCGCTGGACCGGGCGGCCGTCTTCTGCCTTGGCCTTCAGCTGGAGGAGGTTGTCGGCGCCGATCATCGCCGCTCCCAGGAAGGCGAACCCGGCGGCGGAAACAGCCGGCCCGGTGAAGGGTGCGACGAGCACGTTGCCGTCGACGCCGGTTGCCACGTGTCCGGCAAGCCATGCCCATGCGAGGAACAAGAGGGCCCCGGCCCAGAGGAAACGCGTGACGCGGGACCGCCGTCCGGGCACAAAGAGTGCGGCAATGGACAGGAGCAGGACCGGCGCGCCGAGCAGCAGGGCAAGCGCCAGCGCCCACGGAATACCCGACGGGCCGAATAGCGCCAAGCCGGCCAAACCGCCGTTGGCATCGAATTTCAAGGGTTGGCCAAGCAGTTGCTGCCACAACGGTGCGGCTTCGAAACCCAGCGGCAGGCCCGGATCGGCCAGCATGGCGCGGGGCCGTTCCAGGACGGAGAGGACATATGGCGCAAAGAGCGCAGCGCTCGGAAGCAGTGACCACCAAATGGTCCGCCCCCGCCGCCCCAAGGCGATGCCGCAAAAAACAATGAGGACGGCAAAGGGAGGAAGCAGGGATGGCGCAGAGGCCGCTACGACTGCCAGCGCCAGGCCCGCCGCGGCAGCAGCCGTCCACGACGGAGTGCCGTTGACGCCCGGCTTGCCCGGCAACGGCTTGGCTGCGGCGTGGCCGGACGGCTGGATCTGGTCCAAGGTAGTGCCCCGCCCCAGCGCCGATCCCGTGGCTCGAAAGAGGGCCAGCACCAGCAAGGGCATCGCGACGTGGGCGAGAAGGGCGCCGGCCCTTCCTTGGTTCAAGGCGACTTGGAGGGCTGGTGCTCCGGCCCAGACCAAGGCCGCAATAAAACGGTAACGGCGCAGCGTGGTCATCGCGCCAGCGGCGAACCAGGCGCCCAGGCCAGACAGTGGCATGGCCAGCAACAACAGCCAAACGACGGCTGTGCTGGAGTCGCCTCCCCCGAGCAATGACACAAGCCACAGGAGGTAGGCGAATGGATCCCCGTGTCCGGGCAAGCCAGCGCCTAAGCTGATCCACCAACTGGACGCGGACCGCCAAATGTCCCCGGCGGCGGACAACGGCAACAGGCCTCCGCCCGTCACCCCGCTTGCCCCCAGGAGCCCCAGCAACCCGACGATGGAAGCGGCTAGCGCAACAAATCCGGCGGCGACTGCGCCCGTCCCTATCCAGCCTCGTTCATTCGTTTCGAGGGCCACGAAATCGTCACCGGCGTCACCGCTCGGTTCCGGAGCCAGGGAATCGGTCTCCTGGAATTCGTCCGCGCCAATCGCCTCGACGAGGGAGCGGCGGTGGGCCCAGACCTCGCGCCGCGGAGTCTGCAGGCCCTTGACCATCGAACGTCGCACGCGCCGCGTCCGGGCGGCGTTCTCCCTGGAACGCCAGATCGCGCGGGGACGGCCAATCGCCGCAAGGGTGGCGCCAAGTTGGGAGATCCCGTAACCCGGCTCCTTAACGAGGATGCTCAAGACGAGCCTGACCGTGCTCCCGAGCAACGCGCCGAGCGCGTGCAGCGGAACCTTCCACGGCGAAGCGTGTGTGAGCCTCAAGTGGATTTGGCTCTTGCGTGCGGCGGCGGGTGTCGCCAAGCCGTTGGGACGGTGCTCTACGTGGAACATGCGCGCCGCCGGAACCACCACAACCCGGTTGCCCGCGAGCCAGTTGCGCCAGCAGAAATCGACGTCGTCTCCCACGCCGGGAAGCGCCGGGTCGAAACCGCCCAGCTGTTCCCAGGCGTCGCGGCGGATGAGCATGCCCGCGGAATTCACCGCGAAAGTGTCTGTGCGCCCGTCGTACTGGCCCTGGTCCAGTTCGTCGGCTTCAATGAGGGTCAGCCGTTCGGCCCAGCGGCTCGTGGACAGACCGGCGTCGATGAGCCTGCGTTCCGCATCCCAGGCCAGCTGCTTGCAACCGGCCACAGTGACCGAAGGAGCGCGCTCGACTGCCAGAAGCAACTCGGCGAGGGCATCCGGGGCGGGAGCGGCGTCGTCGTGCAACAACCAGATCCATTCGACCGTGCCCGGCTCCTGCGAGGGGGTCGAACGGGCCAGGCCAGCCATGACGGCCGCGCCGAAACCCATTTTGTGTTCGCCTGTGCTGGTGACATTGGCCTTACCAAGAGCCCGCTGCAGCAACGCTGCTGACTTGTCGCGGGAGCCCGTATCAATGCCAATGGCGGCATCTGCCGGACGCGTCTGGTCCAGCAGAGCCGCCAGGGTTCTGGGGAGATAGCTACCGCCGTCGTGCGAGACGACGACGGCGGTAACGTGTACTGCCTTGAGAATCAGACCGCTCGCTTCCTCAGCCTGCGGCGTTCACGCTCGGAGAGCCCGCCCCAGATACCAAAACGTTCATCGTTGGCGAGTGCGTATTCAAGGCACTGCGAACGGACATTGCACGCACCGCAAACCTTCTTGGCATCCCGCGTGGAGCCGCCCTTCTCGGGGAAGAACGCCTCCGGGTCCGTCTGGGCGCACAAGGCGTCCGTCTGCCAACCAAGTTCGCCTTCGTCATCGAAGTCGCTTTGGCCCGGAAGCCCGATCCACACCGGCTGGGCCGGGTTGTCGAGCGGACGGCGCAGCTCCATGGGAGGATCGTCGAGATCGTCCTCCGGATCTGCCGGTGTGTCCCCCGCAAGAGCCTCGTGTGCAGCAAGAAAGGCTGTTGCCTGATCTTCCAGCGACTCCCGAGTGGTCTCGATATAGCGGTCCGCCGCCTGCGGATCTGCCGGGTCCACATACCAATCCCCCGGAACTTCGCGCGAGCGGTACTTCACCGACGCATATTCCGCGACGACTGCATCTTCCTGGATACGCAACGCTTGCCCCATGGCGTCCCTCCTGATGTTTGCAGCTGCTGCCGTGCTCATTCGGTACTCGGTTATGTACCCGATACTCCCGCAGCGGCGTTCGATATCTAATTACACGCGTGTAACTACCAAGCCGTCAAGCCGCGCCGGGATAATAATCAACTTTCCGCACTAACTCCCGCCGCGCCACGCCCGGGATTTTTTCGCCCCGCCCGCGCGACACCGCGAAAAACGGAAGCCTGACATCACTTAAGATGCATTTTCATTGAATTTCAGGGAAATCGCCCAGCCCTTCAAGAACCGCGGCAGTGCCGCCCCACAGCCCAATGTGGTGCAATTCACACGTTTTATGCGGACCAATGCCGGGCGGGGCGCCCCGTGGCAAGATGTAGCCATGAACACCCCAGCGATGAACCTGATGGCAGCCCTGCGTTCCGGACACGCCACGTCCCCCCGGCTGACCTGGTACGGGCCGGACGCCGAACGGGTGGAGCTCTCGGGCCGGGTCCTGGACAATTGGGTGGCCAAGACCAGCAACCTGCTTCAGGACGAGTTCGACGCTGAACCAGGCATGAGCCTTCGCCTGGACCTGCCGGCCCATTGGAAGTCCCTCGTGTGGGCGCTGGCGGGATGGCAACTGGGCATGGAGTTGGTGCTCGACGGCGGAAGCGCCGACCTGCTTGTCACAGACACCCCCGACGTCGGTGCGGGAGCCGGCTTTGACGCCGTCGTCGCCGTGCCGCTCGCGGCACTCGCGATGCGCTGGCCGGGAGAACTGCCGGTCGGCGTCGTGGACTACGCGGCTGAGGTCCGCTCCCACGGCGACGTGTTCATGGCGCACGCCGAACCGGACGCCGCGCTGCCGGCCCTGCGCCGCCCTGAAGCCGGACACTCGCACGGCGAACTGCTGGACGGCTTTGCCAAGGAACATGATGCCGGCGTACGCCTTCTGGTCCGCGCGGCCGACGGTTTGGAGTTGGCCCTCGCGGACGCACTGGGCGCGTGGAACAAAGACGGTTCAGTAGTCCTGGTGCACCCGGACGTCGACGTCACCCGGCACCTGCTGGACAACGAGCGCGTCAGCGGCGCTTGACCGCGTCTTCGCCTTGATCTGAGTCAGTCTCAACGCTGGCTGCATGCATGGCTTTGGCCTTGGCCCTGTGGTGGGCTTCGATGATCTCGTGGTCATGCGAGAAGGCCGGCTCTTCGTCGAGCTCCTTGTTGAACACCAGGAAGCGGTAGGCGAAGAAGCGCACCACGGTGGCCACGAGGATGCCGACGACTCCGGCAGCGAAGAGGACGTTCTTGTCCTGGATGTTCATACCGTATTTCGCGATGGCGGTCAGACCCGTGGAGATTCCGATGCCAATGCCGTTGATGATGATGAACATCACGAACTCACGCACCACGTTCGCCTGGCGGCGGTGGCGGAAGGTCCAGAAGCGGTTGGCGATCCAAGAGAACACGGTGGCTACGGTGGCGCCGACGAAACGGGCCTTGGCCTCACTGTCCGACATCGGGCCGTGCATGAGGTAGTAGGTCAAGCCGTTATCTATGACGAACGCAACACCGCCTACAGCGCCGAACTTCGCTACTTCGCGCCAAAAGAGCGAGGCAAGCCCGCGCATGCGATCTGCAAGTGTGTTGATCATGACCCTCCATGGCCGTTGTTCTAGGGGGCCGATGGGCCGAAGGTTCCATTTTAGCTCCGATTCCTAGGAGCTTGCCGAATCATTCCGCGCTGACAGCCTCCCACCGACGCTGCACGGGACCGGGCAGGGAGCAGAATCTAAGAACCAGCTGCTGGTTCGGTAGGCTGATCCTTGTGACTTTTCCTGTAATTGGCGTGGTGGGCGGCGGCCAGCTCGCACGAATGATGGCCCCGGCCGCAACCGCCCTTGGCTTTGAACTCCGCGTCCTTGCCGAAGGTGAGGACGTTTCCGCGGTCCAGGCCGTGGCAACAGCTCCCGTTGGCGACTACAAGGACCTCGCTGCCCTCCTTGAGTTCTCGGAAGGCTTGGACGTCATGACGTTCGACCACGAGCACGTCCCCACCGGGCACCTGAGGGCACTGATCGAGGCCGGAGTCAACGTCCAGCCTGGCCCTGATGCCTTGGTGCACGCGCAGGACAAACTCGTGATGCGCGCCGCGATCGACCGCCTGGGACTCCCCAATCCAGCGTGGGCTGCAGTCCACGGCGTCGAAGACCTGGTCGCTTTCGGCGAGCAGACCGGATGGCCGGTCGTCTTGAAGACCCCCCGTGGGGGCTACGACGGCAAGGGTGTGCGCATCATTCACTCCGCCGACGAAGCCCGTACCACCTCGGATTGGTTCGAAGCCATGAGCCCGCTATTGGCCGAAGAGAAGGTTGAGTTCAGCCGCGAGCTTTCCGCGCTCGTTGCAAGGACCCCCGACGGCGAATCCCGCGCCTGGCCGGTCGTCCACACCGTCCAGGTGGACGGTGTCTGCGACGAAGTGATTGCGCCGGCCCAAGACATTCCCGTGGAGGTCGCTGCGGCGGCCGAAGAGGCTGCGCTGCGGATCGCCAATGAACTCGGAGTCACGGGCGTCATGGCGGCCGAACTCTTCGAAACGCCCGGCGTCGGAGTCGGGTTCCTGGTCAACGAGCTCGCCATGCGGCCACACAACACCGGCCACTGGACGCAAGACGGCTCCGTCACGAGCCAGTTTGAACAGCACCTGCGCGCCGTCCTCAACCTCCCGCTCGGTGCCACCGACGCCCTGGGCGCGGTGGTTGTCATGAAGAACTTCCTGGGCGGCGACAACGAGGATCTCTTCAGCGCCTACCCGAAGGCCCTCGCCTACGAACCGGCCGCAAAGGTCCACTGCTACGGCAAGTCCGTGCGGGCCGGCCGCAAGATCGGGCACGTCAACCTCGTCGGCAACTCGACGGCGGACGTCGATTCCATCCGACACCGTGCCACCGTAGTGGCCGACATCATCCGTGACGGCCGCATGCCGGCCGAGACCACCTCCGAGGAGACCGCATGAGCGCAGAAACGATGGATGCCGACAACGCGGGCGCGGCTGTCGCAGCCCCGATCGTGGGCCTCGTCATGGGCTCCGACTCCGACTGGCCCGTCATGGAAGCCGCAGCGGACGCCCTGGCCGAATTCGGCATCCCCTTCGAAGCCGACGTCGTCTCCGCGCACCGCATGCCCACGGAAATGATCCGCTACGGCCAGACTGCCCACGAGCGCGGCCTCCGCGTCATCATCGCCGGAGCAGGCGGCGCAGCCCACTTGCCGGGCATGCTCGCCTCCGTCACCCCGCTGCCCGTCATCGGCGTCCCGGTCCCGTTGAAGACCCTGGACGGCATGGATTCCCTATTGTCCATCGTGCAGATGCCCGCCGGCGTTCCCGTAGCCACGGTTTCCATCGGCGGCGCCCGCAACGCAGGCCTCCTGGCGGTGCGCATTCTGGCGTCCGGAACCGATGAGCTGGCCGTCCGGCTTCGCGGCGAGCTGCTCGAATTCGCCCAGGAGCTCAACAACACCGCCACCGAAAAAGGCGCCAGGCTCCGCGACAAGGTCGCCGAAGTCTTCTCCACGGCGAACGTCTCCGCCCGGAGCAGCCGCTAGGAGCCCGGGCAGCCGCTAAGAGGTCATCCCCGGCATTTTCGAATGAACCGTCCCGCAATGACAAGGATCCCCTGCCGTGTACCAGCTTGAGAATGTTCTCCGCCCCTATGCATGGGGATCGACGACGGCGATCGCCGCTCTGCTGGGAAGGCCCGCCTCGGGTGGTCCGGAGGCGGAGTTGTGGATCGGAGCGCATCCGGATTCGCCGTCCGTAGCCACCCGTCCGGATGGGTCCTCCGTCGCCCTGGACGCCCTGATCAGCGTGGATCCGGTGCACTTCCTTGGTGAAACGAGCGTGGCCGAATTCGGTCCCCGCTTGCCGTTCCTCACCAAGCTCCTTGCAGCGGACAAGCCCCTGTCCTTGCAGGTCCACCCTCGCCTACAGCAAGCCAGGGACGGTTTCGCGAAGGAAAATGCCGCAGGGATGGCAGCGGACGCACCCGAGCGCAACTATCGCGATGACAACCACAAGCCGGAGATGATCTTCGCGCTGACCCCGTTTCACGCCCTTTGCGGTTTCCGTCCCGCCACCGATTCGCAGCGTGTCTTCGAGCACCTCGCGAGCCTCCTGGACCTTGCCGCCGTCGACGTTCCGGACGTCATTACCGGCGTCATCGCGGACCTCTCCGGGTCCGATGAGCCGACAGCACTCAAAACTGCGTTCACCCGCCTGATTACCGGCGGGGATGCCGTCTCAGCTGCCACCGATCAGGTGGTTTTCATCCTGAGATCAGGCGCGCCGATGGGTCAGCACGCCGCGGAACTGTCCACCTTGGTGGACATCAACAGTGAGTTCCCGGGAGATCCCGGTGTCCTGATTTCCCTGCTCTTGAATCTTGTCTTCCTGTCCCCGGGCGAATCGGTGTACCTGCCGGGTGGAAACGTCCACGCCTACCTGAAAGGCCTCGGTGTTGAGGTGATGGCGGCTTCGGACAACGTGCTCCGTGGCGGCCTCACACCCAAGCACGTCGATGTCCCCGAGCTCCTGAAGACCATCGAATTCGCGTCCCTCGGCGTACCGCGCATCGAGCCGAGGACCTCCGGATTCGGCCAGGATCTGTATGTGCCGCCGTTCAAGGAATTCCAGCTCCAGCGCATCGAGTTGGCTCCCGGAGCCGAACCGGTGCCGATGGCGCAAGCCGGCCCCGCCGTCGTCGTCGTGGTTTCGGGTTCCGTCGTGCTCGACTCCCCCAAGAGCGAGCTCGCCGTGGAGCGCGGCGGGAGCGCGTTCATCCCGGCATCCGAAGAACCCGTCATGGTGCACCCGGTCGCCGGTGCAAGCGGAACGAGCGTTGCCTTCGCCGTCACAACGGGCCTGGGGAACTAGAGGGTGGAGTACTTCCTGCAGACGCCCGCCTGGGCGGCCTTCCAGCGATCCCTCGGCCGTACCGTGCACGAGGAGTCCGGTCAGGGTTGGCGTTTCCTCGCCGTCGAGGAAAAGAACCCTGCGGGCAAGGTCATCTACACGCCTTACGGACCCGTGGCCGATTCGCTGGAGGCCTTCGACGATGCCGTAGCCGCACTTGTGGCGATCGCGCGCCGCAGCCGCGCGGTGTTTGTCCGGATGGAACCCGTCACCGCCGGGTTCGAAGCCGCCGACGCCGGTGCGGTGCTGAGGGAACGCGGACTGCAGCCGGCGCCGTCCAACCAGCAGCCGGAGTTGAGCTGGATTGTGGATCTGGACGGCGACTTCAAGGACGTCCTTGCGGGCATGAAACCCACCAACCGGAACCTGTACCGCAACATCCACAAGAAGGGTGTCACCTTCCGGTCCTCGCAGGATCCTGAAGAGATCTCGGTGCTTCTCGACTTCCTGCACATGACCGCCGCGCGCAACGGTTTCAAGCCCCAGAGCGATGACTACTTGAGCTCGGTGGCCCGCTCCCTCATGCCGGCCGGTGCCGGCACCCTGTTCATCGCCGAACTCGAGGGCGAGCCCATAGCGGCCGCCCTGGCGTACGACTCCGCCGACACACGCACCTACGCCCACGCAGCTCTCGATGACACGCACCGCAAGCTCAGCGCGGGCATTCCGTTGCTCGTGACGCTCATGGCGGATGCCAAGGACAAGGGACTCAAGCACGTCGACCTGTGGGGCGTGGCTCCGGAAGACGAGCCTGACCACAAGTGGGCCGGATTCACCGCCTTCAAGAAGTCCTTCGGGGGCCGCGAAATCGCCTACCCCGGCACATGGGACCTTCCCGTCAACAAGTTCCGGTACGGTGCCTACCAAGTGGCCCGGAAGCTGCGCGAAAAGCTCCGCTGAGTTTCCTCGGCGCGAACTGGCAGCAGATACCCTCAAATTCCGATTCTGCGGGCATTTGCTGCCAACTCGCGGCCTGTCCAGAGCGCCCGGCGAACCTTATCCACCACTTCCGGCCGGGGCCCGAGCAAATCGTCATGGTGGACCCGGACTTCGCGCCAACCCAGCCGTTCTGTCAGCGCCTGTCGTCTGATGTCTCTCTTGTATTGCTCAGCCTCCCCGTGATGGCCGCCTTCGTATTGGAGCGAGATCCGCTCCTTCACGTAAGCGGCATCGGGCCAAAGGGCAGGGGCACCCCACTCATTGAAGATGACGTGGTTTAGCGTGGGTTCGGGCAGCCCTGCATGCAGCAATATGAGGCGCATCTGCGTTTCCCGCGGCGAATCCGCTCCGACTCGAACCAGGTCCAGGGCCAGCCGGGCCTTGCGGACCCCTCGCATACCGGGGTGGGCTGCGACGATTGCCTTCAATTCGTCAACGGTCGCCAACGCCTGACGCGGCCTGGGATGGTTTTCGTCGTGCTCGACGACGATCGAGTCGCCCGCCGCGATAATGTCATCGATACTCATCACATGGGCCAAGTCCAGCCACGTACGCGCAGGCGAGGTAAGCCGGACGCCGTCGAGCTCGATCACTTCACCCGGTTTGAACGACAGTTGGTGTCCAACAACGTTGCGTCTCCGCGGTTTCCATTTTTCGCCAGTGCGGGCAAGGTGAATCCGCCAGTCCCCTTCAAGTGCTTTGGACAAACTGATGCCATGGACCCGCGCCGCGGATCCATGGCTAAGGCAGCACTCTGGATCGAGCTCGGTGTAACCCCGTAAATGCTCCGCCACCGTCCCTGTGCTGTGCAGCGGCAGGCGCAGTCCCCTCGACAACGTGACAATGCCGTCGCGGCGCAGTTGCTTCTGGCTCAGTCCGAGGCTCTCAGCGGCCGACGCCGGAAAGGAACCGTTTGGAAGCTGAGGGGGCATCGGAGTCCGGGACATGCTCAATTCTTGCCCGGCTTCGAGCCCTAAATTGAGTTATCCACAGGACGGATTCCGCTCCTCAACACGAACTGGCAGCAAATGCCTCCAAATCTCGATCCAGAGGGCATTTGCTGCCAGTTCGCGCGGGAGCCTGGTCCTACTTGCGGGCGTAGCCCTCCCACTTGCTGGCCTGGTGCTCGCCTTCGACGAAGCGGATGGTGCCGGACTTGGAGCGCATTACGATGGACTGGGTCAGGACCTTGTCCTTGGAGTAGCGCACACCCTTGAGGAGGTCGCCGTCGGTGATGCCGGTAGCTGCGAAGTAGCAGTTGTCGCTCGTGACGAGGTCGTTCGTGGAGAGGACGCGTTCGAGGTCGTGTCCGGCGTCGATGGCCTTCTGCTTCTCGTCGTCGCTCGTGGGCCACAGGCGGCCCTGGATGACACCGCCGAGGGACTTGATGGCACAAGCGGCCACGATGCCTTCCGGGGTACCGCCGATGCCCATCAGGGCGTCGACGCCGGTGCCCGAACGTGCGGCGGCAATGGCGCCTGCAACGTCGCCGTCCATGATGAACTTGGTGCGCGCACCGGCTTCGCGGATTTCCTCCACCAGCGGGCGGTGGCGGTCGCGGTCCAGGATCATGACGTTGAGTTGGTTGACCTTGACGCCCTTGGCCTTGGCGATCAGGTGCAGGTTCTGCTTCACCGGCAGGCGCAGGTCCACCATGTCGGCGGCTTCGGGGCCCGTGACGAGCTTCTCCATGTAGAACACGGCGGAGGGATCGAACATCGTGCCGCGTTCGGCAACTGCCAGCACGGCGAGGGCGTTGTTGATGCCCAGCGCGGTCAGGCGGGTTCCATCGATGGGGTCGACGGCGACGTCGCACTCGGGTCCGGTGCCGTCACCGACGTGCTCGCCGTTGAAGAGCATGGGGGCTTCGTCCTTTTCACCCTCGCCAATGACAACGACGCCGTTGAAATGGACGGTGTGGAGGAAGGAGCGCATGGCGTCAACGGCGGCGCCGTCTGCCTTGTTCTTGTCGCCGAAACCAACCCAGTGGCCGCCGGCAATGGCGGCGGCTTCTGTAACGCGGACTAGTTCGAGGGCCAGGTTGCGGTCCGGCTCATCGGTCCCGACGGCGAGCGCCGGCGAAATCGTGGAATACTTCTGGGACATTGGCGCTGGAGACACGTGAACCTCTTCTTCGATGACGCGATTCGTGGGACCAGGAATGGCTGGGCTTGGCGGCCTGAATGATTCCTCTAGAACAGATCATAGTCGGGGCGGGGCGGCGCGGTCATGGGATGACCAACTCCCGGGACGCCCCTTGCGCGGACCGGCCGATGTGTATTAGCCGCTTGGATAGGAGACTATTGAAGCGTGAGTGAAACGCAAGACAAAGCAATTGCCGCCGCCCCCTCCGCCAGCGGAGGCACGGGCGCAGCTGGCGCCGACGACGCCGGTCAGCCTGCGGTGAAGCCCGTTATCGCGGCGAAAGCAGCCAAAAGGGCGAATGCGTCGGTGATCGGCATGCTCATCGCGTTACTCCTCTGCGTGCTCGCGTTCCTGCCGATTGTCCTCATGAATCCTTCTCCAAAGAGCAACGGTTACAAGCCCAACGTCGATGTGGCGGCAACCGCAGCCAACGCGAAAGATGTGGCGGGTTTCACACCAGTGGCGCCGGATACCGGCGACACATTCAGTCCGAACTACGCTCGCTGGTCATCCGGAACCGGCGATGGCGTACCCACGTGGGAGGTCGGATACGTCACTCCCAAGCAGGCGTTCATCGGAATTGTCCAGACCCGCAAGGCCAATCCGACCTGGATTTTCCAGCAGACCGGCAGCGCTCCGGTGACCGGAACGCGCAGCGCCGGCGGCCGCGACTGGGAGCTCCATGACACGGCAAAGGGCAACCGCAGCATGGTCCTGAGCTACCGCGGCACCACGATCATCCTGAGCGGCAGCGCAGGACTGGACGAGTTCTCCACCTTGGCCGCAGCCGTCGTGAAGGCAGCGGACGCAGCTCCGGTCGCTTCCGCGGACCCGAGCACGAAGCCGGGCGACACAGTTTCGCAGCCTGCAACCTCAAAGCCGTAAAGTAGCGCCGTGGCTACCTATCTGACTCCTGCACTTGCCTGGCGCCGCTTGCGCGAAGGAAACGAACGCTTCGTCGCCGGGGAATCCTTGCACCCCAACCAGGACGCATCCCGGCGGCATTCCTTGGTCGAGGACCAGCACCCCTTTGCCGTGATCTTCGGTTGCTCGGATTCCCGCCTGGCCGCGGAAATCATCTTCGACCTCGGCCTGGGCGATGCCTTCGTGGTCCGCACCGCCGGTCAGGTGATCGACGACGCGGTCCTCGGTTCGCTGGAATACAGCATCTCCCAACTGCATGTCCCCCTCATCGTGATCCTGGGCCACGACAGCTGCGGCGCAGTGACCGCGACCAAGAGTGCCGTGGAGACCGGTGAAATGCCTGCAGGTTTCATCCGTTCACTCGTGGAGCGCATCACGCCTTCCGTGCTCACCGCGATGCGAAACGAGCAGACGGACGTCAACGAGATGGTCGTGGAGCACGTCAAGCAGACGGCCCGCCGCCTGGCCGACAGTTCCCGTGTGATTTCCGACGCGATCGACGACGGCCGGGCCGCCGTCGTCGGGCTTTCCTACAAACTGGACGAAGGCCGCGCGGCGCTGGTTTCCGGGATCGGCAAGCTCTAGGCCGGATGCCGGGCCGCCCCCAAAGGGCGGCAACCAGCGGCCGTAGCTTTGCTCCACCGGTTTTCGGTCAAGCGGCTGCTCGCCATAAGCTAGCCCCATGACTTCCACTCAAGAATCCAACACGGCCGAGTTCCGTATTGAACATGACACGATGGGCGAAGTTCGCGTTCCTGTGAACGCCCTGTACCGCGCCCAGACGCAGCGCGCCGTGGAGAACTTCCCGATCTCCGGCAAGACGCTTGAGCGCGCGCACATCGCGGCCTTGGCCCGCGTCAAGAAGGCTGCGGCCTTGGCAAACGCTGAACTTGGGGTGCTCGACGGCGAGCTCGCCGCGGCTATTGCCAACGCTGCCGATGAGGTTGCCACCGGGAAGTACGACGGCGACTTCCCCATCGACGTCTTCCAGACCGGTTCGGGTACGTCCTCCAACATGAACACCAACGAGGTCATCGCTGAACTGGCGACGCGTGCCCTCGCGGCGGCCGGGAGCGACAAAGTTGTCCACCCGAACGACCACGTCAACGCTTCCCAGTCCTCGAACGACGTCTTCCCGACGTCCGTCCACGTCGCCGCGACGTCGGCCCTGATCAACGACCTGATCCCGGCCCTTGAGTACCTGGCTGCTTCCCTGGACCGCAAGGCCGCGGAGTTCAAGGACGTCGTCAAGTCCGGCCGCACCCACCTCATGGACGCCACTCCGGTGACTTTGGGCCAGGAGTTCGGCGGCTACGCCGCGCAGGTCCGTTACGGCATCGAGCGCATCAACGCCGCCCTCCCCCGCGTCGCCGAGGTTCCCCTGGGCGGCACCGCGGTCGGCACCGGCATCAACACCCCGGAAGGCTTCCCGGAGCGCGTTATCGAACTCCTCGCGGCCGACACCGGCCTGCCCCTGACCGAGGCACGCGACCACTTCGAGGCGCAGGCCAACCGTGACGGGCTCATCGAGGGCTCCAGCCAGCTGCGCAACATCGCCATCTCCTTCATGAAGATCAACAACGACCTCCGCTGGATGGGCTCCGGCCCCAACACGGGACTTGGCGAGATCTCCATCCCGGACCTCCAGCCCGGCTCGTCGATCATGCCGGGCAAGGTCAACCCGGTCATCTGCGAAGCCTCGATCATGGTCTGCGCCCAGGTCATCGGCAACGACACCGCCATTGCCTGGTCCGGTACCAACGGCGCCTTCGAGCTCAATGTCGGCATCCCCGTGATGGCCGCCAACCTGCTCGAATCCATCCGCCTCCTGGCCAACACCAGCCGCGTCATGGCCGACAAGATGATCGACGGCATCACGGCCAACGTGGAGCGCGCCCGCTTCCTTGCCGAGGCTTCCCCGTCCATCGTGACCCCGCTGAACAAGTTCATCGGCTACGAAGCAGCGGCAAAGATCGCCAAGAAGGCTGTTGCCGAGGGTTTGACCATCCGCGAAGCCGTGATCTCACTTGGTTACCTTGAGCGCGGCGAACTGAGCGAAGAGCAGCTCGACAAGGCTCTCGACGTCACCACCATGACCCGCCCGGCCCACAAGGCCTAGTTTCCCGCCAGCCCGACTGGCCAGCCCGACGGCGGCCGGCACCTTCCCCACGGAAGGTGCCGGCCGCCGTCGTCGTTCCTGGCCATGGAAGCTTTCTTGCACTACAAGACAAAAAGTGCAAAACTTTACTTTGTGGAAAATAGTGCAACTAACGACGGCGGGCTCCGGGAGCGCAAACGCGCACAGACCCGCGCGGCGATCACCGCCGTCGCACGGTCCCTGACGTCCCAACGCGGACTCAACGGATTTACCGTCGAGGAGGCCTGCGAACAGGCGGGGATATCGCGGCGGACGTTCTTCAACTACTTCCACACCAAGGAAGACGCGGTGATCGGCTCATTCTCCGACGAGCTTCCCGAGGACGCGTTGGAGGGCTTCAGCCGCAATCCCGCCCGTGCCGACGGCACGATCTCCGACTCGCTACTGTCCGCACTGCGGCACTTCACCCTGGCGGTCCTCGAGCGGTCCACCGTCAGCCCTTCGGAGATCCGCCAGCTCATCGCCGCTGTCACAGCCGAGCCCCAGCTCCTGGGCCGGTTGACCCGCGAGGGCGAAGTCCGCGAGCGCCAATTCGCCGAGCTGATCGCCGCCCGTGAAGGCCTCGCCGCGGACCATGCCGAGATCATCATGGCCGCCGCGGTCTTCGGCGCTGTCACCAAGAAGACAAGCCAACAGTTCTTTTCCGAGGAGAACACCGAGCCCTACCGGGAACTGCTGGATAGGAACCTCAACGCAGCCCGCACGCTCTTCGCCCAACCGCTGGACGCCAACCCCGTCGAACCCCAGAAGGATCAACCGTGAGTACAACTCTCAAGACCAAAGCAGCCGCACCGCTGCTCTTGACCCAGAAACGGATCTGGATCATTTTCTCGGCGTTGATCGCCGGAATGCTGCTCTCGAGCCTCGACCAGACCATCGTGTCCACGGCCATGCCCACGATCGTCGGCAAGCTTGGCGGCGTGGAGAACCAGGCCTGGATCACCACGGCCTATTTGCTCGCGACCACCATCGTCATGCCGATCTACGGCAAGTTCGGTGACATCCTGGGCCGGCGGAACCTGTTCCTTATTGCCATCGGTCTGTTCACCGCAGCTTCCATCGCTTGCGCCTTCGCCACCGACTTCTGGGGCTTCGTGATCTTCCGCGCCATCCAGGGCCTGGGCGGCGGCGGCCTGATGATCCTGTCGCAGGCCATCATCGCGGACATCGTGCCGGCCAAGGAACGCGGCAAATACATGGGCCCCCTCGGCGCCATCTTCGGCCTCTCCGCCGTGGCCGGTCCCCTCCTGGGCGGCTTCTTCGTCGATCACCTGACCTGGGAATGGGCCTTCTACATCAACATCCCCGTCGGCATTGCGGCGTTCACCATCGCCTGGTTCACGCTCACTCTGCCGAACAAGAAGGCCGAAAAGCGCATCGACATCCTGGGCGTGCTGCTGCTGTCCGCTGCCACGGCCTGCCTGATCTTCTTCACCGACTTCGGCGGCAAGAAGGACCAAGGCTGGGACTCCCCGCTCACCTGGGCCTTCGGCGCCGGCATGGTGCTTGCCGCCTTCCTCTTCGTCCTCGTGGAGCGCAAGGCCGAAGACCCCATCATTCCGCTGAGCCTGTTCAAGAACCGGATTTTCATCAACGCAACGGCCATCGGCTTCACCTTGGGCTTGGGCATGTTCGCCGCCATCGCCTTCGTGCCGACGTTCCTGCAGATGTCCTCCGGTACTTCAGCCGCCGTCTCCGGCCTGCTCATGCTGCCGATGATGGTGGGGCTCATGGGCACGTCCATCTACTCCGGTATCCGCATCTCCAAGACCGGCAAGTACAAGATGTTCCCGATCCTCGGAGCGAGCCTCACGATCGTTGCCATGTTGTGGCTCACCACGCTCACCGCAGCAACTCCGATCTGGGTCATCTGCATCCAGCTGTTCATCTTCGGCGCAGGTCTGGGCTTGATCATGCAGGTCATCGTCCTGGTGGTCCAGAACGCGGTTCCGGCCGAGCAGATCGGCACGGCAACGAGCACCAACAACTACTTCCGCGAGGTCGGGGCTTCGTTGGGCGTTGCCGTCTTCGGCTCGATCTTCACCACGCGGCTCGCCGAGTCCCTCACCAAGGCATTCACAGGCGCCGGTGCTTCCGCTTCACAGGCTGCTCAATCCACGAGCAAGCTCGATCCGCAGACGCTGGCCCAACTGCCGGCCCAGATCAAGGACGCCATCGTCAACGCCTATGCCGATTCGCTGGCACCCGTGTTCTGGTACCTCATCCCGTTCATCGCGGCCGCCCTTCTGCTCGCCGTCACCCTCAAGCAGATCCCGCTCTCCGACACCGCCGGAATGGTGACCCGAGGTGAGGCTGTCGGAGGCGAGGAGGCCGAACGCCTCGAAGCCGAACGCCTCGGAGGATCCGCCGAAGCGTCCGCGGAGGAATCCGTCGAGGGGTCGGCGGTCGCGGACGCTGAGCCGCAGTCCGGTCCGGTGGGCGACAACGACGGCGAGCTCGCCCGACGTTGAGCCCGGGACATGCCCGGCCTTGGCCCGGACCAGTGGACATATGAGGAATATGCCCGCTGCCCGGATGCAAAACAGGGCATGTCCACTGGGCCTTGGGTTGTCCGGCCCAAGGGCGTCTGGCCTAGGCTGGAACCCATGAGTTCAGAGCCCGAAGAATCCGCGAACATCAGCCCGGCCGTTCGATGGGGATTAGGGGCAGTCCTTTTCGGCCTTCTGGCCGTCTCCATTGCCTCCGCCAGGGGCGAATGGTGGACCATCCTAGGCGCTATTGCCTGCGGTGCCGCCGCGTGCCTCTTCGCTGCCCGCGCGATCCTCGCGGCCCGTCAATCACGCTGATACGCGACGGCGGAGCCTGGCTCCAGCGCGAGCCGGATGGTTTCGCGGTGGCCGGCACTGATCTCAGGCAACTCGTCGAGGGCGAACCAGCCGACGGCGATTGATTCGTCGTCGTTGACGCGGGCCTCCCCTGAGACATAGCGGCATTTGAAGGCAATATCCAGGAAGTCGCACACGTCTCCGTTGGGGTACGTGACCGGGCCGATCACTCCCACCGCCAGGATCCGCTCGGTTTCGGCCACCACGGCAGTCTCCTCGAAGATCTCGCGGAGCAAACCCGGGGCGGGGTGCTCCCCGGGTTCCAGCATTCCCGTGATCAGGGTCCAACGGCCATTGTCGGCCCGTTGGCACAGCAGGACCCGGTTCTCGTCGTCCAGGACCACGCCGCGCACGCCGGGTAGCCACAGCGGGTCGTTGCCGATCTTCTCGCGGATTTGCAGGATGAATTCCGGGACCGCCACTGCCTAGCCCGCTTTCGAATCGATCATCACCAACAAGAGCACTGCCTCCGCTTCAGGGTCGGATCCGCCAGTAGGGCGAGTATCCCACCGGCGATGCCCGATTGACAGCGGCAGGCTGCTCGAACGGCCGTCTCTCGCGCCGCCTTGCTCGCTGCCGTCCTCACGCGGGCAGGGCGAACATCGCCGCAGCGGCACCCGCGAGCATGAACGGCCCGAAGGGTATTGATGATTTCAGGGTTCCCCGCCGGGCAGCCAGGACTCCCAGGCTCCACAGTCCGCCGAAGAGGAACGCAGCAAACGTTCCGGCGAAAATATGCGCCCAACCCAGATAGCCAAGGTAGAGGCCGAGGACACCTGCCAATTTGACGTCCCCGAAGCCCATCCCGGGCGGGTACACCAATCGCAGGATGAAGTAGAACACCCATAGAGTGGCTCCCCCGGCCACGATTCCCAAGGCGGGCACCCCGAGGAAGGAGGCACCGCCGTCGGGCGTGGACCCTGCCGCTCCGCCGCTGAAGTTCGTTGCCGCTCGGCCGGCCAGGGTGACGGAGACTGCTGCGCCGAGCAAGAGCACACCGGCGATGGCATAAGACGGGAAGACGATCCGGTTGGGCAAGAGGTGGTGACGGACGTCGATGATCGTGAGGCGGGCAGCCATGATCGCAAAGTACACACAAGCTGCGAGCAAGAGCCAGAAGGCCGGGAAACTGGTCCCCCACAATTCGCCGAGTCGTCGGATCACTCTCGGATGCTATCGGTTTTCTCAAACCTGCGCCGGTCACGCACGCTTAGACTGTGGATATGGGGCGCTACAGTGCAGAAATCCAAGGCAATCCGGACGCCGACATGTCCTCCACCTTCCGAAACCTCTGCCGTTCCTCCCCGTGGAAATGGACCAGCCTGAGGTTCGAATACCTGGATCGGCCCGGCAACACGGACGCCACAGTGCGGGCCTGGCTGCGTCGCCCGGGAGCGCTTCGACTCGAAACCATGGACGGCGCGTTGCTGCATAGCACCACCGGCATCAACGATTCCCGCGATGGGCTTTACCTCGGTTCCAAGCGCAAGTCCTGGCTGTTGCCGGCCCACTTGGTGACCCCCGTTTACGACTCCGCGGGCTTGGTCCGCCGGCGTCCCGAGGCTGCTTATGGTGAACCGTCCTTCGGGAACGGTCGGCTCGCGGCAGCCCTCGATCCTGTGGAGCTCGCCGGGAATGCGCCGGTGCCGATGGAATTTCCCGAGTCCAACCGGGTGTCGTTCGGCCCCATTCGGGAAGTGGACCACGAGGGGCGTCCGGCGTTGGAAACCATCGCGACGCCGGGACACAGTTACGTGGCGTCTGATGCGGCAACACCGCTGTGCTTCCCCGGACGCACGCTCTTGCGGGTGGACTCGGGAACGGGCGTGTGCGTTTCCAGCCAATCGCTCGACGGCGATACCACTGGCCAGGGGCATTGGATGCGGATCCTGGGGGTGGACGAATACATGCTGGACGATCTGTTCCTCGCCGAATCGATGAACCTCACCGACGTCCGCAAGCACATCAGCTGGGACATCGGCCCCCGCGCGTAAGAGCCGTCCCGCCGCCCCCCACCCCCCAAACGCCCGCTCACATACAGCCCCCGTTGGCCAAACGCCCGCTCACTTATAGGCACCCTCCCGCCAAACGCTCGCTCACCAACTGATGAGAAAGCGGTCCGGGCCGACACATGACAAGCTACCCCGGGCCGTCCGCTAGGCTTCCCGGATGAACGAGCTAAGCGCCATCTGGCCCCTCTTCGGCCTCACCCTGAGCACACCCCGTTTGCAGTTGCGCCCAATCCTGGATGCTGACATCCCCGCAGCGGTCAATGCGGCCCTCAGCGGCATTCACGAGCCTGGGAAATCGCCCTTCAGCAACCCTTGGACGGAAGTTCCCGAAGATGAGTTGGGTGCCAACATGGCCCGATGGTATTGGCGCTGCCGAGCAGGAATGACCCCCGATTCGTGGACGCTCCTCCTCGGTATCTGGCACAACAACGAGTTCATTGGCTGCCAAGATGTGGAGGCGAAGAACTTCGCATCGTTGAAGACTGTCTCCACCGGTTCCTGGCTCAAGAAGGGCGCGCAAGGCCGAGGCCTCGGCAAAGAGATGCGCGCGGCCGCCCTCAGCTACGCCTTCGATTACCTGGACGCAGAAATAGCAACCTCCGAGGCTGCCATTTGGAACAAGCAATCCTTGGGCGTTTCCACCAGCCTCGGCTATGAGTTCAACGGTGTCTATCGCGACCAATGGGGCGCCGACGTCGTGGAAGTGCAACGCGTCCGACTCATTCCGGAATCGTTCATCAGACCGGACTGGAAGCTAAAGGTAGAGGGCCACGAGACTACAGCCAACTTCCTAGGTACGTGAGCGAGCGTCGGCGGAAAACCCGACAAATGTGAGCGAGCGTCAGCAGGAAAGCCGACAAACGTGAGCGAGCGTCAGTGACGGAGGCGGAGGGCCGTGGCCCGGCGAACCCGGCCACGGCCCTCCGCGCACATGGAGCTTTAGATTTCCGCCCCTTCAAGCAATTCCGTCACGAGGGCCGCGATCGGCGAGCGTTCGGAGCGAGTCAGGGTGATGTGGCCGAACAGCGGGTGTCCCTTCAGGGTCTCGACGACGGCGGCGACGCCGTCGTGCCGGCCGACACGGAGGTTGTCCCGCTGGGCGACGTCGTGGGTCAGGACGATCTTGGAGTTCTGGCCGATACGGCTCATGACCGTGAGGAGCACGTTCTTTTCGAGCGACTGTGCCTCGTCCACGATCACGAAGGCGTCATGGAGCGACCGTCCGCGGATGTGGGTCAGCGGCATGACTTCGAGCATGCCCCGGTCCATGACTTCTTCCACGACTTCCTGGCTGACGAGTGCACCGAGAGTGTCGAAGACCGCCTGCGCCCAGGGGTTCATCTTCTCCGCCTCGGAACCGGGCAGGTAGCCAAGTTCCTGTCCACCCACCGCGTACAGGGGGCGGAAGACGATCACCTTGCGGTGTTCCCGGCGCTCGAGGACGGCCTCGAGTCCCGCACACAAGGCGAGTGCCGACTTTCCAGTGCCCGCCCGGCCGCCGATCGACACGATTCCGACGCTGGGATCCATGAGCAGGTCGATCGCAAGCCGCTGCTCCGCTGAGCGGCCGTGGAGTCCGAAGACATCACGGTCACCCTTGACCAGCCGAACCTGTTTGTCCGCACCCACGCGGCCCAGGGCGGAGCCCCGGTTCGAGAGCAGCACCAGGCCCGTGTTGACGGGCAGCTCGGCTGCTGCCGGAATGAAAACCGGTTCGTGCCCGTACAGGGTGGTGATTTCGTCCTCGCTGGCTTCGATCTCCGCCATGCCGGTCCAGCCGGAGTCCTTGACGAGTTCATTGCGGTATTCGTCCGCGAACAGCCCCATCGCGGAGGCTTTGACGCGCATGGGGAGGTCCTTGGAGACGACCGTGACGTTGTGGCCTTCGTTGGCGAGGTTCTTGGCGACGGCCAGGATGCGGCTGTCGTTGTCCGGGCCGCGGAATCCTGCTGGCAGCACTTCGGTGGACACATGGTTCATCTCGACACGCAGCGTGCCACCGTCGGATCCGATCGGGATGGCTTGATTCAAGCCACCATGCTCGATGCGCAAGTCGTCCAGGAGCCTGAGGGCCTTGCGGGCGAAGTAGCCCAACTCGGGATCGTGGCGTTTGCCTTCCAATTCTGTGATGACCACGATCGGGACAATGACTTCGTGCTCCGCGAAGCGCAACAGGGCGTGCGGATCGGAAAGCAATACGGAAGTGTCAATCACATAGCTTCGACCTGTCGGGGTCGCGGACTTTGCCGTCCGTCCACCGTTGGCCCGCTTGGTGCGAGAGGTAGCTGAACTTTCCCCGTCGGAAACGACTACGGGCAGTTGCTCAGAAATAGCCACATCGACTCCAGCCCCGGGCGAACCCGGCTTATTCGTGAGGCGGCTCGGCCGGAAGGCCGGGCGCGGCCCCCCACGTAACTGGTGCGATGATTCGCTCCATCTACTGGCCTCCCCGATCAGCAGGCGGTTTGCCTACTGATGGGATTAACGTATTCCCGTGCGATTACATTTCCGGTTAGCCCAAACGGCGATTCGTGTAGACAACATGTGAACTTCCCGTAAACGGGAACGCACCGGATCAGGAACCGAAACGGCGCTGGCGGCCTGCGTAATCCCGCAGGGCCCGCAGGAAGTCAACCTTGCGGAACGCGGGCCAGAGTGCCTCGCAAAAGTAGAACTCGCTGTAGGCGCTTTGCCACATGAGGAAACCTGACAAGCGCTGCTCGCCCGACGTGCGGATCACCAGATCGGGGTCCGGCTGGCCGCGCGTGTAGAGGAAACGAGAGATGTCGTCCACCGAAAGTTCATCGGCCAGCTCGGTGATGTTGCGGCCGTGCGCGACGGCGTCGTGCAGCAGTTCCCGCACGGCGTCAACGATTTCGCGGCGTCCGCCGTAACCGACGGCGACGTTCACGTGCAGCCGCGAGCGGATCGGGGTGCGGGCCGTGAGCTTGTTCAGCCGCTCGGCGAGGTAGTCCGGCAGGAGCTCGGGCGCACCCATGGCGTGGACCGAGATGTTGGCGTCGTCATCCAAGCGATCGAGGGTGTTGGCGATGATTCCCATGAGCAGTTCGAGCTCTTCGCCGGAGCGGTTCATGTTGTCCGTCGAGAGCATGTACAGCGTGACGACTTTGACTCCAAGTTCCTGGCACCAGCCTAGGAATTCGTGGATCTTGTCCGCGCCTGCTTGATGGCCTTCGCTCGTGGGAGCGTTGAATTGCCGCGCCCAGCGGCGGTTGCCATCCACCATGACGCCGATGTGCCGGGGAATCTTCTCCTGCTCGAGCGAACGGAGCAGTTTGCGCTCGTAGAAGCCGTAGAGGAAGCCGGGCCACTCCATCCGGACACTCACCTGACTTCCTTTGAACAAAACGTGAAAAGCGAAACAAACAACGACGGCGGCTGGCCCGTTGGCAGCAGACCTTCCGCCGAACAACTATCGACGCCTCCGGACTGCTGCCCTAGGCGCACCACCAAGGCTACCTTCCCGAACTGGCCAGTCGGCACACCTGAGCAGCAGAAAACGATCGCAAAACTCATTACTCCGCAGTAACTTATCCGCGGCCGGGTTACGCTTTAACGATGTCGGAGCTGCTCACAATCAAGCCAAGGTGGCGCGGCTGGATACATGCTGTGGCCACGCCTTTCGCCGTCGCGGCAGGGATCGTCCTGGTGACACTGGCGCCAACGACAGATCGCAAAATCGCTTCCGCCATCTACGCTTTGACGGGTGTACTGCTCTTCGGCGTGTCCGCGGTCTACCACCGTGGCAATTGGGAGCCGAAGACCCGGATGGTCCTCAAGCGCCTGGACCACACGAACATCATGTTGGTGATCGCGGGCAGCTACACGCCCCTCGCTTGGTCGCTGCTGGAGCGCCCCAAGGCCGTACTCCTGCTGTGGGTGATCTGGTCCGGAGCACTGCTGGGAGTACTCTTCCGGGTTCTTTGGACGGGCGCTCCACGTTGGCTCTATGTGCCTATCTACGTTGCACTGGGCTGCGGGGCGTTGTTCTACTTGCCGGAGTTCTTCGCGGCGAACGTTCCAGCCGCGATCCTGATCTGTGTCGGCGGGGCACTTTACATCGCGGGGGCGGTCTTCTACGGGATCAAGAAGCCCAACTTCAGTCCGTTGAACTTCGGCTTCCATGAACTCTTCCATGCCCTCACGGTGCTGGCCTTCGCTGCACATTTCGCCGCAATCATGATTGCCGTGCTGAGCTAGCCTGCGGCACCCGTCATGGCGTCCAGGCGCTGCGCGAGTTCCTCGACAGAGCCAAGCGGCAGGTCACACACCATCCCCCGGCACAAATACACCTGTGGTGAGCCGTCCGCAGCAGCCGTGCGGGCCTCGAGAAGTGGCACCTCCGGTTCCGTGGCGCGGGATCCGGGCGGCGCGCCGTCGGGCGCTTGTTCGCCGGCCACACCGAGCTGGACCGCAACCACCATTCCCGGGCTCGGCGACGCCAACAGCGCGCGGTGGAGTTCCCGTTGCTCGGGGCCGGGTGGGCCGGATACGGCGGCTTCTATGGGACCCGCCGCGGCCGCCTGGGTGGTCGCAAGCAGCCATCCCGCTACCCGTGGTGCCCGCCCGGCTATGGACGGCAGGAGCGAGAGGATGTTGCTTGCCATGGCCCTGTGCTCGTGCGAACCGGAGTAGGCCGCATAGCTCAGCAACACTCCGGCAAAGGCCGCTGCCCCGCTGGGGGCGGCATTGTCAAAGGGGTCCAGGCCCGCGTGCTGGCCCTGCGCGTTGAATACCTGGGCCGACTCCCCCACGGAGTCCGACAACCTGCCGTCCACCACGAAACGCGCGCAGGCGCCGCTGATCAGCTCCTCCGCGAAGCCGTACCAACGCCGCTCGCCGGTCACAGCGTAGAGGGCCAGGAAGCCTTCCGCGCAAAACGCATAGTCTTCCAACAGGCCGCTGATCCCTCGCGCAACGCCATCGTGCGAAACCCTGATCAGCACCCCCGCGCCGGTTTTTGAGCCCGGCCGCCAATGCACCCGCGCTATGTACTCGGCGAGGCTTTCCGCTGCGGTCACCAGTTCCGGCCTGTCCAGGACCGCACCGGCTTCGGCAAGCGCCGCGATGGCCAGGCCATTCCACCCTGCCACGACCTTATCGTCCCGGGCCGGCCGGGGGCGCGCCGAGCGCGCGGCGCGCAAGGCGGGCTTGACGCGGTTCCACAACCGCGATTCCGCGCCGGACAGTTGGCGACCGGGATGGAGCGGAGATCCAAGCTCCGAGACCGTACCGGACGGCCCCACGTTCATCAGCCTGGCCACGGCCGCGCCGTCTCCCGGGCCGAGCACGGCTTCGAGGCTCGCGGGAATCCACAGGTACGACGCCCCTTCGTGATGCACTCCGTCCACCACGGTATCGGCGTCCAGCGAGGAAGCGAGTCCGTCCGGGATTGCGGGATCGCCCACCCCGAGAGAGTCCAGCATCCAGTCCGCCACCCGCGACGCAACACTAGCGGCCTCGCCGGCCGGCAGGACCCAATCGCCGCGCAGCCGGACCCAATGGACATAGACCCGGAGGAGCTGGGCGTTGTCGTAAAGCATCTTCTCGAAATGCGGCACGGACCAATCCGCGGTCACGGAATACCGGGCGAAGCCGCCGTCGAGCTGGTCGCACAGTGCGGAACGGGCCATTGCGGCGAGCGTGCGGCCCGCCATGTCGCGGGCGGCGTCCGAGGTGTCCGACGGCACGGCAGCGTGCCGTATCAGGAACTCAAGGACCGCCGACGGCGGGAACTTGGGAGCGCCGCCGAAGCCGCCGCCGTCGGGGTCTTCAGAGCGGGCGAGAAGTCGCACTGCCTCCGACAGCAGGCTTCGGTCCACGCTTTCAGGCGGCCGGTCCAGGAACACTGCCGCGGCGAGCTGGGCATTGGCCATGCCGACGGCGAGCATCCGGGCATTCTGCTCGACGGCGTCCCGGCGTTCCAGCCACGCCTCGTGGACCGCTTCAAGCACTTGGCGGAAGGACGGCCTCCCGGGCTGGGCCGTTGGCGGGAAATACGTTCCTGCATGGAAGGCCAGGCCATCGGGCGTCAGGAAGACGGACATCGGCCAGCCGCCTTCTCCGCTGATGGCCTGGGTGGCTGCCATGTAGATCGAATCCACGTCGGGGCGTTCTTCGCGGTCCACCTTGATGGCCACGAACCGGGCGTTCAGGTAGTCGGCGGTGTCCGGGTCTTCGAAGGACTCGTGGGCCATGACGTGGCACCAGTGGCACGCGGCGTAACCAATGGAAAGAAATACGGGAACATCGCGAGCCGTCGCGAACGCAAAGGCCTCATCGCCGAACGGCCGCCAGTGCACCGGATTGTCGGCGTGCTGGCGAAGATAGGCGGACGGTTCCGAGCCGAGGGCGTTGGACGCCCCCGGCCATTGCCGGGTGTTGCCCGGGTCAGCGGGCTCCGGAGCCGGCATCGCCGTCGGAGTCTTCTGCGCCCGGCTTGCCCGAGACTATTTCATCAGTCTCAGCGCCGTCGGTCTCGCCGACCAAGGCTTCTTCAACCTGGGCGCGGTAGCGTACCCGCCGGATCCGGCGGACCATGTCAACGATCAGGAAGGTCGTGAGCACCACGATGAAGGCAGTCAGGACGAAACCCCAGGTCCCCGGGGTCACCTGGTCTTCCGACAAGCCGGGGCGCAGCGACGGGGTCGGGGTAGGCGACGGGGTCGTGGCCAGGGCGATGAGAAAGTGGTGCACGGTTCAAACCTTCTATGGGAGTTTCCAGCCGGTTGGCGACTTCTACGCTTGATAGAAATCGCCGGCGATCCTATCTTAGCCCTGCGAACAGGTCCTTTTCCGGCAGTTCGGCCGGGATCCGGGAGTGGACCAGCGTGTAGTCCTCCCACGGCCAGGCCCTGCGCTGCATGTCCGGGGACACAGCGAAGAAGAAGCCAAGCGGATCAATCTGCGTCCGATGCGCCCTCAGTGCGTCGTCACGGGCCTCAAAGTAGTCTCCGCAATCCACCTGCGTGGTGGTCTGGTGCATCGGCCTCGGCGGAGTATGGCCTTCGGCATCGGCTTCCAGCCAGGAAGCCAAGCGTTCGGCGTAAGGCGATTGCAGTCCTGCCTCTTCGAGGGCGAAATGCAAGGCGCGGAAACGGTCGGGGCTGAAGGCGCGGTCGTAGTACAGCTTGCTGGGCGCCCAGCTTTCGCCCGTCCCGGGGTAGCGCTCCGGGTCACCGGCAGCATGGAAGGCTTCGACGGCAACCTTGTGGGCCATGATGTGGTCAGGATGCGGATAGCCGCCGTTTTCGTCGTAGCTCACTATGACGTGCGGCTTGAAGTCGCGGACCAAGCGGACGAGCGGTGCCGCCGCCCGCTCAAGGGGCTGAAGCGCAAAGCAGCCGCTGGGCAGGGGTGGCAACGGATCGCCGTCGGGCAGTCCGGAATCCACGAAACCCAACCAACGCTGCTTGATTCCCAGGACTGCGGCAGCTTGCTTCATTTCCAAGCGGCGCGCGCCTGCCATGTCCCTCTTCGGGTGCGGAGCCGACTCCATGGCCGGGTTCTGGATGTCCCCGCGGGAACCGTCAGTGCACGTAGCCACCATGACCTCCACGCCGGAAGCCGCATACATCGCCATGGTTGCCGCGCCCTTGCTTGACTCGTCGTCCGGGTGTGCGTGGACGGCGAGCAGCCGGAGCTGCGTGTCGGGGCTGGTGGATGTGCTCATCCGGTACGGTTCCTCTTTCTGGGTCATGCTGTTCTGGGTTTGCTGACGGCCGGGTGTTGATCAGGCATTTCTAACGCGCGCGACTCCACTGTGTGCGAGGAGGCGCCGGTAGCCCACTAAACTAGGTGGGTGACTTCGGAAGACCCATCGGGCACGGCGCTGCCAGCAACTACCAGCCTAGCCAATCGCTACGGCAGCCAAAAGCGCGCCTTCGGGGGGAAAACCAAACGGAACATCGTCATCGCCGTCCTCCTCGGGGTCATCGGGCTCTTGTTTTGGGTCACCACCTCTTCCTCGCAGTCGTCTGTGACTTTCAAGGACATCGGCTACAGCGCCACCGACGCCACTCAGCTTTCGGTCGATTTCCAGGTCACCAAGAACCCCGGCGCTACTGCCAAATGTGCCATCAAGGCAATGGACTCCGGGTTCGCGGTGGTCGGCTGGAAAGTCGTCCAGATCGGCCCGAATGCCCCCAAGGACGGCGCTGACGGCGGCCAGACAACCGCCCAGAGGACCGTACTGCGGACCGAGTCCGCGGCCGTGTCCGCCGTCGTGGACAACTGCTGGATTGTCGACAGCGGCAAATAACAAACGTGTGACCCGCGACTCAGTGAGCTTGGGTTTGTCCACAGGATTGACTACACTGGATCAATACCTTAACCCCGCTGAGTTGGTTGCTGAGTTCCACGAGTGGCCTGCACCGGCGGGGTCTTTGCTTGTCAGATCCATAAGGAGAAGTCCGTGTCGACCACCAACAGCGCGCCTGCAGCTTGGCTTACCCAGGACGCATTTGACCGCCTGAAGGCAGAGCTGGACCACCTTTCCGGCCCTGGCCGTGCGGAGATCGTACAGAAGATCGAAGCCGCCCGTCAGGAAGGCGACCTCAAGGAAAACGGCGGATACCATGCCGCAAAGGAAGAGCAGGGCAAGATCGAGGCCCGCATCCGCCAGCTGACCGTGCTCCTGCGCGATGCCCAGGTTGGCGAAGCTCCGGCCGATGACGGAATCGTCGAGCCCGGCATGCTCGTCGTCGCGCGCATCGCCGGTGACGAAGAGACCTTCCTGCTCGGATCCCGCGAAATCGCCGGCGATTCCGATCTCAACGTCTTCAGTGAGAAGTCCCCGCTGGGCGTGGCGATCATGGGCCACAAGGAAGGCGACAAGATCAGCTACGTCGCCCCCAACGGCAAGGAAATCCCGGTGGAGATTGTCTCCGCCAAGCCGTTCGCTGGCTAATAATCCCCACCGCCACCCTCGCCTCGCAAGTCCCACCGGCTCCCAGCCCTCGCAAGCTCAGGCAGGGACCCTCGCCGGTGGGGCCCCACGGCCAGGGAACCCTGGCGGTGGGGCCCCATGCGGTGTTGTCGTTTCGCCGGCCCACCCCTTCGCGGGGCGGGCCGGCGTTTCGCTTTTGGTCCCCCAACTAGCTCGCATTTGTTGTCGTTATGAGCGCTCATAACGACAACAAATGCGAGTCAGTTGGGCTGGGCCACGGCGTCAGTTGGGCTGGGCTACGGCGCGGGGGCGGGGGCGCGGGCGCAGCAGCACTGCGGCCACCACTCCCCCGACGGCGCCGCCAAGGTGAGCCTGCCACGAGACGAAACCCATCACGGTGGGCAACACACCGAACAAGATGCCGCCGTAAGCCAGGAAAAGCACCACGGACAGCAGGATTTGCCACCAGCTGCGGTTGAAGAAGCCACGTACCAGCAGGAACGCGAAGAGCCCGAAAACCAGGCCAGAAGCGCCCACTGTCACACCTCCCCCGCCGATGAGCCACACGGCAAGGCCTGAGCCTAGCCAGCTGAACGCCAGTGCCGTCAGGAACACCCGGAGACCGGACAGGAACACCAGGAAGCCGAAGATGACCAGCGGCAGCGCGTTGGACAGGAGATGCCCGAAATTGGCGTGGAGCAAGGGAAACGTCAGGATGTCGAAAACTCCGTCCACGCTCCGCGGCCGCAGCCCGAAGATGGCGTTGAGGCTGTGCGACATCAAGGTGTTGACCAGCTCAATGACCGCCAACAGCCCCACGAAGCCACCCATGAACAGCAATCCGCCCCTGGCGCGGATGGCCAGTGACTCCTTGGCCGTTATCGGCCCGTCCCCGTTGCCGTAAAGCGCCATGGTCAGCAGCCCGTCAGTGCACCACGATCGGGTGGAAGCCCTCGGCGCGAAGGGCGGCCAGGACCTGCTCGCTGTGCTCGTGGCCTTTGGTTTCGAGGTTGACGGTGATGGAGACGTCGCCCATGCTGATCGCGCCGCCCACCCGGGTGTGGTCCAGGCCGGTCACATTGGCATCGTTTTCGGCGATGATGCGGGCGATGGTGGCCAAGGAACCGGGCCGGTCATCCAGCATCATGCGCACGGTCATGTAGCGTCCCGCCGCCGAGAGGCCGCGCTGAATCACCTTGAGCATCAGCATGGGGTCGATGTTGCCGCCGGACAGGATGACGGCGGTGGTCCCAGGGTTTTCGATCTTGCCGTCCATGAGGGCGGCGACGCCGACGGCACCGGCCGGCTCAACCACCATCTTGGCGCGCTCCAGCAGGAAGATGAGCGCCCGGGCCAAGGAGTCTTCGCTCACGGTCACGACGTCGTCCACGAGTTCGCGGATGATGCTGAACGGCAGCTGGCCGGGGCGTCCGACGGCGATGCCATCGGCCATGGTGGAAACCTTCTTGAGCGGCACCAAGGCATCCGCGGCGAGCGACGGCGGGTAAGCGGCAGCATTCTCCGCCTGCACGCCGATGATCCGGATCTCGCGTCCCAGTTCCCTGGCCCTCGCTTTGATTGCGACGGCGACTCCTGCCAGCAGGCCACCGCCACCGACGCCCATCAGGACAGTGTCGACATTGGGGACCTGGTCGAGGATTTCGAGCCCGACGGTGCCCTGACCCGCCACGACGTCGACGTTGTCGAAGGGGTGGACGAAGACGGCGCCTGTTTCGTTCGCGTAGCGCTGCGCCTCGGCCAGGGCCTCATCGACGTTGTGTCCGTGCAGGACAACTTCGGCTCCGTGGCTGCGGGTCGCGGCAAGCTTCGGAAGCGCTACACCGAGCGGCATGTAGATGCGTGCCTTGATTCCCAGGCTTTTAGCCGCCACCGCAACGCCTTGTGCGTGGTTGCCGGCCGAAGCCGCGACCACGCCGCGCTTCTTCTCCTCGGGAGAAAGGCGTGCCATCCGCACGTAGGCACCACGGACCTTGAAGGAACCTGCCCGTTGGAGGTTCTCGCATTTGAAGAAGACCTCTCCGCCTACCATCGCTCCCAGGGCCCGCGAGGACTCGATGGGGGTCTTGGTAATAATGCCCTCGAGCAGCTCCCGCGCCTTAAGGACATCGTCCAGGGTGACGGGCAGGGTATCGAGGGTATTCACGGGTTATTCTCCTTTGTTGGTGTGCTCTGCGGCATCCTTGGCGAATGTCCGTTCCGCAGCCGCGTGCTGACCTGCGGCATCTTCGCCGCTGTTGGACCGTGCGCCCGCGTTGGCGCCGGGACGGTGGATTTCCTCGATGGTGATTGGTTCCTCATCGGAGTCCGGTGGTGCAATCCCTGCGCCGGCGTACGCCGTCATCAGTCCTTCATCATGTTCCCACGTCCGCGCGGCAATATAGCGAACCGCCGTATTTGCTACGGCCAGGAGCGGGACGGCAAAGAGCGCTCCCGGTATTCCGGCCAGGTAGGAACCGGCTGCGACCGACAAGATCACGGCGACAGGGTGCAGCGATACGGCTTTGCCCATGATGAGCGGCTGGAGGATATGGCTTTCGAGCTGCTGCACGAACAGCACGATGGCCAACATGACGAGCGCGTTGACGGGACCATTGGCTACCAAGGCCAGGAGCACTGCGATAGCTCCCGTCACGAGGGCACCAACCACGGGGATGAATGAACCGATGAACACGAGGACACCCAGGGGCAAGGCGAGGGGAACTTGGATAATCGCTGCGCCGACGCCGATCCCCACCGCGTCCACGAACGCCACGAACATCTGGATGCGCACGTAGCTGACCATGGACGACCATCCGCGCTTGCCCGCGCCGTAAGCCGCCGGGCGTGCAGTCCGGGGCAGGAGCCCGACAATGAACCGCCAGATCCTGGACCCCTCGAGAAGGAAGAAGATCAGGATAAAGAGGGCCAGGACCATGCCCGCGGCAAAATGCCCGGCGGTACTACCAAATGACAGGGCACCGCTGAGGATGCTGCTGCTGTTGTTCTGCAGGGCCGAGGTGGCGCTCTGGATGTAGGTGTCGATCTGGTCCGCGGTCAGATGCAACGGCCCGTCAGCGAGCCACCCCTGGATTTGCTGGACGCCCGTAAGCGCCTCCTGCCACAGCTCGCCGAATCCCACCGCAAGTTGCCGTCCCACCAACGCCAGGGCTCCCGTAATGACCCCGAGGAACCCCACCACCGTGATGGCGACGGCCGCCCCTTGCGGCATCTTGAGCTTCCTGAGCCACTCCGTGACGGGGTAGAGCAGGCCGGCCAGGAGGGAGGCGATCATGAGGGGGATGATCAGGAAGCTGACCTTCCCCAACAACCAGATGAGGGCTCCCACAACCACCATGATGAGCCCCACCCGCCAGGACCAAGCAGCAGCAATCCGGACTCCGTACGGAATGTCCTGCGCGATGTGATGCTCCGACACCGGGCGGGGCGCGGCCGAAACGGGGTCACTTGATGGCGTGGCGTCGTGTGCTGGCGTCATTCCCCCATAATTCCGCAGGGACTGCCGGATGGGAAACCCATCTACAGCGCGCCCACGATTCCCCACCTCATGGTGAAGGTCTCCCCCGGTTCAAGCCACCGGAGGCCCTCCCCCGAGTTGAAGGCGTTCGCCGGACCGGTCATGGGCTCGATCGCGACGGCTTTCGAGCGGCCCGGAAAAGTATCCGTGACGAAGACATGGACGTAGGCGCAGTTTTCGTCCTGCTCCAGGGAGACGCTCCGGCCATCCGGCGCCGACAGCGTTTGGCGGGCGATGCCGCCGTCGAACTGCAGGTCCGTGAACGCCACATCGATATCCAAACCGCCCACACTCCGGCCGCCACCGAGATCAAAATCACCGTCGACGGGCACCGAACTACGCGGGATCAGCCGCTCGTCAGCCAGGAGCCTTGTGCCGGCCTGGACAGTCAGGACCATCTCTTCCGGCGGAACGTCCCCCACGCGCAAGTATGGGTGCGCCCCGAGCACGAAGGGCGCGGGGGCCGCCGAATCATTGATGAAACTCTGGGAGACCCGCAGCGCGAGCCCGGCGTCGATCTCGTACCGTACCTGGTGCCGGGCCAGGAAGGGGTAGCCATGCTGTGGGAAGATCACGGCTTCGAGGGTCACGGAAAACTCGTCTTCCGCCACGAGGCCGTAGGAGGAGTTGCGCAGGAGCCCGTGGCTCGCGTTGTTGCGGGACACCTCGGTGATGTCCAATTGCTGCTTCTTGCCGTCGAGGTACCAGATCCCGTCCTCGATCCGGTTGGCCCACGGGGCCAAGGTAATCCCGGTGGCGCCCGGTGGTAGTTGCCCGTCGCCGTAGCTCTCGGTGAGCTGGACGCCGTCGCGGCTGAACAACCGCAGGCCCGCAGCGAGTTCGGTGACGACGGCGAGCGCGTCGCCGCGGCGGATCTCGAATTGGCGTCCGCTGGCAAAGCGGCGGGATACGGTCTCTTCGCCCGGTGCGGAGGACGGTGTTGTGGGAGGCATGGCACCACCGTACTGCATCCCGAGTGTTGCTTGACTCCACCCTTAATGTTCTTTTTTGTTAGATATTTTGCCTTTTTGAGCACTCTGTGGCACCATAAATCCATGACTCGCCTTACCAGCACACGCCTCGCCGATGGCCGGGAGCTGATCTATTTCGACGACGCCGGCTCGCCGGAGCGCGATCCCGGCTCGCTGACGGATCACCGTGAGCTGCCGCCGCGCGCCGATCCGGGCGAGGTGCGCTACGACGCGTTGAGCGGCGAATGGGTCGCCGTCGCGGCACACCGCCAAAGCCGCACCCATCTGCCACCTGCGGACCAATGTCCGATCTGCCCCACCACGCCCGCGAACCCTTCCGAAATCCCGGCGCCGGACTACGACGTCGTGGTCTTCGAGAACCGCTTCCCCTCACTCGGGCCGGCCGTCGGCACGATCCCCGGCATGCCCGCCTGGGGAACCTCAGGCCCGGCCTACGGCCGCTGCGAAGTTGTCTCCTTCACGCCCAGCCACACCGGATCCTTCGCCGAGCTTGGCGAAACCAGGGCACGCACGGTCATTGAAGCCTGGGCGCACAGGACCAAGGCGCTCAGCGCGCTCCCTGGAATCCAGCAGGTGTTTCCGTTCGAAAACCGGGGTGCGGACATCGGGGTAACGCTCCACCACCCGCACGGACAGATCTATGCCTACCCCTACGTCACGCCGAGGGCGGCAAGCCTTGGCGCCGCCGCCGGCCGGTACTTCGACGACTCCAAGGGCCGGGAATCGCTGACATCCTCGATCCTCAAGGCCGAGCGCTTGGACGGGAGCCGCATGGTGCTCGAAGCCGAGCATTTCAGCGCCTACGTGCCGTTCGCCGCCCGCTGGCCGCTGGAGGTCCACCTCGTCCCCCATCGGCAAGTTCCGGACCTCGCCGCTTTGAGTGGCGAAGAACGCGACGAGCTAGCCAGCGTTTACCTTGAGTTGCTCAAGCGCATGGATGCCCTGTATCCAACTCCCACGCCGTACATTTCCGCTTGGCACCAGGCACCCCTGGATCCCGTCTTGAGGCCGTCCGGCCACCTGCACCTGCAACTCACCTCCCCGCGCCGCGCCGCTGACAAGCTCAAGTACCTTGCCGGTTCCGAGGCCGCCATGGGAGCTTTCATCAACGACACCACGCCCGAATCCGTAGCAGAACGGCTGCGCGCAGTCGCCAGCGATTCGCAGCGCGCTATTCCAGAAGGGGCCCAAGCATGACCTCCACTCCCGACGCCCCCGCCCTGAGCGTCCTCTCCGGGCTTTTCGAGTCGACTTTCGGTTCAGCCCCCGACGGCGTGTGGCAGGCACCGGGACGCGTGAACCTGATCGGCGAGCACACCGATTACAACGAGGGTTTCGTGTTGCCATTCGCGATCGACAAGACCGCGAAGGTTGCAGTCCGGATCCGCCATGATTCGCGCGTCCGCCTGCTGTCCACTTTCGGCGGGCAGGGCCTGGTCGAGGCCGACGTGGACATGTTGGTTCCGGATGAAGCCAAGGGCTGGACGAAGTATCCGCTCGGCGTGGCCTGGGCCCTGCAACAGCGGGGCATCCTTGTCCCGGGCTTCGATCTCCTCATGGATTCGGATGTCCCCCTTGGCGCGGGGCTGTCCTCCTCGCACGCCATCGAATGCGCCGTCATCTCGGCCCTCAACGAACTGACGGGTGCGGGACTGGGCGCCGAAGACATGGTCCTCGCAACCCAGAGGGCCGAAAACGACTTCGTGGGCGCCCCCACCGGAATCATGGACCAGTCGGCGTCGCTTCGTGGATCAAAGGGCCATGCCGTCTTCCTGGACTGCCGCGATCAGAGCGTACAACTGGTCCCCTTCGACGCCCAGGAAGCCGGCCTCGTGCTGCTGGTCATCGACACCAAGGTCTCCCATTCGCATGCGGATGGCGGCTATGCCTCCCGTCGGGCTTCCTGCGAACTCGGCGCCCAAGTACTGGGGGTCCCGGCCCTCCGCGACGTCGGCATCGGCGACCTGGAGGAAGCCAGCGGACTCCTGGACAGCACCACTTTCCGGCGAGTCCGGCACATCGTCACCGAGAACGACCGCGTGCTGCAGACCGTGGAACGCCTCACCACGGAGGGACCCGCCCACATCGGCAGGCTCCTCGATGCGAGCCATGCGTCCATGCGCGATGACTTCGAGATCTCCTGCCCGGAACTGGATCTCGCGGTGGAAACCTCCCGCGCCCACGGCGCCATCGGCGCCCGGATGACGGGCGGCGGCTTCGGCGGCTCGGCTATCGCCCTCACCCCGGTGGGCCACGAGCAGGAGGTGCGTGACGCCGTCGTACGCGCCTTCGAGGCTGCCGGTTTCACGACGCCGGACATCTTCACCGTGACCCCGGCCGCCGGGGCCACACGCCTCGCCTGAGGTCCGCGCATCCGCCGCCTTCCGGCGAGCTGGCCCCGGCGTAAGCTGGGGGCATGACTGAGGCCGTCATCGTTTCCACCGCCAGAAGCCCGATTGGACGGGCCTTCAAAGGGTCCCTCAAGGACGAACGTCCTGACGACCTCGCGGCGGCCATGGTGACTGCCGCGCTGGCGAAGATTCCGGCTTTCGATCCAGGAGCACTGGACGGCCGCGGGCTCGATGACCTCTACCTTGGCTGCGCCGAGCCCAGCGGCGAAGCCGGTTCGAACATGGCCCGGGTGGTGACCGTCCTGGCCGGCCTGGACACCGTCCCCGCGGCCACCATCAACCGCTTCTGCGCCTCGAGCCTGCAGACCCTGCGGATGGCCTTCCACGCCATCAGCTCCGGGGAAGGCCATGCCTTCGTCTCGGCGGGGGTCGAGTCGGTGTCCCGCTACCAGAACTGGGTCGGGGCAGGGGAAACGGACACCAGCCTGCACAACCCCCTGTTTGAAGCCGCGCGTGCCCGCACGGCCGCCCGGGCCGCGTCCAACACCCCATGGACGGATCCCCGCATGGGTGGACGGATGCCGGACGTCTACATCGCGATGGGACAGACCGCGGAAAACGTCGCCACGAGCCACGGAATCAGCCGGGCTGAGCAGGATCTGTGGGCGGTCCAGAGCCAGAACCGTGCCGAGGCGGCCATTGCCTCCGGTTTCTACGCCCGGGAGATCACGCCGTATACCCGCAAAGACGGGACCGTCGTCGAGCGCGACGATTCACCCCGCTCCGGCGTCACCCTCGAAGCCGTCAGCGCCTTGGAACCGGTCTTCCGCAAGGAAGGGACAGTGACTGCAGGCAACGCATGCCCGCTCAACGATGGCGCCGCCGCCGTGGTGGTCATGAGCGATTTCAGGGCCCGGGAACTTGGCCTCGAGCCGCTGGCACGCATCGTCTCTACAGGCGTCAGCGCCCTTTCCCCGGAACTCATGGGCATGGGACCGGTGGAGTCATCGCGCCGGGCGTTGGCCTTGGCGGGGCTGAGCATGGCAGACATTGACCTCGTGGAACTCAACGAGGCATTCGCCGTCCAGGTGGTGGCGAGCGCCCGTGAACTCGGCATCGATCCGGAGAAGCTCAACGTCCATGGCGGCGCCATCGCCCTTGGGCACCCCTTTGGCATGACGGGCGCCCGCATGACCACCACCTTGCTCAATGGCCTCCGCGAACGGGACGGCACCTTGGGATTGGCGACGCTGTGTGTCGGTGGTGGGCAGGGCATGGCGGTTGTCTTCGAGCGGCTGTCTTAGGCCCCCCGAAAAGGGTCTGTATACCCGTAGTGCCCCTGAAGACGGATCTTCAGGGGCACTACGCTGCATAAACCCGGGGAGGCTAGTCGTCGCCGCGCAGGATCGCCAGCAGGCGGATGATCTCCACGTACAGCCACACGAGCGTGACGGTCAGGCCGAAAGCGGCCGTCCAGGAGTATTTCTCCGGAGCGCCCTGCCGGACACCCTGCTCGATGCTCGTGAAGTCCATGACCAGTGAGAACGCGGCCAGGCCGATAGCCAGGATGCCGATGAAAACGCCCAACGGGATGCCGAAAATGTGCACGCTGCTGCTCAGGCCGAAAGGCGACTGGACGGCGCCGGTCCACACGAGGACCATGTTGATGACTGCGAAGACGAGGTAGCCGAGCATGGCGATCATGAAGAAGCGCACTGCCTTCGGCGTGGCGCGCACCTTGCCGCTCTTGAAGAGAGCCAACGTCACGCCGAACACCGCGAGGGTACCGATGACTGCCTGCAGGCCAACGCCTGGGAACATGCCATCCAGAAGGCGGGTCAGGCCTCCGAGGAACAAGCCCTCAAGGCCGGCGTAAGTCAGGATCAGTGCCGGGGACGGCTGCTTCTTGAAAGAGTTGACCATGCCCAAGGCGAAACCGCCCAGCGCACCGACAACCATGAGGAGGCTTGCCGTGCCGGGAGCAACGAACAACGTGACAGCTGCGCCGAGCAACAGCACCGCGAGGCAGGCCGCAGTCTTGACGATGACGTCGTCGAACGTCATGCGGCCGGTCTCGGCCGGACCGGCTGCGGGCTGGTTGTACATCTGCTGCAGCTGATCGCTGGTCATCTGCGGTTGTGCCGCCCAGGCGGGCTGGCCGTACTGGTTCTGGCCGGGGACGCCGCCCGGAGCCTGGCCGTACTGGTTCTGGCCGTGGGAGTAGCTTGGAACAGGCGGAGCCTGTGTGGCTCCACGGAAATTCTTTCCGTTGAAGATCGGGTTGCCGCCGAGTGCCATGGTGGGTGTCCTTCTTGCTTTGGGTGCGAAGTGATAGTTCACGCTACCAATTCCCACGCTTGGTCCGCACCGAAAGTTCCACCGCCGTCGATGCCGGCACCCTGCTTGTTGTGAGGGTGCCGGCATGTGCGGCTATCCGACGCCGAGGTACGCTTCCTTGACCGCCGGGTTGGCGAGCAGTTCCTTGCCGGTGCCCCTGTGCGTAATTGACCCGGTTTCAAGGACAAAAGCACGGTGTGCACGGGCGAGGGCCTGGTTGGCGTTTTGCTCCACCAGAAGCACCGTGGTGCCTTGGTTGTTGATCTCGGTGACAATCTTGAAGATCTGGCGGATGAACTGCGGAGCAAGCCCCATGGAAGGTTCGTCCAGAAGCAACAGCTTGGGATTGGACATCAGCGCCCGGCCGATCGCGAGCATCTGTTGTTCGCCACCGCTCATGGTGCCGCCAAACTGCTTGATACGCTCCTTCAACCGTGGAAACAGGTCGAAGACACGTTCCAAGTCTTCTGCCACCTTGGTCCGGTCCTTGCGGCCGTAGGAACCCATGTCAAGGTTCTCCTCCACCGTCATGCCAGGGAAGATTCCCCGCCCCTCCGGCGCTTGCGAAATACCTTGGACGACGCGGATGTGCGCCTTCATCCTGGTGATGTCCTGGCCGGCGAAGGTGATGGAGCCGGCCGAGGGAGCCAGCAATCCGGAGATGGTCCTCATGGTGGTGGTCTTGCCGGCACCATTGGCGCCGATGAGCGAGACGATTTCGCCCTCTTCCACGCTGAATGACATATCGGAAATTGCCTGGATCCGGCCGTAGTGGACGGATATGTTCTTCAGCTCAAGCAAGGTCATCTTCAGGCTCCCCGAGATAGGCGGAAATAACTTTCGGGTCATCGCGAATAATCTTGGGCAACGCATCCGCAATCTTTTTCCCGAACTCCAGGACCACAATCCGGTCGGTCACGCCCATCACCAACTTCATGTCGTGCTCAATCAGCAGAACCGTGTAGCCGTCGTCACGGATGGTCCGGATCAAGGCCATGAGTTCTTCTTTTTCCGCGGGATTGAACCCGGCGGCGGGCTCGTCCAGGCACAGGACCTTCGGGTCGGTAGCCAATGCCCGCGCGATTTCGAGGCGACGCTGATACCCATATGGAAGGTGCCGCGACAGGAAATGTGCGTGATCAGCGATGCCAACGAACTCAAGCAATGCCATGCCGCGTTCAATGGCGGTTTTCTCTTCCCGGACGTGGGTGGGCAGACGCAGGAGTGCCCCGCCCACACTCGTGCGGTGGCGGGCATCGAGACCAACAACGACGTTTTCCAAAGCTGTCATCTCGCCAAAAAGGCGGATGTTCTGGAATGTCCTCGCCAAGCCCCGCCTGGTGATCCGGTGCTGCGGCAACCCGTTGAGCAGTTGTCCTTCCAGCAAGACCTTTCCGGACGTCGGCTTGTACACCCCCGTCATGGCATTGAAACACGTGGTTTTGCCGGCACCGTTAGGGCCGATCAAACCGAGGATTTCGCCTCGGTTGATATCGAACGTGACATTGTCCAAAGCCGTCAGGCCACCGAATTTGATCGTCAGGTCTTGGACCTGGACCAAGGCTTCGCCCACTTTGGTGACGATGTCCCTTTCGGGGGCCACCTTCTCGGCGACCTCGAGGTCCACGCCTTGTTCCTTGAGTGCCTCTACATCAATATCCGGTTCGATCGCTTCGCTCACTTGTCAGCCCCCTTTCCCGGTTCCAGAACGACTTTGCCCGAAGCAGGAATGTCGCCCAGGGCGCCCTTGAGTTTGTTGTAAGCCAAGCGTCCGTATGCGAGGAGGCTCTGGCGTGCCGGGAGAAGGCCACCGGGGCGGAAAATCATGATGACAACCAGCGCCGCGCCGAAGATCAGATACTTGAACTCGGCAATCGCGGTGAAACGGAGTGGAATATATGCCACCAACGCGCCGCCAAGAATCGCCCCGACCTTGTTTCCAGTGCCACCCATGACAACAGCCGCGACGAACAAGATGGATGTGGCGATGTCAAACTTCTGGTTGTTCACAAAGCCCACTTGGCCGGCAAACAAGGCACCCGAGAGTCCGCCTACAGAAGCACCGATCGCAAACGCCCACACCTTGTACTTGAATGTGGGCACGCCCATGATTTCCGCGGCGTCTTCATCCTCGCGGATGGCAATCCACGCGCGCCCCACCCGGCTGCGCTCGAGGTTCCCGGCGGCCAGGAGGACGAGGATGATGATAGTCAGCGTAAGCCAGTACCAGGGGGTTCCGTTCGAGTTCTGGAAGATTGTTTGCCCGCTCGAATCCGTTCCCGGAGGGTGGCCAACGTTCTGGAAGCCAACCTGGCCTTTCATCGCCGGAATGATAGTGGCCAGGATGCGAACGATCTCACCGAAGCCGAGCGTGACGATAGCCAAGTAGTCGCCGCGGAGGCGAAGCGTAGGCACACCCAGGACCACGCCAAAGAACATGGCGACAGCCATCGCCAGCGGCAGCGTCCACAGGTAGGGAATGTGCACATACGGCGAATCCGGGCTGGTAAACATTGCAGCCGTGTAGGAACCCAGGGCAAAGAATGCCACATAGCCCAAGTCGAGGAGGCCCGCATAGCCGACCACCACGTTCAAGCCAACAGCCACCAGGGCATAAACAGACATTTGCGCGAGTGCGATTTGCCAATTGTTTCCCGGTTCCGTCGTGATCAACGGCGGATTGAGGATGGGAAGCAAATAGGCAATGACAACGACGACGATCAGGATCAGCCATTGTGTTTGGCGCGGGAGCGCATTCCATTTGTCGCTGAGCCCCGGGAACCAGCCTTTGCGGCGCCGCATCCTGGCTTCGCGGTCGGCAATCTCCTGTGCTGAGGCATCATCGGGAATAAGTGTGGGGCCGTCTGTTGTGCTCATGCCTTACTCTTTCCAAGCGAGCTACCCAAGACACCCTCGGGTCGCACAATCAATACCAACACCAGGACCACGAACGCGACAACGTCCGTCCATTGGGAACTCCCCAGGAGCACCTGGCCATAGTTGCCAATCAAACCGATCAGCAGGCCGCCCAGCAAAGCACCGCGCACATTGCCGATGCCTCCGAGGACGGCGGCGGCGAAGGCTTTGACGCCGAGGATGAATCCGCCGTTGTATTGCACGCCGGACGGGATCTTCATGACGTAGAACAAAGCAGCCGCTCCGGCCAAGATACCGCCGATGATAAAGGTGGTCACGATGATCTTTTCCTTGTTGACACCCATCAAGGTTGCGGTATCCGGGTCCTGTGCCACGGCACGGATGCCTCGGCCGGTCCGCGACCGCCTAATGAACTGATCGGTGGCGATCATGAGGATGATCGCGGCGATGACAATAACCACCTGCTGCGAATCGACGATGGTTCCGAAGACGTCGAAAATTGCGAGCGGCCGGAACATCGTCAGCGCAGCTTCCGGGCTCGGTCCGCGCCACCAGTAGATGGTGTACTGAATGGCGAAGGAAACACCGATGGCGGTAATCAGGAATGCCAGGCGAGGCGCCTTGCGCTGGCGCAAAGGTTTATAAGCCACCCGTTCCACGATCACTGCCATCAAGGCCGAGGCGATAATGGCGACGATGAGGGCGAGGACAAGGTTTCCCACGATGGCCCAGAAACCCAGCCGCGGAGCAGAGGGGCCGAAATTGAGGGCGCTGAGGGTAAAGAACACTCCGTAACAGCCCGTGATGAACACTTCGGAGTGGGCAAAGTTGATGAGGTTGAGAACGCCGTAGACGAGGGTATATCCGAGGGCAACCAAAGCGTAAATAGCCCCGAAGGTCAGCCCGTCAAAGGTGGAACTCCAGAAGTTCTGGGTAAATGAGTTTACGTCGAAGGTGATCCACGTGTCGTCCACGGGAACCGAGTGGAGCAGAGTGGGAATTACTTCACTGATCATGGCACTTCCTGATGTAATCAAAAGAAATGCTGGGGGTCGGCATGGATGCTAACCCCCAGCATTCATCTGGGCTCGGTGTTATTTTCCGATGACGCCGATGGGAACGATCTTGCCGTTCTCAACTTTGTAGCCGTAAACATCAGGCGTTGCCAGTTCGCCGGTTGAGTCCCACTTGTAGTGCTTCGACAGGCCATCTGCATCGTAGGACTTGACCCAGGAAAGGAGGTCCGCGCGGGACTGCTTGCCCTTGTCGATGCCCGAGAGCAGGACCGTGACGGCGTCGTAACCTTCAATGGAGTAGGTTCCGGGTTCCGCGTTGGCCAGTTTCTTGTACTCGCTCTCGAAGCTCGGGATCAGTTCGCCCGGGATGCAGGGGCAGGTGAAGTACGAGTTGGACGACGCATCGCCTGCCAGCTTGATGAACTGGTCATCCTTCACTCCATCCGGGCCCACGAAGGATCCGGTGAATCCCTTTGCGACCAGCTGCTGGTCGAAGGGTGCACCCTCTGCGTAGTAGCCGGCGTAGTAGACGGTGTCTGCCTTGGCGTTCATGATCTTGGAAATCACTGCCGAGAAGTCCTTCTGGCCAGTGACGACCTTGTCGGACCCCACCATCGCGGAGCCAAGAGCCTGGGACGTTGTGGTTCCCAGGCCGATGCCGTAGTCAGAGTCGTCCTGGACCAGGTAGACCTTCTTTGCCTGCAGCTTGTCCGTGAGGAACTTTGCTGCCGCCGGGCCCTGGACGGCGTCATTGCCGAGGGCGCGGAAGAAAGTGGTCCATCCGTTCTTGGTCAGGCTCGGGTTGGTAGCGGAAGGCGTGATGTGCACCAAGCCCTTCTGCTCGAAGATGTTGCCGGTGGCCTTGGACTCACCGGAGAACGGCAAGCCCACCACGCCGACGATGTCCGGCTCGGACACAATCTGCGTGACAGGGCCTGTGGCCTTGTTCGGATCGCCTTCAGTGTCGAATTTCTTGAACTGGACCTGGCAGCCGGGGTTCGCGGCGTTGTGCTGGTTGATGGCCAGTTGGATGCCGTTGAAAATGTTGATACCCAACTGGGCGTTGGGTCCAGTCTCGGCACCGGCATAAGCAATGGTTGTCGTGGACGGACATGTTCCCTTGCCATCGCCTGCAGGCAAAACAGCTCCGGCAGGAACGTCGACTTTGGAAATCGCAGGGATATTGATCCTGCCGCCACCACCCGAGGTTTCGGTGCCGCTAGGGGCGGTCTGGTTCGCACAGCCCGCCACCAGCATGCCAAGAGTGGCCGCTGCTGCGATCGCCGAAATGACTTTCTTCCTGTACATAAATAGCCTCCGCGGTGCGTCTGATTCGTGGTCATTCGCCCGAAGTCACTTTCACTTCGAACATGTTCCATGAGAGTACTACCAAATATGTGTCCTAGAACACATATACGCAGGTCAGGATCTAATAACGGTGGATCTCCGCGCTGCCCCGGACAGCTCTTCGGATGAACGCGGGGTTAAATTCTTGTCACGGCACAGCTTGGCGCAAAGAAGGGGCCGGCACGGCCCGCAATTCGCGCGCGTGCCCCAGGTGGGACTCGAACCCACAACACGCGGATTTTAAGTCCGCTGCCTCTGCCAATTGGGCTACTGGGGCGCCCGGATAATGGTAACCCAGCGCACTCCCCCTCCTTGACCTCCTAGAGCGCTTGGAACGGCGCGGCGTAGCGAAAGGTTCCGCCGGCGCCGTCGGGCCATGCTTTGAGACGCAACAGCTGGAAATGGTCTCCCCACCCGGCGTCGGGGGCCATCACACCAAGCGCGCGTGCGGGAAGAAACCCGAAGCGGGGATAGTATCCGGTGCTTCCCAGCAGGGCGATGCCCGGCTCGCCGGCATCTTCGGCCCGTCGGGCGGTTTCCCGCAAGAGCGCGGATCCGATGCCACGCCGCTGCAGGTGCGGCTGGACGCTGATGGGGCCCAGTCCCAAAAGCCGGAGCTCCCCGACCCAGCCGCGGGTACTGATGACGTGGCCCACGATCTCACCGGCGATCTCTGCCACGATGCTGAATTCCGGCAGGTACTCATCGCAGTCGAAGAGTTCCCGCAGCAGCCTTACTTCGGCCGGGACTCCTTCAACGGGCAACCCGGTGACCGGGCTAGTTGAAAAGGCGGCAGCCGTGAGCGCAAGCACGGACTCGCGGTCCGCCTCCCTCTCCGTTCGCAGCACCACACCTTGGCCCAGCAGTCGAAGCACTTCCATGGCGTGCCCTCGCTCGGCCGTTGGAACCAACAGGTGGTCGTGATGGAACCCGGCCAGGACGTTGCAACTGATCCCGGCTGCCGTGAGGGCGGAGCTGACGGCCGCGGTGAGCCCCACAGCGTCCAACGCAGAGTGGATTTGAAGAGTGATCCACGCCGCCACAAAGTCGTAGGACAGTCCCAGGCGTCCGGCTTCCTCGCGGTGCAGGACCACCGTGAGGCCTTCCGCTTCGCGGACAGCGGCTTCGATATTGCCCTCAAGCGGTTTGCCGTGCGGCCACAACGCGTACACGTAGTCACCGTCCCGAAGCACGGGATGCATGGATGTCAGGAGGGTCGTAAGATCGCTTTCGCCAGCCATGCTGCAAGTCTAGGACCCGCCGTCGCGGACCATAACGCCCCAGCCGCCGCGGACAGGAGCCGGGAGTAAAACGACGACGGCGGCCGCCTCCGCGTGGGAGACGGCCGCCGTCGGCGGGACTGCTTGGGTGCTGCTACTTGGCGTCGGCCGTGACCGGAGCCTTGGCTTCGGCGGGCTCAGCCGCCGGCGCGGGTGCGGCGGCCGGCTTGGGAGCCGGGGTTGCCGCGGCCACGAAGGCTCCACGCGGGTTGTCGAGGTCGAGCAGCTGGGTGGTGTCCCGGCCCATGGTCATGCCCAGGAGCCAGTTGAAGATCACGCGGACCTTGCGCTCACCGGTGGGGATGGCCAGGCCGTGGTAGCCGCGGTGGGCCAGCCAGGCGAGTCCGCCCTTGAGGCCGATACGGCCCAGAAGGTTGATGTTGGCAACGCCCTTCCATTCGCCGAAGCCGGCAACCGCACCGAGGTTCTTGTGCTTGTAGTCGCCCATGGGCTTGTCCCAGCGGGATGCCCACAGGTTCTTGGCGAGGCGCTTGGCCTGGCGCAGTGCGTGCTGGGCGTTCGGGACGCAGGTGCCGTCCGGCAGGCCGCTGCCCGTGAGGTCCGGAACGGCAGCGATATCGCCAGCGGCCCAGGCGTTGTCGATGATGCCTTCGTCGCCCGCAATGCGGAGGTCCGGAAGGACACGGACACGTCCGCGCGGCTCGAGCGGGAAGTCGGTGGAACGGATCATCGGGTTGGCCTGCACGCCTGCAGTCCACACGAGGGTGTCGGCTTCGAACTCCTGGGCAGGGGTCTTGTCCGGCAGGTTGATGAGCTTGAGGCTACCCTCTGCGTTGTCCAGGGAGGTGTTGAGCAGGACCTCGATGCCGCGGCTGCGCAGGTGTTCAACAACCCACTCGGCCTGGGCTGCGGTGACCTCGGGCATGATGCGGCCCATGGCTTCGACCAGAACGAAGCGGACTTCTTCCTGGCGGATGCGCGAGTTGTTCTTGACGGCGGCGCGGGCGAGGTCTTCCATCTCGGTGATGCACTCAATACCGGCGAAACCGCCACCCACGACAACGAAGGTCAGGGCTTTGGCGCGCTCGGCGGCGTCCGTCATGGTGGAGGCGACCTCGATGCGCTCAAGGACCTTGTTTCGCAGGGCGACCGCTTCTTCGATGGTCTTCAGGCCAATGCCTTCGTCCGCGAGTCCCTTGATGGGGAAGGTGCGGGTAATGGCGCCGGCGGCAACCACGACGTCGAAGTAGGGGATCTCGAAAGGCTCTCCACCGTCGGCCGGAGCAACAACGGCGGTGCGGTTCTTGTGGTCGATGCTGGTAACGCGGCCCTGGATGAGTTCCGTCTGCTTGAGGTGCTGGCGGTGCGAGACGACGGCGTGGCGTGCCTCGATGTTGCCGCCGGCCACCTCGGGGAGGAAGGGCTGGTAGGTCATGTAGGGAAGGGGATCAACGACGGTGACGATTCCGCCGGCGTTCGCGATCTTCTTCTGCAGCTTGAGTGCTACGTACAGGCCGACGTATCCGCCGCCGACAACGAGAACACGGGGACGGTCAATGAGCTCAGGGGTGGTTGCCATAACAATAGAGTACAGCACCTTGTGAAAATCTTCACTAACTATTTCCCCGAAGCTACGCACGGGCGTCGGAGGCTATTTCGGGCCGCTCGGTTCCACGATGTCCACCACGCCGGTAGCGGGCTCGTCGGGCAGTTCCGGGGAGGTCCGGTAGGCACGCCTTAATTGCACGGAGGCGCCCGCAACGATCGCCACGAAAAGCGAACCAAAGCCGATGACCACAGCCGCAGGAATCGCCGTGTCGGATTGCGAGGGTGCCTTGGCCGCCGGAACTGTGGGATCGGCCAAGGTGGCCGCGGGGATGCTCGGTTTTGACGTTGGCTGAGGTGTAGGGCTGCTGAGGTCCCCGCGCCGATGGACCCGGATCCAGTCCGCAATGGATCCCAGCGGATTGCTCGTCACCTCGGGCACATCGGCTTTCAGGGCCGCCTCGGCGTTGAGGATGCCGTAGCCGTAGATGGGGTCCTTGCCGGGCGCCCCTGCATCCTCGGCCGTGGACACGATCCTGTTGATGACCTGATTGGCGCTCATATCCGGCCATTTCGAGCGGATGAGGGCCGCGACGCCGGAGACAATCGGCGCCGAGCCGGACGTGCCCGCCCAATCTTCATAGCTCCCCCCGGGCAGGCCACCCACCAGCTTTTCCGCGGGTGCCGAGACGCCGATGCTGATTCCCTGCGAGGAAGCGTCGACGCTGGCCGCGCGGTTCCGGTCGAGTCCTGCCACGGTCAGTACGCCCGGAATCGTGGCGGGCGCGCCCACCTGGACATTTCCACCGATCCGGTTCCCCGCCGCGGCGACGATCACCACGTCCTTTTGTTCGGCATAGAGGAACGCCGCGTCCCAGCTTTGGGGCCAATCAGGGGAGGTGCTGCCGAGGGAAATATTGATGACCTTGGCGCCGTTGTCCACTGCCCATCGGACAGCTGCGGGGATCTGTTCCTGGTCCGTCTTGCCCGCGGGATTCGGCGAACCGAGCCAGGCGGAAACAGCCAAGATCTGGGCCTCGGGGGCGACGCCGACGATTCCGTCGGGGCCGACACTGGAACCGGGCGAGGGAGACGACGCCGGCGACGGAGGCCCTGACGGGCTGGGCGAAGCGTGTCCACGCCCTGCCAGGAGCGTGGCCACGAGGGTCCCGTGCTCAGGCTTGGCCCCGATACTCTTCTGTCCGTTCGGATCTCCCGCACCCGATGCGTCGGTTCCCCCGACTACCACGCCCTTGAGGTCAGGGTGTTGCCCGTCCACCCCGCTGTCGATGATGGCCACTTTCACCCCCGCGCCCTTGGACACCTGCCAGGCTGCGGAAATGCCGTACTCGTTGAGCCAGTATTCCTTGTCCCGCCAAGAGTCGGCGAACGCCGAAGGCGCAGTCAGCAGGGCCCCTGCAAGGCTTCCCCCGGCCAGCATGGCGGCCAGGGCGGCCGATGCTGTCCGGCGGCGCCAACCGTGTGGCAACGTCATCAGCGAATACCCACCATTAACGAATACTCAGAATACTCAGCGCGATGCCGTCGAGGATATCGTGCTCGCTGGAGGTGGCAGCAGTGATGGAGCCCCCTCCGAGCTCAGCCAAGCGCTGGAGGATTCGGCGCCAGACGAGGGCTCCGGCTCCGATGACGTCAACGCGCCCCGGATGCATGTAGGGCAGCCGGGCACGCTCTTCGCGGCTCATTTCCAACAGGCTTGTGGCGGCGTCGCTGATGGTCTCCAGGTCCAGGCTGGCACCGTGGATGAGTGCGGGATCGTACTCGTTCAAGCCCAGGGCATGTGCCGTGATGGTGGTGATGGAGCCGGCAACTCCCACGACGGCGGTGGCCCGCTCCAGCGGGACCGTACGGGCTACGAGGTCAATGGCTGCGTCGACGTCGGCTTCCGCTGCGGCGATCTGCTCCGGCGTCGGAGGATCGCTGCGGAGGTGCCGTTCGGTCAGCCGCACGCAGCCGATGTCGACGGATTTGGCGGCAATCACGCCGTCGGAGTCTCCGAGGACGAACTCGGTGCTCCCGCCGCCAAGGTCCACCACAAGCACCGGGTCCTTGCCGCGCGAAGGCAGCACGCTGCTTGCACCGGCGAAGGAAAGGGCTGCTTCTTCGTCGCCGGAAATGACCTCGGGTTCGACGCCGAGCAGTTCACGGATCCCGTCAACAAAGACGTCCCGGTTGCGGGCGTCGCGGCTGGCAGAGGTCGCCACGAAACGGACGCCCCGGGCACCATGATGGCGGATCAGCCCGGCGTAGTCGGCGGTTGCCGCGAAGGTGCGTTCGAGCGCCTCGGGGGCAAGTTCGCCTGTAGCGTCTACACCCTGGCCGAGGCGCACCACGCGCATCTCGCGGACAACGTCCCGCAAGGGAGACCCTGCGTCAGCGCCGTTGGAATCCGCGATCAGGAGGCGAATCGAATTGGTGCCGCAATCGATGGCAGCTACCCGGTTCATACGTTGAGCTCCCCTGCGGCTGGCTCTCCCGATGGCTCTGTTGCGTGGGAGGACTTGGATTTGCGGACGGGGGCGGGACGGCCCACGATGTCCGGCAAGCCCTGCGGTCCGTGGCGGCTGAGGTCCCTGGACGGGGCCTCCCCCGCACTGTCCCACGCGCCGTCGCAATAGCAGCGGTCCGCGGTCCACCATTCGCTGATCGCCTCGATGGCCTCGTCGCCGAGCGGATTGATCCCGGGACCGGCTGCCAGGGACTGGCCGACCAGCACGTGCAGGCATTTGACGCGGGTGGGCATGCCGCCGGCCGACACTCCGGCGATCTCTGGAACATCCCCTGTACCGGCACGTCCGGCTATCTCGTCACGCGCCCGGAGATAGGCTTCGTGGGCGGTCCTGTAAGCCGCAGCCAAAGGCTCGTCAGCCGTGAGCCGCTCGTTCATCTCATTCATGAGCCCGCCGGCTTCCAACCGCGACACGGCAGCGGTGATGACGGGGTGCGTCAAGTAGAACGCCGTGGGAAACGGGGTGCCGTTGCTCAAGCGCGGAGCGGTTGCAGCGACCAGCGGGTTGCCGCAGACGCAGCGCGCCGGGATTTCGACGACGTCGCGCACCGGCCGTCCGAGCTGGCGGCTGAGGATTTCGAGATCATGTGCTGATGGCTTGCGGGATTCCTGCGATGCAGGTGCCGAGTTGTCTTCCACTGGCGCTGCCATCCTTCCTGCCCTTTTTGGCCGCTCCCATCAGGGCGCGACGGCGGCGGGCACCGCGTCTAGTCTGTTGCCGAGCGCCTGATGGATTCCCACAGGCCGTCCACCCATGGCAGGTTGGACGGGCTTCCGGAAGCTCCTGAACTGGTGCTCCCACCCGGCGTGCCGGCGGGAACATCTCCACCAAACACCCAGTAGCCAGCTTCACCCGGCATAACCATGTTAATGCGGTCCCGGGCTTGTTGTTTCACGTAGTTCGGGTCCTGCCACCGTGTGATCTGCTTCTGGAGGCTGGCCTGCTCGGCCTGTTTGCTCGCGATGTCGGCTTCCAGGCCGGAGATTTCCGCCTTTTTCTCCAACCAGATCTTGACCGTCGGCGCGAGCATGATGGTGATCGCTATCATCACCACGGCCAGGGCAAGCATGCGGCCGGAGAACGCCTTCGCGGGCACGGGTCGCGCGCTGTGGTCCTTCTCGGGGTGGGCGGAGCCCGCACCCGACGTTTTGTTGGATGCCTTGCCGACAACCGGGGTGTTGCCCGGCCCGCCCGGAAGCGAACGTCCCGATTTCGCGGCAGAACCAGTCTTGGAGCCAGGCTGGCCCTTGCTTTGGGTGCTGCCTTCGGCTTTGGAATTGGACGGCGCCCTGGACCCGACTTGAACTTGGGTCTCTTGCTGGGCGGTTGCCTTGCGGGACTCGCCGAAGTCGGCACGGATGACATGGCCGCCGTCGGGGTTCTTTTGGGGCGAGCGGCCCAGGGCATCTGCCCGTGGGACCTTGGGGCGGCGGGTGGCCATGACACTCCTGTAATGCCTGGTGCTTGCCTGGCGGGTTGCTGCGCGTTGCGTGCCTCACGGAGCCTGCGGTTTGCCCGAAGTGCTCGCACATTTCGTTAAACAGAACCGGTGGCTATGGTCTTTCCACCATAGCCACCGGTCAGCTGTTTCAGCGGATACTAGCCCTTGAAACGCGGGAAGGCGCTGCGGCCGGCGTAGCGAGCAGCGTCGTCGAGTTCCTCTTCGATGCGCAGGAGCTGGTTGTACTTGGCGACGCGCTCGGAGCGGGCCGGGGCACCGGTCTTGATCTGGCCCGCGTTGGTGGCAACGGCGATGTCAGCAATGGTGGTGTCCTCGGTTTCGCCGGAGCGGTGCGAGGTGATGGTGGTGTAACCGGCGCGCTGGGCCAGGGAAACGGCGTCCAGGGTTTCGGTCAGGGAACCGATCTGGTTGACCTTGACGAGCAGGGAGTTGGCAGTGGCGGCGTCGATGCCCTGCTGCAGGCGGACCGGGTTGGTGACGAAGAGGTCGTCGCCAACCAGCTGGACCTTGTCGCCGATCGTCTCGGTGAGGGTCTTCCAGCCTTCCCAGTCGTTTTCGTCCAGCGGGTCTTCAATCGAGACCAGCGGGTAGTCTGCGACGAGTTCGGCATAGTAGGCGCTCATCTCGGTGGCCGAGAGTGCCTTGCCTTCGAACTGGTAGGCGCCGTCCTTGTAGAACTCGGAGGAGGCGACGTCCAGCGCGAGGGCGATGTCCTTGCCCGGGGTGTAGCCGGCGTTCTTGATGGCTTCCTCGATCAGGTCCAGTGCGGCGCGGTTGGACGGCAGGTTCGGCGCGAAGCCGCCTTCGTCGCCGAGACCGGTGGAGAGGCCCTTGGCCTGCAGGACGGACTTGAGGTTGTGGTAGACCTCAACGCCCCAGCGCAGGCCTTCGGAGAAGGTCTCGGCGCCGATGGGGGCGATCATGAATTCCTGGATGTCGACGTCGGAGTCGGCGTGGGAGCCACCGTTGAGGATGTTCATCAGCGGGACGGGCAGGACGTGGGCGTTCGGGCCGCCCAGGTACTTGTACAGCGGCAGGTCCGCGGAGGCGGCGGCTGCGTTGGCTACGGCGAGGGAAACACCGAGGATGGCGTTCGCGCCGAGCTTGCCCTTGTTCGGGGTGCCGTCGAGGTCGATCATGGCCTGGTCGATGCTGCGCTGGTCCGTGGCGTCGAAGCCGATCAGGGCCGGGGCGATTTCGTCGATGACCGCGTCAACGGCCTTCTGGACGCCCTTGCCGAGGTAACGGCCCTTGTCGCCGTCGCGCAGTTCAACGGCTTCGTGCTCGCCGGTGGAAGCACCGGAGGGAACTGCCGCGCGGCCGATCTGGCCATCGGAAAGCAGAACTTCAACTTCTACTGTCGGGTTTCCGCGGGAATCAAGGATCTCGCGGGCGTGGATGGCATCGATAAGCGCCATGGACTGCTCCTTATGGTGAAGCGATTTACTGGGAATCTTGAGGGAAATTCTCGACGTCCTCGTCGCCACTAGCCTAGTCGAGACAGGCCAACGTTACGGAACAGCGTCGGGCTCCTCACGTTTTGTGGCTTCGCCGTCCCGCCCCTGGTAGCGGCGGACGGCACCGCGCAAGGCCCTTTCGGCGTCGAAACCCTTCTCCCGCGAGCCCGCGACGACGGCAAGCAGCAAGTCTCCAAGCGCAGCTTCGGAGTCGGGAACCTCCACCGCCGCGACTGGACGGCTGCTGCGTTCCGGGCCGCCCGAGCGCTCCGCGCGCTCGGCACGGTCAAGCGACTTTTGCGCGAGCGCGAGGGCAGGAAGGTGGGGTGGAATGCCTTCGAAGGGATCCGAACGCCCGGGTTTTTCGGCCTTCTTCACGGCATCCCACTTTTCGACGATCTCCTCCACGGTGGCCGGGAAGGAATCCTGCAAGGATCCGTCCGGCTTGAAGACATGCGGATTGCGCCGCACCATCTTCTCTGTGATGGTGCGGGCGACGTCGTCGAAGGTGAACTGTCCTTGCTCCTCGGCGAGCCGGGCGTGGAGTACCACTTGAAGCAGCACGTCGCCCAGCTCGCCGCGGAGTTCGTCGGCAGTATCGGAACCGGACGCACCGGCTTCGATCGAATCGACCACTTCGTACGCTTCCTCGATCAGGTACTCGACGAGCGATTCGTGGGTCAACGCACCCATCCACGGACAGTGCTCTCGCAAAGAGGCAATTCTCCCCAGCAGCTCCCCAACCTCGCAAGCTCGGCCGGGGACCCCGGCTGCCGTGGGCCCACCGAGCACTGTCATGGGACTTTCAGAGGCTGCGCCTGCGGGAGTTTGTTTAGCCAAGGTTGGCGTAGGCGTCGTTGATGTACTCCACCAACGCTTCTTTTTCGTCCAACGGCAGGAACGAGGACTCGGCAGCGTTGAGGGTCAGTTCGAGGAGGTCGTCGAGGTCGTAGTCGAAGGTCTCCACGAGAAGCTCGAATTCATCGGTCAGCGTCACGCCGCTCATGAGCCGGTTGTCCGTGTTGATGGTGACGTTGAAGCCCAGCTGGTACAGCATGTCCAGCGGGTGGTTCTCGATGCCTTCGCCGAAGTTCGCGATTGCGCCGGTCTGCAGGTTGGACGAGGGGCAGATCTCCAGCGCGATTCCGCGGTCGCGGACCCAGCCGGCCACCTCACCCAAGGTGACCATGCCAACGGTGTCCTCGGCGTCGTCGTCGGCTTCTTCGCCCTCGGCATCTTCGAATTCAACGGTGATGTCCTCGGCGATGCGCACGCCGTGGCCCAAGCGCAGGGCACGGCCGTCCACGAGGGCGGACTGGATGCTGTCCAGGCCCGCGGCTTCGCCGGCGTGGACGGTAGCCGGAAAATTGTGCTCGGCCAGGTAGGTGAAGGCGTCCTTGAAACGGGAAGGCAGGAAGCCGTCTTCGGCTCCGGCGATGTCGAAGCCGACAGCACCGTTGTAGCGGTGTCGTACGGCGAGTTCGGCAATTTCCTGGCCGCGGTCCGCGTGCCGCATCGCCGTGATGAGCTGGCCCACCTGGATCTGGCGGCCGGACTCCTCAACGGCGTCGACGCCGGCGTCGAGCCCTTCCTGGACCGCGTCCACAACCTCGTCGAGGGTGAGGCCCTTCTGCAGGTGCTGTTCAGGTGCCCAACGGATCTCGCCGTAGACGACGCCGTCGTCAGCCAGGTCCTCAACGAACTCCTTGGCGACGCGCGCCAGGCCTTCCTTGGTCTGCATGACAGCGATCGTGTGGTCGAAGGTTTCGAGGTATCGGACCAAAGAACCGGAGTCCGCGGACTCACGGAACCACTGGCCCAGCGCTACGGGATCCGTGGAAGGCAGGGTGTGGCCGACGGCCTCCGCCAGCTCGATGATGGTGGCCGGGCGCAGTCCCCCGTCCAAGTGGTCGTGAAGGGAAACCTTCGGCAGGCTCTTCAGGTCGAAGTCAAGGGCAGGGGCGGCATCAACAATGGGCTCAGTCACCACTCAACTCTAGGGGGACGGAAGAAGCTTAGCCAGCAGGGTTTGAGCGGTCGACGCCGGCCGTCGCGTTAACCGCGGTGGCTGCGTCGGCTGCGGCTGCTTCCGCGGAAGCTGCTTCCCTCTTCTCGCCGTCCTTCTTTTCGAGGTGCTTGTGCCACCAACGCAAGGTGTGGTCCACAATGACGCCGAGCACCACGGCGAATGCCACGGCAATCCCGACGCCCAGGAGCGGGTTGTTGTGCACCCAGTGGCCGGCAAGGGATCCAACGCCGATCGAATAGCCTACCCAGGTGAAGCAGGCGAAGGCATCCAGCCAGAAGAAGGTCTTGTGTCGGAATCCAGTCTGTCCGGCGACGTAGTTCACCGCCACACGGCCCCAGGGTATGTACCGGGCGGTGAAGATAAGGACTGCGCCGCGCTTGTCCAGCTCGTAGTGTGCCCAGGCGAACATCTTCTGGACCTTCGGCTTGCGCATCCATTTCCAGCGGTCCAAGCCGATCTTGCGGCCCAGCATGTAGGCCGTGTTGTCGCCGGCCATAGCACCGACCAAGGCCGTAGCGCCGAGGAGCCACAGATTGGGCTCGCCCCGGTGCATTGCCAAAGCCGAGAGCCCGACAATCGCGGTCTCACTGGGAAGGATCGTGGCAAAGCCGTCGATGAAAAAGAAAACCAGGAGCACCGGGTAGATCCACGGTTGCCCGGCGGCATGCTCGAGCATGTGGTTCATGAATTCCACGCAGGCATTGCTCCTCAAGGAAAGTCACACGGTTGCGTGACACAGATCGCTATCCAGTGTCCCACGGCCGGAGCGTCGTTCGCTACGCCCCAGCCGCGGAGAACACAATTTAAGGCTAGCTCCAAAGGTGGAATGGAAGCATCCCCCCGTGGAGGGATCTTCCGGAGCCAAGCGGGTCATACTCAAGGAGGAGATCCGCCACCTTGGCTCCGCCTCGCTATATGACGGGTTCCTCTTCGGGCTCTCCGGTTTCTTCGTCCTCTTCGGTGGCGGGCGTGGCACCGCGGACTTTGCTGATGACCCGGTCCACGATGATTCCCAGGATGACGGCCGCGATGATCGCGATGATCGCTCCGAGCAGGTGGTTGTGTTCGAACCACTGGCCGAAGAACAAACCGATGGCCACCGAGTAGCTGGCCCACAGAACGGCAGACATAGCCGTGAGTGCCACGAACATGCCGTGCGAGAAATGGGTTGCACCGGCTGTGAGGTTGACCGCCACCCGGCCGATGGGGATGAACCGGGCCACCATGATCAGAGACGCTGCCCGGCGTCGAAGTTCCCGCCCAGCCCAACGGAAGGCGCCCTGCATCCTTTGGGAACGCATCCACCGCCAGCGTCGAACACCTATCTTGCGGCCGATCAAGTAGGCGATGTTGTCTCCCGTGAAAGCCCCGAGGGCGCCCACGAGGATCAGCAGCCATGCGTTAGGTACCCCTGCGGTCGCGGAGACGGCCGCGAGTCCCACCACCACCGACTCGCTGGGAATGGGCGGGAAGAATCCGTCGATCACGCAGCAGGCAAGCACGAGAAGCAAAACCCAGGGCTGCCCGGCTGCCGCGAGGATGAAGTCGTTGATGGCTTGCACGGTCTTCCTAACGAATGGCCGCAGGGATTGTCTCCCGGGCATCCCAAAAATGCCCGGGAGACCAGCCTAGGAGATCCGGTCGATGATGAGCCGCTGCGCAGGCCGTGAGCCTTCCGGCGCGATGAGTACGGCTCCTTCCAAGGCTTCCTTGGCCCTTTCGAACTTCTCCGGGGTGTCGGTCAGGAGGGTCATGAGTGGCTCCCCCGCCCGGACCAAGGCACCCGGTTTGGCGTGCATCCGCACCCCTGCACCGGCCTGGACGACGTCCTCCTTCCGGGCACGTCCGGCGCCGAGACGCCACGCCGCCACGCCCACGGACAAAGCGTCGAGCTCCACCAGGACGCCGTCGGCCGGCGCCGGGATGATCTCGGATTCCTTGGCCACCGGCAGTGCGGCACGCGGATCGCCCCCTTGGGCTTCGATCATGCGGTTCCAGACGTCCATCGCGCGGCCGTCCTTGAGGGCGGCCGCGGGGTCGGCGTCGTGCACTCCGGCGCAGGCAAGCATCTCCTCGGCGAGCCTGATGGTCAGCTCGACGACGTCTTCCGGGCCGCCGCCCGCAAGCACCTCCACCGATTCCTCCACCTCGATGGCATTGCCCGCAGTCAAGCCCAGCGGGGTGCCCATGTTGGTCAGGAGGGCCACCGTATTGACGCCCGCGTCCTTGCCCAGGGCCACCATGGTTTCGGCCAGCTCGCGGGCACGGGCTTCATCCTTCATGAACGCGCCGGAACCCACCTTCACGTCGAGCACAAGGGACCCCGTGCCCTCGGCGATCTTCTTGCTCATGATGGACGAGGCAATCAGGGGAATGGCTTCCACCGTGCCCGTGACGTCGCGCAGGGCATAGAGCTTCTTGTCCGCTGGCGCCAAACCCGTGCCGGCGGCGCAGATGACGGCACCAACGTCCTGCAGCTGGGCCAGGATTTCCTCGTTGCTCAGGTTCGCCCGCCAACCTGGGATTGCTTCGAGCTTGTCGAGGGTGCCTCCCGTGTGGCCCAGTCCCCTGCCGGAAAGCTGGGGAACCGCCACTCCAAAGACCGCCACCAACGGCGCCAGCGGAAGCGTGATTTTGTCCCCGACACCCCCGGTGGAGTGTTTGTCCGTGGTGGCTTTCATGCCGCCGTCGGGACGCCGGAGGCTGGAGAAGTCCATCCGCTCGCCCGAGGCGATCATCGCCTCGGTCCAGCGTGAGATTTCGGCGCGGTCCATCCCGTTGAGCAGGATCGCCATGTTCAGGGCCGCCATCTGCTCGTCGGCAATGACGCCGCGGGTGTAGGCATCGATGGTCCAGTCAATCTGTTCCGGGCTCAGGGTGCCCTTGTCCCGCTTGATGCTGATGATCTGGACGGCATCAAACGCTTCAGTCTGTGTCACCGGTTCTCCTCCAGGTTGTCGGGACCGAAGGCATCCGGCAGCACTTGGTCCATGGTCTTGATGCCTTGCGTTGTCATGAGTTGCATGCCGGGTGCCCGGAATTCATACAGCAATTGCCTGCAACGGCCACACGGCATGAGGACATTGCCCTTGGCGTCGACGCAATAGAACGCCCGTAATCTGCCGCCGCCACCCATATGGAGGTCTCCCACCAAGGCGCACTCGGCGCACAATGTGAGTCCGTAGCTGGCGTTCTCGACGTTGCAGCCGCTGACGATCCGCCCGTCCTCGGTGAGGGCAGCGGCCCCCACCGGGAACTTCGAATACGGAGCGTAGGCCTTCCCCATGGCGGCGACCGCGGCGGCCTCGAGGGCCGCCCAGTCCACTTCGGTATCCGTGACCGCCACGGTCAGCCCTTGACGTACGGTATGCCGCTAGCCGCCGGCGGCCGGGACCTGCCCACCAATCCAGCGACGGCGAAGACCGTCAAGGCGTAAGGCAGCATGGCCATGAACTGGCTCGGCACGGGCGATCCGATGATGGTGATGACGCTCTGGAGGTTGTCCGCGAAACCGAAAAGCAACGCGGCCAGGAAGGCGCCGATCGGGTTCCAGCGCCCGAAGATCAGCGCCGCCAGGGCGATGTACCCGCGGCCCCCGGACATGTCCTTGCTGAACGCGTCCACGGATACCAGTGTGAAGAACGAGCCGCCAATGCCCGCGATCGCACCGCCCATGAGGACGTTCCAGAAACGGGTCCGGTTGACGTTGATGCCCACGGTGTCGGCCGCCTGCGGGTGCTCGCCGACGGCCCGCACGCGCAGTCCCCACTTCGTGTGGAACAAGCCGAGGTAGACCACGATCACGGCGATGTACATCAAATAGCCCACGAGGGACTGGTGGAACAGGATGGGGCCGATGACGGGGATATCGGACAGGAAGGGAATGTCCACCGGAGGCAAGCGCCCAGGCTTGTTGAGCCCATCCGGGTCGGCCGTCAGCAGCGTCGAGAAGAGGAAGCTCGTCAGTCCACTGATGAGGACGTTGAGAACGACGCCGACGATGATCTGGTTGACGAGGTACTTGATGCTGACCACGGCCAGGACCAAGGAAACCAGCGCTCCGGCGACGGCGGCCGCGACCAGCCCGGCGTAGACATTGTGCGTCACCGTGGCAACAACGGCCGCGGAAAACGCTCCCAGGAGGAGCTGCCCTTCAATGGCAATGTTGACCACACCGACGCGTTCGCACAGGACGCCGGAAAGGGATCCGAAGACCAGGGGCACGGCCAAGGTTACGGATCCTGCGATCAGTCCGGCGAGGGAGATCGACGGCTCATCGCCGTTTCCGCCGGCCACGATCCAGACCATGAACCCGATGAGGAACACTGCGGCAAACGTACCGCCCACCCAGCGGGGCGTGGCCTTCTTCGCCTGGGTGAGGTACACCGTGTAGCCGGCCAGGCCCAGGAGAATCACCGAAGCGATCCAGCCAATGGCCGCGGAAGGAAGCGTGATCTTGGAAACCTTCGCCACTCCCAGCGCGGCCAGGCCGAGGACCACCACGGCGGCGACGGTGGACGGGGGCAACCAACCCGGTACCGTTCCTGAACCCGACACTGCGCCTGAACCTGATGCCAGGCCCGAACGACGGCGGACGAACCACAGGTATCCGAGTGCGACGGAAAGCAGGAGGGCGAGGACGAACGTGACCAACGCGGCAACACTCGAGGCGGCTTCATTGGCCGCCTCGGCAATGCCGAAGCCTGCCGATTTCGAATTGGACATGAACCCGAAAAGCACGGTTCCCAGGATTGCGAGCAGGGATAGCCCGATTCCGGCCTTCCAGCTCACCAGTTCGGTGGCAGCCGTTTTTCCGGGGCTCGCCGGGGCGCTACCGGCGGGTGTGCCACCGCCGGGCTGAGTTGTGGTGGTGCTCATGCTGTTGCAGCTCCGCTCTCGATTTTTCCGGAGGGGATGGTTCCGGAGCCGGGGCCGCCAGTGGCCTTCTTCTTTTTCCGCGGGTTCAGTCCGAAGATCGCGCGCACCAGCGGCGGTGCCGCAATGAAGAGGACGATCAAGGACTGGATGACCAAAACGATGTCGATGGGGGTCTGGGTCTCAGCCTGCATCGCGACGCCTCCCGCACGGAACGCGCCGAACAGAAGCCCTGCGAAGAAGGTTCCCCACGGCGTCGAACGCCCCAGCAAGGCGACGGTAATGGCATCGAATCCGATGGAGGCCGCGACGCCTCCGGAGAGGTATTTCTCCGTTCCGGATACCTGCGCAATGCCGGCCAGGCCTGCAAGCGCCCCCGCAATCGCCATCACGAGGATCACGGCGCGGGGAACGTTGATTCCAGCGGTGCGTGCCGCGCTCTGGTTGGCGCCCACGGCCCGGAATTCAAAGCCGAGCGTGGAGCGCTTCAGGAGCCACCAGACGAAAACCGTTGCCAGCACTGCCAGGAGGAAGCCGGCATGGAGCCTGAACTGCGGCCCGAGCAACTCCGGGAACAGTGCCGACTGGTCCAGGAAGGGCGAGATCGGGTTGGTCGAACCCTTGCGCTGGAATGCAGGGGTGGTCAGGAGGAACAGGAGCAGGAAGTTCGCGATGTAGTTCAGCATGATGGTCACGATGACCTCATGCGCACCGGTCCGGGCCTTGAGGAGGCCGACGACGCCGCCCCACACCGCGCCGCCGATGAATCCGGCAACGATCACGAGCAGCAAGTGAACCAGGAACGGCAAGTGCCAAGTGAATCCCACGTAGGCGCCGAACAGGGCGCCAAAGATGATTTGGCCTTGCGCACCGATGTTGAACAGTCCCGCACGGAAGGCCAAGGCCACGCCAAGTCCTGCCAGGATCAGCGGCGTGGACACCGTCAGGGTTTCAGTGATCGGGTACAGCTGGGCTGCGGCGTCGGCCCCGGCCCAGTTGAATATCGAACCCTGGACGAGTGCCACATAGGGCCTGAAGACCTCGGTGAGCATGTCCCCCGGCTGCGCGAAGAAGTAGCCTGCCGTTTCAGCCACTTTGGGGTTGGTCACGGCCATCAGGATTCCGCCGAGCACAATCGCGAGGAACACGGACAACACCGAGACCATGGCGTTTCCGGTCACGATCTGCCGGAAGACCGAGCCACCGGGGGCGTGCGGGATCTGTCCGCCTTGGCTGGTAGCCGGGATGACTGACGGGGCCATTGCACCGTCTGCCGTGTCCAGCGCGACATCGAGGACGACGTCGTCATTCAAAGTTTCCGGGCGCTCCGGCTCGACCTCGTTTTCCTGTCGAGGGGTGTTGGACTCAGACATGTGTTCCTCCCTCGAGGGTCTTGTGCGCAGTCAGTTCTGCTTCGTGTTCCGGAACGCCTGCCATCATCAAGCCCAGCACATCGCGGGAGGTACCGGCGGGAACGATCCCGACGAGTTTTCCGCGGTAGAGAACGGCGATCCTGTCAGCGAGTTCGAGCACTTCATCGAGCTCTGTGGACACGATCATCACGGGAGTACCGTTGTCCCGTTCGGCAATGACCCGTTTGTGCACGAATTCGATGGATCCGACGTCGAGGCCGCGGGTGGGCTGCGATGCGATGAAGAGCCTCAGTGGCCTGGATAGCTCCCTTGCGAGGACCACTTTTTGCTGGTTGCCGCCGGAGAGCGTACCCACCGCGACGTCGATCGACGGCGTCCGCACATCGAACTCTTCGACCTTTTTCTCCGCGTGGGAAGCAATCAAGGCCGGTTTCATGCCGATGCCTTGGGCAAAAGGCGCTTTGTCGTACAGGTCCAGGATCATGTTCTCGGAAATCGAGAACGTGCCTACCAGGCCGTCGATCTTGCGGTCCTCGGGGACGAACCCGACGCCGGCGGATAGGACCTGCTTGACGGTCTTGCCGAGCAGTTCGACGTCGTCGAGGACGATGGACCCGGTGACGTGGGGCTGGACGCCGAGGATGGCTTCCGTGAGCTCCGTCTGGCCGTTGCCTTGGACACCGGCGATGGCAAGCACTTCACCCTTGGCGATGTCGAAGCTCAGCCCGTCCACGACATGCTGGCCGTTGTGGTCGACAACCGTCAGGTCCCGGACCTTGAAGGTTGCCTCGCCCGGTTGGGCGGGTTTCTTTTCCAGGGTCAGGCTGACCGCCCGGCCCACCATCGCCGAAGCGAGTTCCGTCGGGGACGCGGAAGGATCAGCCGAGCCCACCACTTTGCCCCGCCGGATCACCGTGATGATGTCCGAAATTTCCTTGACCTCACGCAGTTTGTGGGAGATGAAGACAATTGATTTTCCTGCGGCCTTGAGCTGCCGGATAATGTCCAGGAGTTCGTCAGTTTCCTGCGGAGTGAGAACCGCGGTCGGTTCGTCGAGAATCAGGACTTCGGCGTCGCGCACGAGCGCCTTGATAATCTCGACCCGCTGCTGCACGCCCACGGGAAGGTCTTCCACGAGGGCATCGGGGTCCACGTGGAATCCGTACTGCTTGGAAATCTCGGAGATCTTGCGGCGGGTTTCGTCCAGGTTCAGGAAACCGGCCGCTTTGGTGGCTTCGTTTCCCAATGCGACGTTTTCGGCGACGGTGAATACCGGAATCAGCATGAAGTGCTGGTGGACCATTCCGATCCCTGCCGCCATGGCATCGCCGGGACCCTTGAAAACGACCGGCTTTCCGTCGACCAGGATTTCGCCGTCACTGGGGTCGTAGAGTCCGTAAAGGACATTCATCAGGGTGGATTTACCGGCGCCGTTTTCGCCTAAGAGGCAATGGACTTGGCCCGGCTCAACCACGAGATCGATGTGGTCATTGGCTACGAGGGATCCGAAGCGCTTCGTGATCCCTTTCAGTTCGAGTTTCAAAACTCCAACCCATCTATAAAGGATGGCTCCTCGTCATCACCGTGCTCCCAGCATAGTGCTCGGCAAAGGAGTGTCGAAGAGCAAATTGAAGGCAACGCAGAACGCGCTGCCCTTCTGCCAAAACTCGGCTGAAGGGCAGCGCGACGCGGTTTAGCCCGGATGATTACTTGGGGCTGGACTTCGATTCGACCTTGACTGCGCCGGAGATGATGTCCTTCTTCAACTGGTCAAGATCGCTCTTCATGTCGGCCGGCACTGCGGAGTCGAGGTCGTGGAACGGGGCAAGCGCCACGCCCCCGTTGTCGAGCGTGCCAACGTAGGGGCTGGGGTCGAACTTGCCGTCCTTGTCGGCCTTGATGACCGTTTCGACGGCGGTCGCCATGGTCTTCTGGACCGAGGTCAGGATGACCGACTTGTAGGCGGGTGCGGTCAGGTAGCCGTCCGAGTCGACCCAGATCAGCTTTGCGTCCGTGCCCTTTGCCTTGGCGTCAAGGATGGCGCTTCCGGCGCCCGCTCCAACCGGACCAGCGACGGGAAGGACCACGTCGGCTCCCTGGTCCAGGAATCCCTGGGTGAGGACCTTGCCCTTGTCGACCTGCTTGAAGTCGCCGACGAACGTTCCGTCCTGCTTGTCCTTGTCCCAGCCAAGCAACTGGACGGACTTGCCCTTCTTCTGGTTGTAGTACTTCACTCCGTCAGAGAAGCCGTCCATGAAGATGCTCACGGTGGGGATATTGAGACCACCGAAGGTGGCAACCTTGCCCGTCTTGGACGTGCCGGCGGCGAGGTACCCGGCCAGGAAGGCGGCCTGGGCCGTGTCATAGACGATCGGCTTGACGTTCTTCGGGAAGGTGGGGTCCGAGTAGTCGATGATGGCGAAGTGGCTGTTCGGGTTCGCCGTCGCAATGTTCTTCGTGGCGTCGCCCAGGAGGAAGCCGACCGTAACCGTCAGCTTGCAGCCTTGCTGGACCATGGAACGAAGGTTGGGGTCGTAGTCCGTGTCGGCCTTGGACTGGACGTGCTTCTCCTGGATGCTCAGGTCCTTGGCTGCCGCCTGAAGGCCCTCGAAGCCTGACTGGTTGAACGACTTGTCATCGAAGCCGCCGGAGTCGGACACCATGCATGCGGTGTAGTCCGACTTGGTGGCGCTGCCCGAGCTCGAAGCAGACGGTGCGCTACCGCAGCCTGCCAGCAAAAGTGCAGCGGCGCCCGCAGTTGCGACGCCCGCAAATGAACCGCGCTTTAGTGTGGCACGCAGTGATTGCTTCAATTTTCCTCCAGGAAGAAAGTGATTGATGCTACGACAGTTGGTCAATGAGTGTCCGTTTCGAAAACTCGAGTCTGAAATTCTGTTTTCACTGATGCTTCGCAGCACTGCGCCTAGGGCGCACTGATGGCACAACTTTAGTGGGATTGAACACACCCGGGTAACACAAAAGCCCAACAACCCGAAGATTGTTGAGCTTTTGTTACCAAGCAGTAGTGGTACTCCCAGCCAACGGTTCTAGGATGCCCGTTCCCAAGCGCGCGAACTGGCAGCAGATGACCCAAAAATCGCCTTTTGCGGGCATCTGCCGCCAGTTCGCGCCGGGAATCCCTCAGGACAGGCGGACCAGCATCTTGCCGGTGTTGGCTCCGTCCAGGAGGTCGATGAAGGCCTGCGGCGCGTTTTCGAGCCCGTCGACGATCGTCTCGTCGTAGCGGACCGTTCCGTCGGCCAGCCATCCGGCCATCTTCCCGGCGAACTCGGCGGCGTGCTGGCGCTGGCCGCCTACGAGGAAGCCACGCAGGGTCAATTGCTTTCCGATAGCCACGGCCAGGTTGCGCGGGCCCGGTGTGGGCTCTGTGGAGTTGTATTGCGAAATGGCGCCGCACATTGCTACGCGTCCGCCCACAGTGAGGACTGCGAGGGCAGCCTCGAGGTGTTCGCCGCCAACGTTGTCGAAGTAGACATCGATGCCCCGCTCCCCCGCCGCCTCATGGAGTTGCTTCGCCACCGGTCCGTCATGGTAGTCGAAGGCCACGTCGAAGCCGAGTTCAAGCAAGCGCGCCACCTTCTCCGGGGAACCGGCGCTGCCGATCACCTTGGAGGCGCCCATGGCTTTGGCGATCTGGCCGACAATCGAGCCTACTGCGCCTGCGGCACCGGAAACGAAGACGACGTCCCCGGCTTTGAACTCGGCCACCTTGAGCAGTCCGGCGTACGCGGTCAGGCCTGTCATGCCGAGCGCCCCGAGGAATGCCGACGTCGGTGCCAGGCCGGCCGGAACCGGCGTCGCGCTTGCCGCATCCACCACGGAATATTCGCGCCAGCCGAGCGGGTGCACGACGACGTCGCCCACCTTGAGCGTCTCGGAACGGGACGCGATCACCTCACCCACCGCACCGCCGTCGAGCGCTGCGTCGAGCCGGAAAGGTGCCGAATAGGACTTCGCGTCGTTCATGCGGCCGCGCATGTAGGGGTCGACCGACATGAACTCGTTGCGGACCAGGACCTGGCCGTCCTGAAGCTCCGGCAGATCGCTCTCCGCCAGGCGGAAGTTTTCCTTGACAGGGCGTCCTTGCGGGCGGGATGCCAGCCGGATTTCGCGGGTGCTCTTGGGAAGTACCGTGCTCATGCCGCCACCTCCACAAGCTTGATGTCGACGGCGATGTTCCCGCGGGTCGCGTTGGAGTAGGGGCAGATCTGGTGGGCCTTGGCCACGAGTTGCTCCGCTGTTTCCCGGTCGAGGGCGGGCAGCGCGATCTCGAGTTCGGCGGCGAGCCCATACCCTTCGCGGTCCTCCAGGGCACCGAAGTGGATCTTGGCGGCCACAGCGGAATCACTGAGATCCACGCGGGCCTTGCGTCCCACCATCCTGAGCGCCGAGTGGAAGCATGCCGCGTATCCGGCGGCGAAGAGTTGCTCAGGGTTGGTGCCTTGGCCACTCCCGCCCAGTTCCACCGGGCTGGCGAGAGCGACGTCCAGCTTGCCGTCATTGGTGCGTGCGTTGCCTTCGCGGCCTTCACCGGAGGCAAGCGCCTCGGCTACGTACAGAGTCTTCACTGTGGTTCCTTTTCCTTCTATGGGATGGACGATCAGATGGCTGAGTGGAGGGCGGCCGTAAGCCGGCCCAAGGTGTCGTGAAGCTGAGCAAGCTCGGCGGCGCTCAAGCCCGCGGCGTCGGCGAGCCGTTGCGGAACAGCCCCGGCCCGGGCGCTGAGGTCCCGCCCGGCATCGCTCAGGTGGATTTCGACGCGGCGCTCGTCCTCGGCTGAACGCCGGCGCTCCACGAGGCCCAAAGCTTCAAGCCTCTTGAGCAGCGGCGACAGGGTTCCCGAATCGAGTCCCAGCTCAGCACCCAGTTCCCGGACGCTTCGAGGCTCGTTCTCCCAGAGCACCAGCATCACGAGATACTGCGGATACGTCAGTCCAAGCTCGTCCAGCACCGGCCGGTAGACCGCCGTGGCGGCCTTCGAGGCGGAGTAGAGCGCGAAACAGACCTGGCGGTCGAGGCGGGGGGCTTCACTCATGGGAATAACGATAGCTCACAATTAAATTGTGCACAATTCAATTGACTCCAGTGCGACGCTCGCTCACAAACAAGCCCACCCCCGGCAACCCCCGCTCACAAACAAGCCCAAACGACAGGATCCTCCTGCAGATAATCCGCAGGAGGATCCCCGGCCTTTCAACCAAGAGTGAGCGAGCGTCCACCGATCGACCCACGTTAGTGAGCGAGCGTCCACCGATCGACCCACG
>NZ_JARVRF010000071.1 GCF_030209835.1 Arthrobacter sp. efr-133-R2A-120 | reverse complement strand
CGGACCGTGATCGCGGACCGCGGCAGCTCGACGGCGGGCAGCCGCGGGGAGTCCGAGAGCACCCAGGTGTCCTTGGACCCGCCGCCCTGGGAGGAGTTCACGATCAGCGAGCCTTCCTTCAAGGCCACCCGGGTCAGCCCGCCCGGCAGCACCCACACGTCGTCGCCGTCGTTGACCGCGAACGGACGCAAGTCCACGTGCCGGGGCCCGAACTTCTCCCCGGAGAGCGTGGGCACGGTGGAAAGCTGCAGCACCGGCTGCGCGATCCAGCCCCGCGGATCCGCCAACACCCGCTTCCGCAACGCCTCCAGCTCCTCGGCCGAGGCATCAGGACCGATCACCAGGCCCTTGCCCCCGGACCCGTCCACCGGCTTGACCACCAGTTCCCCGAGCCGGTCCAGGACCTGCTCCCGGGCCTCCTTCTCCTCCAGCCGGAACGTCTCCACGTTGGCGATCACCGGCTCCTCATGCAGGTAGTACCTGATCAGGTCCGGCACGTAGGAATAGACCAGCTTGTCATCGGCCACCCCGTTTCCAACGGCGTTCGCGATGGTCACTCCGCCCGCCCGGGCCGCGTTCACGAGTCCCGGACACCCCAGCATGGAATCGGAGCGGAACTGCAACGGATCCAGGAATTCGTCGTCGATCCGCTTGTAAATCACGTCCACCCGCTGTTCACCGGCCGTGGTGCGCATGTACACCCGGTTCCCCCGGCAGATCAGGTCCCTGCCCTCGACCAGCTCAACGCCCATCAACCCGGCCAGCAGCGTGTGCTCGAAGTAGGCGCTGTTGAACACCCCCGGCGTCAAGACCACCACGGTGGGATCATCGACCCCCGACGGCGCCGTCTTCCGCAACGCCGAGAGCAGACGGCGCGGGTATTCCTCGACCGGACGGATGTGCTGCTGCCCGAACGCCTCCGGCAAACCCTTCGCCATCGCCCGCCGGTTCTCCAGCACGTAGGACACCCCGGAAGGCACACGGACGTTGTCCTCCAGCACCCGGAA
>NZ_JARVRF010000054.1 GCF_030209835.1 Arthrobacter sp. efr-133-R2A-120 | reverse complement strand
CGATGGTGCCGTCCGCCGCGGTGGCCACCACGACCACCTTCATGCCGGCAAGCACCGCCGAGGCCGCGTTGGTGCCGTGGGCGGACGCCGGGATGAGGCAGACGTTGCGCTGGGCCTCGCCGCGGGAGTGGTGGTAGCCGCGGATGGCCAGCAGGCCCGCGAGTTCGCCCTGGGAACCGGCGTTGGGCTGGATGGAGACCTGGTCGTAACCGGTGATCTCCGTCAGGTCGGCTTCCAGATCTTCGATCAGTTCGCGCCAGCCCTCGGTCTGGGAATCCGGGGCGAAGGGGTGGATCGAGGCGAATTCCGGCCAGGAGATGGCTTCCATCTCGGCGGTCGCGTTCAGCTTCATGGTGCACGAACCCAGCGGGATCATGGTGCGGTCCAGCGCCAGGTCACGGTCCGAAAGCCTGCGGATATAGCGCAGCAGCTGGGTCTCGGAACGGTGCGTGTTGAACACCGGGTGCTGCAGGTAGTCCGAAGAACGCCCGACGGCGGCCTCCAGCGCGAAACCCTCACCGGACTCAAGTACCTCAGCGCCAAACACCGCGGCGACGTCGCCGACAATTTCCTTCGTAGTGGTCTCGTCAACCGAGACGCCCACGGTGTCGGCGTCGATGCCGCGCAGGTTGATGCCCTTGGCCTCGGCGGCAGCAACGATCTCGGCAGCCTTGCCCGGGACGCGGACCGTGACGGTGTCGAAGAAGCTGCCGTGCAGGACCTCAAGGCCCGCGCCCTTCAGGGACCCTGCCAGGGTGCGGGCGTGGTGGTGGGCGGTCTCGGCGATCGCCTTCAAGCCATCGGGGCCGTGGTAGACGGCGTACATCGAGGACACGATCGCCAACAGTGCCTGCGCGGTGCAGATGTTGGACGTCGCCTTCTCCCGGCGGATGTGCTGCTCGCGGGTCTGCAGCGCCAGGCGGTAGGCCGGAGTGCCGGCGTCGTCCTTGGAAACGCCCACCAGGCGGCCCGGCATCGAACGCTCAAGGCCCTTCTGGACCGCCATGTACGCGGCGTGCGGGCCGCCGAAGAACAACGGAACGCCGAAACGCTGGGTGGAACCGACCGCGATGTCCGCACCCTGCTCCCCCGGAGGCGTGATCAGCGTCAGGGCGAGGAGGTCCGCGGCGACGG
>NZ_JARVRF010000007.1 GCF_030209835.1 Arthrobacter sp. efr-133-R2A-120 | reverse complement strand
GCGTTCCGCGCCACGTAGGGACCCTGCTGCCCCACTCTAGGAAGGGGCAGGCCCTTTCGTGTCGCGTTCCGCGCCACGTAGGGACCCTGCTGCCCCACTCTAGGAAGGGGCAGGCCCTGCTGCCCCACTCTTGGGGGAAGGGACCCCTCGTTTAGCTGTTCTACAGCTTGACGAAGTACGGTTAAGGGGTGTTGAAAACCGCTCTGAAGCCCCGCTGGATCGCAGGACTTGTCTTCGCGCTCCTGCTCTCCGGGGTGTTTGTGCTGCTCAGCCAGTGGCAGTTCGGCAGATCCACCCAGAGCGACGTCCCAGTTGACGACCCCGCGGTGGAGCAGGTCAAGCCGCTTACCGCGGAATTGCAGCCTGGAACGTTCTTCCCGGGTTCCGCGTCGGACCAAATGGTCAGCGCCAAGGGAAGCTACGACCCCACCAAACAGGTCCTTGTGGAGGGCCGGCTGCTGGCGGGGCAAAAAGGGTACTGGGTAGTGAACGCGTTTGCGGTCGACGGCGCCCCCGTCCTGCACGGCGCCGGCGCATCTGCGAAGACCTGGATCCCCGTGGCCCGCGGCTGGGTCGCCGATCCCGCCCAGGCCGGGCCCCCGCCGTCGGGCACTATTGAATTGACCGGACGGCTTCTGCCGTCCGAGGCACCGGTGCCAAATGTCGACGCCGGAGCGGGCCGCGCGTCTGCGGTTTCGGTCGCGGAACTCATCAACACGTGGGAAGTCTCGAGCTATCCCGGCTTCGTCGCCGCGACGTCGGAAGTATCGGCGGGCAAGACCCTCGCACTTCCGGCGCAGCTGAAGCCCCTGAACATCCCGGCCCAACCCCCCAACCAACAGATCAACTGGCTCAACCTTTTCTACTCCGTGGAATGGGTGGTCTTTGCAGGATTCGCCCTCTACATCTGGTGGCGCATGGTGGCCGATGACTACCGGCGCACCCTCGAAGAAGAAGAAGAGGAAGAGCCCGACGACGAATTCCCGTCAGACGATTTGCCAGCAATTACCAAGCCAGAACAGGTAAAGCCATGATTGAGCCCAAACCGGCCATCCAGCCCGAACAGTCCGGAGAATCCGCCGCCAAGCCAACCGCGGCCAAGAAGCGCCGCTTCGGCGGAACCACGGCCCAGATCCGCTCGGCCCTGAAGTTCTACAAAGTCATGGCATACCTCACCGGCACCATGCTGCTGCTCCTGTGCGCCGAACTCGTTGCACGCTATGTGTTCGGCGTGTATCTCTTCGCCGGCGGTACCAACGCAATCACCGGTCAGCCCTTCGGTTTCGGATTCGCAGACGCCGAGTCCAAGGCGGTCCTTGGCGGAGTCAACGTCTCCGTCGGCGTCCTGATCGTCCACGGCTGGATGTACGTGCTGTACCTGATCTCGGACTTCCGCTTGTGGTCGCTCATGCGTTGGCCGTTCATGAAGCTCATCCTGCTCGCCTTGGGTGGCGTTGTCCCTCTCATGTCCTTCATTGTGGAGAAGAAATTCCACGCGGAGGTAGAGATGGAACTCGCTGCGAATCCGCAGGCATCCAAGCGCTACTGACGGGCCCGCCCCTGCGGACATTGTGAGATCGCTAACGTCGGGACGGTTTGTGGGCTGATTCCCGGCTTCACGACCGGCTTCAAGATGCACCGGGGCATCCCGGCAAAGTAGGCTGTTACGGTGACTACTCCCACCGCACCCTTCAGTTCTGAAGCTCAGACTTCCCAGAAGCCGGTGCTGGTTGTTGACTACGGTGCCCAGTACGCGCAGCTGATTGCCCGCCGCGTCCGTGAAGCGAATGTGTACTCGGAAATTGTTCCGCACACTTTCACCACCGAGCAGCTTCTGGCCAAGAACCCGGCAGCGATCATCCTCTCAGGCGGACCTTCAAGCGTTTATGCCGAGGGTGCCCCGAGGGTTGGCGCGGACCTCTTCGAAGCCGGCGTGCCGGTCTTCGGTATTTGCTACGGCTTCCAGGCCATGGCCAACGCTCTCGGCGGCAAGGTCGCGCAGACCGGTTTGCGGGAGTACGGCGCCACCGAGGCCACCACTGTCGGTGAAGCCCGCTCCATCCTTGCGGGCGTTCCGGACTCCCAGAACACCTGGATGAGCCACGGAGACTCCGTTCATGAGGCTCCTGAAGGCTTCGAAGTCCTGGCGACCACCGCGGGCGCACCGGTAGCTGCTTTCGCCAACGAAGAGAAGCATCTCTACGGTGTGCAGTGGCACCCGGAGGTAAAGCACTCCGTCCACGGCCAGCAGGTCCTGGAGAACTTCCTGTTCAACGGAGCCGGCCTGAAGCCGAACTGGACTACCGGCAACATCCTCGAAGAGCAAGTGGACCGGATCCGCCGGCAGATCGGCGACTCCAAGGTCATCTGCGGCCTCTCCGGCGGCGTCGACTCGGCCGTAGCCGCAGCCCTCGTGCAGCGCGCCGTGGGCGATCAGCTGACCTGTGTATTCGTGGACCATGGCTTGCTGCGCGAAGGCGAAGCCGAACAGGTCGAGCGTGACTTCGTTGCCGCAACCGGCGTCAAACTTTACGTCGCAAACGAGCAGGAGCGATTCCTGTCCGCACTGGCCGGGGTCAGCGATCCCGAGACCAAGCGCAAGATCATCGGCCGCGAATTCATTCGTGCATTTGAGGAAGCAGAACGGGCCATCATCGCCCAGGCTGCGTCCGAAGGCGAGAGCATCAAATTCCTCGTGCAGGGCACCCTGTACCCGGACGTCGTCGAATCCGGCGGCGGCGAAGGTGCCGCGAACATCAAGAGCCACCACAACGTGGGCGGCCTGCCCGAGGACTTGCAGTTCGAACTCGTTGAACCGCTCCGCGCCCTGTTCAAGGACGAAGTTCGTGCCGTGGGCGCGCAGCTCGGCTTGCCGCAGGAAATCGTCGGACGCCAGCCATTCCCCGGACCCGGCCTGGGTATCCGCATTGTCGGCGACGTGAACAAGGAACGGCTCGACCTGCTTCGCAAGGCGGACGCCATCGCGCGGGCCGAACTCACTGCGGCCGGACTCGACAACGACGTCTGGCAGATGCCCGTGGTACTGCTGGCCGACGTCCGCAGCGTTGGCGTGCAGGGCGACGGCCGCACCTACGGACACCCCATCGTGCTGCGACCCGTTTCCTCCGAGGACGCCATGACTGCCGACTGGTCGAGGCTCCCTTACGACCTCCTCGCCAGGATCTCCAACAGGATCACCAACGAGGTTGACGGGGTCAACCGCGTGGTACTTGATGTCACCAGCAAACCGCCGGGAACCATCGAGTGGGAATAGCATTCTGAGTGACCGGTCTCTGCTCCAGAGGCCGGTCACTTTGTATTTCCCCTGAAATCAGGGGTAATTTGCCTTTCGACCAGTGTTGCGGTGCGGACTGCCGGTTGATTCCCGCTACCCTCGAAAGTATGCCGATTTGGTCCAAGTCGTCTCGAGCTAGAACAGAAAAGAAGGCAGCGGTGTCAGTAGGTCAAAGCCACGAAGAGAGCTCCGTAGAGCTCCGGAAATGGCTGTCCGGGCTCAAGCCCGTGACTGGCGCGGACACCATGCTGCGCTTCGTCAAGACTCCGGAAGGGTCGATAGACCTTAGCAACGGCCATCCCTCAGGCCTGGCACAGCTCCTCGCCGGCCGTCGAACCCGGCTTTCCACCCTGATTCGGGACCGCCAGCAGTATCTCGTTGCCGCGCGTGCCGCCAGGAACCTTCGCTCGAAGATTTTCGAATTGGGAAACGACCGGGGGATCGACGCCGGTTATTTGTCCTGCGGCACGGTCGTGTGGACGTCTGCGGTCGGAGGAAAACCCCAACGCGTCTCCGCTCCGGTCATGTTGGCCGCCATCTCGCTTACCGCCCGGCCGGGCGAAGATGACTACGAGCTGCAACTCACCGAGCAAGCGGGCATCAACCCGGCGTTGGTCCGGCATTTGAAGTCCGTCCATGGAATTGTCTTTGACGTCAACGCAGTGAGCCGTATGGCATACAACACTGCGCGCCTCGACCCCCTGCCTGTCCTCGACCGTCTTGCCACACTTGTGCAACCGATCCCCGGTGCCGAGGTAACCCCGAATCTCCTCATCACGACGTTGGCGGATCTGTCCGGGAACCTGGAAGACCCTTGGATCAACGAGAACAGCAGCGTCGTCGCCTCGCTGTTTGAAGCCGCCAACGGCGGGGACGTGGAACCCGAGCCCATCAAGTCCGGGCGGTTCCCGAACCTCGACGAGCGCGACCCCGCCGAAGAATCGCTGCTCCTGGATGCGGATTCGGATCAGCAGTACGTCGTGGATGCCGTCCGGGCGGGCGATTCGCTGGTGGTCAGCAGCCCGCCAGGCAGCGGTCAGACCCAGACGGCCATCAACGCCATCGGCGCCCTCGTCAACGAGGGCAAATCGGTACTTGTCGTGGGCGACAGGCGAGCGAGCCTCAACGGCCTTGCGGCTCATTTTGAAGCCCTGGGCCTTGAATCGATGCTGTTCAGGCCCGGCAACGGTGCCACGCCCCAGCAGCTCAAGAGTCAGCTGGTCAGCGCGATCATCCGCAACGAAAAGTCGCTGGAACCGCAACTTGCGAATCTCCACAAGACCCTGACCGAGCACCGACATGCCCTCATGGACCATGTCGCGTCTTTGCACAACGTACGCCAGCGCTGGGGATGCTCGCCCTATCAGGCAATGCAGTCGCTCGCAGAGCTGACCTCCATCCAGCCTGCCCCCGCCACGACGGTGCGCTTGAAGCGCAGCGTGCTGGACAATATCAAAGACCGGGGTGAGCTCGCTGAAAGACTGCGGCGCGCTGCCGAGCTTGGCAGCTTCAGCCGGGAGTCGACGTCGAGCCCCTGGTACGGAGCACGCCTGGTCACTCGCAAGGAGACCGAGGAAGCCCAGCAGCTGGCCAGTAGTGCCGCGGAACAACTTCCCCGGTTGCGGGAAACGATGAACCAGGTCGCGGAGCACTCCGAAATCCGGCTTGGGGCGAACTTCGCCGAATGGGGCGCCCAGCTTGAGCTCCTGATGGCGGTACGGGAGAGCCTGGACAAGTTCACCCCGGATATTTTCGACCGGCCAGTCCACGACCTGATTTCGGCTACCGCCACCTCCGCTTGGCGACGTGAGCGGGGGGTCGAGATGCCCTCGATGCAACGCTCCCGCTTGCGTCGCGTGGCAAAGGAGTATGTCCGGCCCGGTGTCCACATTGCGGACCTTCACAGCTCCTTGGCGCTCGTTCAGGAACAGCGGGCACTGTGGGCAGAGTACGCGACCACCCAACGCCATCCTGCGGTGCCATCCGGACTCGCGGACTTGGGCGCCAGTTACCGCGAACTGGACCGGGATCTCAGCCGTCTGGGCGATTGCCTCAAGCACACGGCCGGCGGCGGCGACCTCCACGCGACCCGCTACGAAGATCTCGTGGAGCGTCTTGAGCGCCTCGTCGCCGACACCGGGACATTGGAAACGCTCCCGGAGCGCACGCTTCTGGTTGAGAACATGCGCGAGCATGGACTCGGCGAGCTTCTCGCGGACTTGGCGGAACGCGAAGTCCCTGCCGAATCCGTTGCCGCGGAACTGGACCTTGCCTGGTGGCAGTCCGCCCTGGAAGCGATGATCAGCGGCGACGACTACCTCGCGATGTCCGACGGTGATTCCCTTCGCCGCCTCGAAGCCGAGTACCGCCTGGCGGACCACGCGCACATCGCCAGCGGAGCCGCCCGGCTGCGGTGGAGACTCGCCGAAATGTGGCGGGCCGGAATCGCTGAACATCCCCGTCAATCGGAACTCCTGCGGAACCTGATCAAGGACGGCCGCGTTACCCTCTCGGCGCTCAGCGCCCAGGCGCCTGCCCTTGTGGCCCGGCTGGTTCCCGTGTGGTCCATCAGTCCGTACCTGCTGACCAGCCTCCTGCCTGCAGAGCAGAAATTCGATGCCGTGGTGATTCTTGATGCCGAGAGCACCTCCCTGCAGGCCGTGCTGCCGGCCATCGCCCGAGCCCACCAAGTGGTTGCCTTTGGTGACGCTAAGATCGCCAACGCCCGCACCTTCAGCGTTGCCGTGGAGCCTCCCATGGCCGGTGTCGCGAGCCAAGACACAGTTGACAGTGCATTTAGTGCTTTGGCCCGGGTCTTGCCCACGTGGCAGTTGAACTGGGTGTATCGCGCAGTTGATGAAGACCTCGTGCTGCAGCTGAGCAAGAACTACTACGACGGCGGCCTGCGTCGACTGCCGGACGGCCAATCTGTCACCGGGCTGGACCGCTCGGTAGTGGTTGAGTACATCCCGGATGGTACCGGCCTGCCAGGAGCCGATCACGAAGGTGTTGAATCGGTCGCGGCCGAAGTGAACCGCGTGGTCGATCTGGTGTTTGAACACGCCAGTCTGCGGCCAAGGACCTCGCTCGCCGTAGTTACCGCAAGCCTGCGGCATGCCGCAAGGATCGGCGAAGCCATACGGCTCCAGCTTCCCAACTATCCGCTGTTGTCGGGTTTCTTCAACGCCGGCGCTGAGTCCTTCCGCGTGGTGGACTTGGAGCGCGCACAAGGACTGGTCCGAGACCACATCATCTTCTCCCTGGGCTTCGGACGCACTCCGCATGGCCGGGCGTTGCACAGTTTCGGGCCGCTGTCCGTCGAAGGCGGACGAAACAAATTTGCCTTGGCAATGACCCGCTCCCGGAGATCGTTGCACGTCCTGAGCTGCTTCCGTCCGGAGGACCTCGACCTGGACAGGTTGGCTCACGGCGCGGTTGATTTCCATGAACTCCTCGACCGTGAACTGTCGGGGAACTCGGATCTGGGAACGCCGGCCACAAGAGCCGCGGCCAGCGAGCAAGCGCTCGGTGAGGATCCGCTGGTGGCGGATCTGGGCGAGCGACTCCGTGCCCGGGGGGCCCGGGTGTGGCATCACTATGACGGAGCCTTGGACATCGCCGCGGCGGCCGATCCCGTGCACACCATAGGCCGTGACGACACCGAATTGCCCACTCCGGTGGCGATTGAATCGGATGGCACGGAACGATACCGCCGCATGAGCGTCAGGGAGCGCAGTAGGCTCCGGCCCCAGCTCCTGGAGCGCCTCGGCTGGCGCTACATGTCCCTGTGGACCATCGAAGTATTCACGGATCCCTCGTCCTGCGCTGACCGCATCGGGTCCTATCTTGGACTCGAGAAGCCCGTAGCACCCTCGTATGGTGCCGTCCAGGATGGATTCCTGGACGTCGATGTTGAACAATTGGAACTGGACAGTCCCGGGGAGACGGCCGCGGCCAAGCACGGCCGTACCTAAGACACCGGCTCGGGACCGGCCATCCCCTAAGGAAGCGCAATGGCGGAAAGCAAAAGCACCCAATCCAAGCCCCCTGCGGACACCAGTGCCGATGCGGAAGACGCCGACACCGAGTTGGACGAGCAGGAGAAAACAGCATTGAAGCCCGCACCGGAGCCGAAGCCGGCAGGAGAAGGCATTCTGCCCAAGAGGGCCTCGGAAGATGATCCACGCCGTTGGGGTGATGAACCCGGCTACGACCACGACGCCTGGCTCAAGGAGCAAAGGCCGCCCCACTGGGGCTGAACGTTCCATCATGGTCGCGACCATCCGGCGGTGGTCTCGAATCACCGGTTGCCAGAGGGATTGACGAGGACAAAGAACAGTTTCCCGCGCGTGGAAGCTCCGGCCAGGATTTCGGCCTGATGGGGATTGGCAGCGACAACCACCAGGCCGTCCGCGTCGTTCGTGCCCAACCATTGGCTGGCTTTGCCTCCCTGCGCGGACGTCCACAATACCGGGACCGCGGCTGCCAAGAGCTCGGGTTTCTTGCCCGGGTCCTCAAGTCCGCCTTCCGCAGTGAGCACAACGTTGACCAACTGGCCGGGCGAGACCAGCTGAATTGATGCGGGATCGGCCATGCGTAGTGGAACGGCCGCTGTCGCAGGTGCGGTGCCCGTCAGCAGGCCCGGTCCCAGAAGCTGGGCGTCTGTGGGGATCTGCCCCTTCTGCAGGGGCGACGCAAGCTGTCTCCCGCCGTATCCAGTGCTGGAGGTGAGTGCCCCGGCTGGAACTCCATCAGGAAGGACTTCCAGGGGTTTAAGGTCGGAATCCGTCAAACTCAAACCGGCCGGAAGATCCCGCGCGGCGGCCAGGACCGTGGCCCGCTGTTCCGAAGCCGGCGTAAGTTGATGGACAGCGATCCCGACCGCCACGCACAGCAGGAGTGCCACCACGAGGCGGCGGTTGCGGCTCAGCCAGCTACCGAAGCTGCGGTGCCCGGCTTGTCCCGCGGGAGCACCCAGATGCCCGCCAGCCCTGTGAGGAACAGCCTGTAGACGTCGGGTGCGCGCCGTGTTAATGCGTGCTGTCCCATTCGGCGCGAGGAATCTACTGCGCGGAATCGATGAAGGCCCGGCAGGAGTGGGGCCTTGGGCTGCGTTCGGGGTCGCTGGCATACTGCCACGCTAACCGGGCACGCAGGCCCGTGGCAGGGCTCTATTGAGCTATGTGGAAACGTTGAGCTATGTGGAAAAACCGGGAGTAGCTGGAAACCGCAATCAGCTCGCGGCAGCCGCCGGAACAGACGCTGGCGCCGGGGATGCAGCTGGTGCGGCAGGAGCGGCCGAAACGGTGCTTCCCTTGGAGTCCCGGGAATCGGTGCGGTAGAAGCCCGATCCCTTGAAGACGACGCCCACGCTGTTGAACTTCTTGCGCAACGATCCTTGGCATTCAGGGCAGTCGGACAGGGAACTGTCCGTGAAAGCCTGAACGATGTCAAAGGCATGTCCGCAGTCTTTGCAGGCATAGGCATATGTGGGCACTGGTGATCCTCCTCCGGGACGAACTACAGGTCCTGTGCTGCCAAGCCGGATTGTTCCGTCCATTAGCAGTCCCAGGGCCTGAGTGCCAATTCTATCATCCGGCATCCAGGCCGGTACCACAGATGTGGCGGAGTAGACAGGCCGGCAAAGCCTCGTCATGCTGGCGGAACCAGCCGGACTATCCGGTGGGGGGTAAGCGCCTCCGCCACGGGCTTATCGAACGGTTCGGCCGGGATCGTCCCGGCCGGCAGCACCTCATGGTCATATACGACGGCTACAGTCGGCGGACGCTGCCCGTCGGCGTCGAGCTTGTCGAGGAGGCGGTCGTAGTATCCGCCCCCTTGGCCGATGCGGTTTCCGCTTTCATCGACAGCGGTGGCCGGGAGGAAGATTCCACTCGCATCCTTGATGATGTCACTGTCGAATCGTTCGCCCACCGGCTCGTCAATCGGTGCGTACTTTGAGCGGACAAAAACCGCCTCCGGTGTCCAATAGACCCAGCTCAGACGCCGTTCCGGTTCACAGACGGGAAGAAGGACCTTGTGCCCGGCCGCATGCAGAGCCGCAAGCAAGGGCATTGTGGGCGGCTCGGCGGCTACTCCGACATAGGCCGCAAAAGTCGCCGGCTTCCCGTGGGCAACGGTATCCGCCCATGAGAGGCCACCGCGGGCAATCCCCGTTCCAGCGTCGGCGCGCTCTTGCCCGGTCAAGGCGAGCCGCCGGTTCCGGTTGTCCCGGCGGATGTCGTCTTTCAAAGTCACTTTTGCTCCAGTTCTCGTTGCTGAGCGGCTCAGGGGCGGGGAAGGCCCGGCGGGATCCCTTCCCTCCGGCACCTTCCTTTTTGCCCATTGTCCAGTTCCTTCCGTTAGATTAGTCCGGTGACTTCCAATAACTGCGCCGTCCGCAAGGCCGTTATCCCCGTTGCCGGACTCGGCACCAGGTTTCTGCCTGCCACAAAGGCCATGCCCAAAGAGATGCTTCCGGTAGTCGACAAGCCGGCCATCCAATATGTTGTCGAAGAAGCCGTGAGCGTCGGGCTCAATGACGTCCTCATGATCACAGGCCGCAACAAGCGCGCGCTGGAGGACCACTTCGACCGGGTACCGGCTTTGGAAGCGACCCTGGAGGCCAAGGGAGACACCACCAAGCTGGACTCGGTGCAGGCTACCAGCAACCTCGGCGACATTCACTACGTCCGTCAGGGCGACCCCAAGGGGCTGGGACACGCAGTGTTGCGTGCAAAGCAGCACGTCGGGTACGAACCTTTCGCCGTTCTTCTCGGTGACGACCTCATCGACGCCCGGGACACGCTCCTTAGCGACATGATCGAAGTCCAGCACAAAACCGGTGGTTCCGTTGTAGCCCTCATTGAAGTCGAGCCTTCCCAGATCAGCGCCTATGGCTGTGCGGACATCGAGGATATCGGCGAGGACGGCTACGTCCGCATCAAGCAACTTGTGGAAAAGCCCGCTGTCGATGAAGCTCCGTCGAACTTGGCCGTGATTGGCCGATACGTGCTTCACCCCTCGGTTTTCGACGTCCTCGAGAAAACCGAACCGGGCCGTGGGGGAGAGATCCAACTGACAGATGCGCTTCAGGTTCTCGCTGCGGGCGAAGGCGAAGGCAGCGGTGTTTATGGAGTCGTTTTCCGCGGCCGTCGGTACGACACCGGGGACAAGCTCAGCTATCTCAAGGCCTGCGTCCAGCTTGCCTGCGACAGCGAAGACCTCGGGCCCGGCCTGCGTGAGTGGTTGCCGGGCTTTGCCGCCGGCCTCAGCAAGTAGGTCCTTGTGTGGGGGTCGGCCATCTGGCCGGTGACGCTCGAATGCGGCGACCTCGTCTTGCGTCCCATCCAATACCGGGACAAGAAGGAATGGACCGAGGTCCGCTCACGCAATAGTGATTGGCTTGCGCCCTGGGAAGCCTCCAACCCGGCCCCGGGTGGCCGCCTACCGAACTATCGGCAGATGGTGGCGTCCCTTAACGCGCAGGCTCGGCAAGCGAGTGCCCTTCCGTTCGTGATCACGGAACGTATTCCCGGGTTCCATGAGCCTAGGATCGTAGGCCAGTTGACGGTCTCCTCGATTATGTGGGGATCGGCCATGACGGCCACGCTCGGCTACTGGGTCGACCAGGCCCGGGCCGGTCGCGGAATAGCGCCCACAGCGGTTGCCATGGCGACCGACCATTGCTTTGAAGCCCTTGGCTTGCACCGGATGGAAATAAACATCAGGCCCGAGAACGGGCCGAGCCTACGGGTTGTCGAGAAGCTGGGATTCCGCGACGAAGGCCGCCGTGAGCGTTTCCTTCACATCAATGGAGAATGGGCAGACCATCGAAGCTTTGCGTTGACCTCGGAGGAGGTCCCTGGGGGCCTGCTGGCTGCTTGGCTTAGACGCGGAGTCAACTAGTCCGCTTGGGTGAATGAGGGTCATAAATCCATTGATTTGCCGACTCTCCGACGACACACCGTTGGCAATGCGGTGGCCCCTGCGTATTTGCTTCTACGGTTTTGATTGTGGACTTCCCTCTCAGCAGCTCGGTGATATTGGTCATTGCTGTCGCGCTGTGGATTGTTTGGGTTGCGCCATACATACTGCGGAATCGTCGCCAGCACGTCCAGGTGGCGGGTGACATACCAGCAGATGTGATCGACGAAGACGCTCATGAACTGCAAGCCGGGGTGGTTCTGTCAATCACCCCTCGGCAGGAGAAAGCAATGGAAACCATGCAGAGCACCCCTACCGCATTGCCCGAGGTCTCGGCCGACGCCGGCGAACGGCGTGATGCTGCATCGGATGCGGGGGCCTTCAAAATCAGATACGGGCGCTGCGCTCTTGCCCTCGCCGGTCTTCTCCTGCTGCTCACGGCGGCCGTTTCCGGCGTGTTGCGCATCCTGGGCCTCGTTTCGGCCTGGGTGCCACTGGTATCCATCGTCGGCGTGGTCGGGACCGTCTTCCTGCTTCGCCGGCTGGCCATCAGGGATCGCAGGGCGAGGATGAACAGGGCCTTCCGCAATGCAATGGGTCCCACAGTTGAGAGTCCCCGCGTAAGTCTTCCAGCATCGGACCGCCCGGCCACCAAGATTTTCGACGCCGAAGCCCACGCCCGTGAGTCGACGCGCCTGACCGCCGTCGAACTTCGTCAGGCTGCCCTCAACGTTGCCGTCGCCGCCGGCGACAACACGGTCCGGTTTACGGCGGAATCCAAGGAATCCGAATGGCAGCCCGTGGACGTGCCCAAACCAACATACGTCGACGCCGCCAAGGCGCCTCGACCGGCACCGGAACCCCTCGACTTGCCTGAGGCTCCCAAGCCCCTCGGCAAGCCCGCCTTGAAGCCGGCCAGCGCGCCGGCCGCGGTCGTGGCGGTCCAGGCGCAGCACGGCAAGCCTCAGAGCGCCCTCAGCAACCTCGACGACGTTCTGCAGCGCCGCCGGGCATAGCCTCCCTTGACTACCGTCTGCGTGGCAGGTGGCACGGGACAAGTGGGCCGTGAAGTCGTCCGTTTGGCGCTCGACGCCGGACTTGACGTGACGGTGCTGAGCCGCCGCCCGCCGTCGGGCACGTCACGAGCCCATCACGACGGCGCTCGCTACTTTCAGGCTGATGTCACCACAGGCGCTGGGCTCGCGGAAGCCCTCCGCGGGGCCGACGTCGTGATCGATTGCCTGGAAGGGCAGTTCGGGAAGGCCCGCAAGAATTACGCCGACGGCGGCGCACGCCTGCTTGCCGCAGCCTCCGGTGCCGGCGTTCGCAAGGCGGTTCTCCTCTCGATCATCAACTGCGACAGGAGCGCGGCGGCCTTTTATATCTCCAAAGCAGCCAAAGAGCGGGTCTACGCGACGTCGGAGCTTGAGACGGTTGTTGTGCGGGCCACCCAGTTCCACAGCCTGGTGGCGGCGGTTTTCCACGCCGGGGCCAAAGTCCGCCTGATCCCTGTCTTCAAGGGCGCGCGCTTTCAAACTATTTCGCCGTCAGACGTGGCGTTCGAGTTAGTTGCCGAAGGCATGGGGGAGCCTTCAACGGAGCGACACCGGACACGGACCATCGGCGGTCCGGACATCCGAACCATGCGTGAACTCGCTGAGATCTGGCGAAAAACTACGGGGCATGCCGGTCGGATCGTGGAGGTGCCGTTGCCGGGTGCGATGGGCGAATATCTTCGGAAAGGCCTGAATTTGGTCCCAAGCCAGCGCACGGGGATAGACACGTTCGAGTCTTGGTTGGCAAAGCGCGAAGATAGTTTGTAGCCTAGGGACACTGGCAACGCACAGTTGACGGGGCTATAGCTCAGTTGGTAGAGCGCTTCGTTCGCATCGAAGAGGTCAGGAGTTCGAATCTCCTTAGCTCCACAGTGAAGGCCCTCCCACCTGCGGAAACGTTGGGTGGGAGGGCCTTTCTTGGGGTTATAGGCCAAAGCGTGTGTAAATCCCGGGTGTGTCATGAACGTCCTGGCCAGCCTGCGCGGCGCCACAGGCCTTCCTCGGCGCTGAGCCCGGTGCTGTAGAGCTCTGGGCCGGGGTGCTGCTGCGTGGGGGTAGTGGCTTTGGTCTTGGGCGGTCGGTGGTGGCGGGTTTCCATGGGTTTGGCCGGCGGCAGGGGCTGTTCGCTGTGCAGGTAGAGGTACCACTCGATGGCACGTTTCTGGTGTTCCTGGCTCATGCCCCGGTGTGCCCGCAGCAGGAGCCGGAGCTGGGCGTTCGTGCCGCCTTCGATCCTGTTGGTCGTCGAGGCGATGTCCAGTCCGGCGTATTCGCCTTCGAGGTAGGTAAGGAGCATGCCCGCCTGGCCGAGGCGTTCCAGGAGCCGGTAGGCCTTGCGGAGCCTGTCGTGCGTGTACCACCAGGACTGGCTCGGCCGCACCCATCCCGGGACCATCGCAGTCGTGGTCCGGTAGGTGCGGGCTTTGACGAGGTCCCCGTGCTGTTGGTGCCAGTCATGGAGCGCTGCCAGCCAGGCCGCCGCTTCCGCCGGGGCGTGGATCCTGGTCAGGGCCCGTCCCAGCCGAAGCAATGCTTTGCCCGCCTCGGTCCTGGGCCGACCGGTCAGGTAGGTGCGGACGTTGCGCTGGACATGGACCAGGCAGCGTTGCACCGCTGTTTCGGACCAGCACTCCGACAGGGCCGCCGCGATCCCGGAACCATCGTCGGTGATCACGACCCGCGGGGCCGGAAAGCGCCCAAGCAACGCCGCCCAACGGCGATCAGGCAGCACCACGAACCGACGTAGATCCCATCGACCTGGATCTGGTCATGGACCTCCCCGGTCACCGGGATCCGCGGGGCAACGTTCCAGCACCAGGCCGGGCGGCGCCGGAATGGCCGGGCGGCGCCGGAATGGCCGGGCGGCGCCGAACGAGGCCAGCGATGACTGATTGGAGGTGCCTGTCAGCCAGCCAAGGAACGCCTCGAGTTCGGAGCGTCTGCTGACGTCCTGGCGTTCACCGGACACTGGGAAGCAAGCCCCTCCCATACACACCTTTTGTCCTATAACCCGGGTTATGTGGCGACCTCTCGACGCGCAAATTACCCGGGGATGCGCTAGATCCCTGTCGACACCTGAATACAGGTGTCGACGTGGATTTGGCGTGTCGCCCAGCTTTTGCTGTAGCGCTCGGCCCTGGGCTTGGTCATGTCCGTCCCGGGATCACCTCCGCTGGGATGTCGGATTCTACTCAATCATTCGAATGGACAAATCCCGGGCCCGCGGAATCACGGGACCGGTAACTTCGGCGAAGAGAATGATCCAGCAGAATCCGACGGGTGTCCATGGATCGTCGACCTGGATCTGGTCATGGACCTCCCCGGTCACCGGGATCCGCGGGGCACGTTCCAGCACCAGGCAATGCGGCGGCGGAATGACTGGGCGGTGCCGAACGAGGTGAGCGAAGACCCCAGGCTTTGATGAAAACATGCCGCAGGCGACAGTAATCGTTGAAGGTTTGACTGTTGCGGGCGGAGGGGAGTTTCTCCAGTTGCTATGCGGAAGCGCAAACTGCGTAATCGAGCGAGGGCCGCTTTCCAAGCCGAACACTCTCGCGGAATGCGAAGCCCGCTGAGCTCTCCCTATGAGTTCCAGTGATAATGGCCATTCTTGTCCGGGCCCTTGCCTCCGCAGGTGTAGATATTGCCTGCGGCGGAAATTCCTTGCATTCCAACGTCGGCGTTTGGGCAGAAAGCACCAGGGATCACCCCTTGCACCAAGTTTGTGGCTGGAGCAGGAGCTGGAGCCGGCGGCGCTGCTGGGGCGGCGGGTACTGCGGCCGGCGGCGCTACTGGGGCTGGGGGTGCTGCCGGAACGATGGGTGCCGCAGGTGCTGCGGGTACGACTGCGGCTGTAGTTGGCTCGGTAGAGATGATCTGGGTCGGAGACGGCGTCGGTGTCGGAGTGGGCGTCACGCTGGGCGACACGGCTGGGCTCGAGGTGGGAATATCTGAAGCCGACGGGCTCGGACTTGCCGAAATTGAAGCTGGAGCAGTGGAGGGCTGGCTTGAGATGGAAGGCTGCACATGCGAAGCCGGCGCAATCGGGGTGGCGGCGACGGCGCCGCCCATGGCGACGAAACCGATAACCAGGCATCCCGCAAATGCCGCGAGGCCCATCTTGCGGCTCGGGAGATGGGCCCAGGACCGCCGTCCGGTGACCATTGTGTACAAGGCCGTGACGAGGAGGAAAACGAAAAGGAGCAGAACCCATACAGCGGGGGCGCCTGTTGTAAAGGTCAAAATAACCATCAGCAGTGTAGCGGCCAAGCCCACTTGGGTGGAGTGGCCAAGAGATCGGATGGTTTTCAAATTATCCCCCAAATTATGTGAGAGCCAGGCATAGGCCGCTCGCGATTGATAAGTCCACTTATTAGTACAGGACAAAAGTGGCATTTGGAATGCGTGAAACGAAATTGCCCCGTTATGTCTCTCGACGGCCCGCCCTCCATGAAGTCGTGAGCCCACGCAGATTGAGCACGATCGTTGGGGCGGCAATGCTCCTGGCAGGTGATCAGGCATTGGCCCGATCTGGCGCCCGGAGGCCGTGTGCCGTGGAAGGATCCGCGCTCCGCGTCAGCTCATCCGCTCAGCCAGGGACACGATGATTCCCTCTGGACCGCGCACGTACGCCATACGCCAGGCTCCCTCATACTGGCCGATGCCACCGACCAGTCCGTATCCCTCCGCAGCCAGCCGGTCGACGTGCGCCTGAAGATCATCGACTTCGAAGGACAAACTGCGCAGTCCGAGTTCGTTGGCCATCGCGGCGGGCGATCCCGGCACCGGATCTGGCCGGACGAAGCTGGATAGCTCCACCCCTGTTCCTCCGTCAGGCGTCCGCAACATGACGATCTCCGTACGGGAATCAGGGATCGCTATGACAGTGTCGATGAAGTCGCCCTCCACGAATGTCCGGCCCTCGATCTCAAGCCCGAGTCCAACGAAGAACGCCGTCACGTGGTCGAGGTCCTGAACGGTGACACCGACGTGGTCGAACCGCATGATGCGCGACATAAAAAGCCTCCAGGTGTTCGTTGCACGGCCCAGGACGGAGCCTACCGCGGACTTTACGGCGGATTCATCACGGGAGAAAGACTCCTGGGCGTACTGAGGGTCGTGCATATGGTGCTGCACCTGAGTGCCGTTCGCAGACGGCCTTAGGAACCGGTCATCTTCTGCCCATGTCAGACTGAACCCATGTGTCCCCGTTCCGTGAAGCCATCTACCCCGTCCGACAGTCGAGAAGGCGGAGGCCCGACGCCGACGAGCAGCGCCGGCCGCCATCTCGCCCTGAGACTCGACGATGCCTGGCTCAGGTTCCAGACGCGTCTCGCGATCCGGCGCGGCCGCGTGGAGACCGTCATCCCTTATACCGGTTACGGCACCACTTCCTGGGTCCGGGTGTTGGCGCGCGTTGTCCGTAGCGATCTTCGGGACACGGGGAGCGGTGCTCAGGAATGTGCGCTCAAACCGTTGCAGGATGGCATGCGCGGCTGGCGCAACTTCACGAGTGCGCCCGTGGCACACGCCGCCGTGCGCGTGACCATCGCAGGCACCGTCCATGACGTCGAAGCCGACCGTGGAGGTGTGGTTGACGCGCGTCTCCCGGTAGCCCTCGACGCCGGCTGGCATACAATCTCCGTACAATCCGGGGGATCCAGGATCGTGGAGGCCCCAGTGCAGATCGTCGGAGACGACACAGACTTCGGTGTCGTCTCCGACATCGACGACACCGTGATGGTCACGGCGCTGCCCCGCCCGTTCCTTGCCGCCTGGAACACCTTCGTGCTCGACGAACACGCGAGGACCCCGACGCCGGGCATGGCTGTGCTGTACGAGCGGATCGTGAGGACGGCGCCGTCGGCGCCCGTGGTGTACTTGTCGACCGGAGCGTGGAACGTCGCTCCGACGCTGTCGCGCTTCCTGTCCCGCAATTTGTATCCCGCCGGTCCCAAGCTCCTGACCGACTGGGGTCCCACCCCCGACCGTTGGTTCCGCAGCGGCCAGGAGCACAAGAGGACCTCTCTGGAACGTCTCGCATCGGAGTTCCCCGGCGTCAAGTGGCTGCTAGTTGGCGACGACGGACAGCACGACGAGGCGATCTACGCCGAGTTCGCCCAATGCCATCCGCAGAACGTCAGGGCCATCGCGATCCGTCAGCTCTCGGTGGGCGAGGCGGTGCTCGCAGGCGGGCGGTCGAAGTCCGCAGCTCAGCCCACCCCTGGGATCCCTTGGATCTACTCTCCGGACGGTGCGGGGATGTCGGCCCAGCTCGAGCAGTTGGGCATCATCCGGCGCAGCGTCCGGTCCGCTGGCGTGCCGGAAACCTCGTAGGGCTGCGGCCGACCGACGTCGGGAACCGCCCCGGCAGTACTCAATAGCATCTCCGGGCCTCCTGTATTTTTGCGCCGACAAGCGCCCTATGTTGCCCGCTAGTAGCAGGTCGTACCATCAGAACAGGGCACTCTGGCGTAGCGGGGGAGCTTGCCCAATCTCACGACAAATAGACCACTAGGCCAAGGGGTCTTTCACCATAATCTGGAGGTTGACGTGACAACTGCAATCATCGGAATCGGTAACATCGGGTCCAGTGTCGCCCGCCATCTTGTTCAGGGCGGCGAGCTTGTCGTCTTGGCGGCCCGCGATGAATCCCATGCTGAATCGTTGGCCGCCGAGCTCGGCGCGTTGGCGAGTTCGGCGAGCGTCGTCGATGCCGTGTCACAGGCTGATGCTGTCCTGATGGCCGTCTGGCTCGACACTGAGAAGGAACTCATCTCCCAATTGTCAGAGGCGCTGGTCGGCAAAGTGGTAATCGACCCGACCAACCCGATCGGACCTGATGGCCACGGCGGCTATACCACTACGCTGCCGGAGGGCCAATCAGCAGCCTCGATCGTGGCAGATCTGCTCCCTGCGGGTGCTCACTTCGTGAAGGCCTTCGGCACGCTGGGCGCCGACGCCCTAGCTTCGGCAGCCAACCGGCCATCCGAGCGGGCAGTTCTGTTTTACGCAACCGACGACGACGCGGCGGCCGAAACGGTGGAAAGGCTCATTCGTATCGCTGGTTTCGATCCGGTCAAAGCCGGAGGAATCGAGGCTGCCGGCAGGCTGGAGCTCATGCGAGGGGACCTTCACCAGAATGGCGGGCTTGGTGGAAGGCTTCTGAATGCCGACGAGGCGCGTGCCGCGCTCTAGCGCCGATCGCGGCAGCTGACGCCGTGAAGGCCCTCCGAGCTGCGGAAACGCAGGATTGGAGCGCCTTCGTCTTGCCGGTCCTAACTAGACGAAAACGGATAGCAGCAGCGTGAATCCGAATCCGACGAGGGAAATTATGGTTTCCATGACTGACCAGGTCTTGATCGTTTGCCCCACTGTCAGTCCGAAGTATTCTTTGACCAGCCAGAAGCCCGCGTCGTTCACATGGGAGAAGAATAGCGATCCGGCACCAATTGCGAGCACAACCAGGGCTAGCTGAGCCGGCGACAAACCGGTTGCCAGGGGTGCGATAATTCCGGCGGCCGTGACCGTAGCAACAGTCGCCGAGCCGGTGGCGAGGCGAATCAGTACTGCGATGATCCAGCCCAGTACCAGGGCCGACAGGCTGGCAGCTACCGCGATCTTGGCGATCGCGGTTCCGGTACCGCCGTCGACGAGTACTTGTTTGAAGCCGCCGCCCGCGCCGACGATCAGCATGACCCCGACAATCGGCAACAGGCTCTCGCCGATCTTCTTCGTCAGGATGGAGGCGGAGAAACCGACCCGTGTACCGAAGGTCACCATTGCCAGAAGCACCGCCACGAGCAGCGCAAAGACCGGATCGCCGATGAAGTCCAGCAAGGGCCGGAGCGGTGCGCTCTTGTCCATCCAAATGTCTGCCCCGGCTTTGATCAGCATGAGCACCAACGGCGACAGCAGGGTCACCAGGGTCCAGCCAAAGGACGGGCTGCGAGTGGCTTGCGGATCTTGGGCCTTGCCTACGGGTGCGTCGCCGCGCGAACTTGCGGCTTTTGCGCCGGGGCCTTGCGACCTGGCCGGCTCGGCGCTATCGCCGGCTCCAACGGTAACGGCGAGGCCAGCACCTGCGGCTCCGATCGGCACGATCCGTGCGGCGAGACGGCCAAAGAGGGGACCTGCGATGATGACGGTCGGAATGGCTATGAGCAGTCCAAACGCGAGGGTCACACCCACATTGGCGTGCAGGATGCCGATCGCGGCCAACGGGCCCGGGTGTGGCGGGATGAACCCGTGGAGCACCGACAAGCCGGCCAAGGCCGGAATGCCAAGACGCATTGCCGGGCCCTTGGAACGGTGCACGGCCAGCATCACAACGGGTATGAGTAGCACGAGCCCGATCTCGAAAAACATGGGGATGCCGATAATGCCGGCGATGAGCGCCATCTTCCAAGGCAGCGTTGCAGGCCGGCCATGGAGAAGCGTGTCCACGATCTTGTCTGCGCCGCCGGAATCAGCCAACAGCTTGCCCAGCATGGCTCCCAACGCGATGAGCACACCGACGTAGCCCAGCACGCCGCCGACCCCATTTTCGTAGGAGGTGGTCACCTTGTCCAAGGCGATACCCGAGGCGATGCCGACGAAGAGGGCGCCGATGCTCAACGCCAGGAAAGCATGCATCTTTGCCCAGACGATCAGCAAGACGACGATCGCGATGCCGACGGCGGCCACCACAAGTACTTGGGTATCGTGGGCGGTCCATGGCTGATGCATCGCGTCCGTGGTGGCGTCTGTGGCTACCCCGGCGAGGGGCCTGCTGAGGATGGAGATTCCGTTCATGGTTCTCGTCCTGTTCCGCTCGGCCGCAGGCCGAACTTGTCCATGATTTGTTGGGCAATCACTCCTGGAGCCGGACCAACGTCGATCCGGATTCCGGGCTCACCCGGGGACAGTTCCTCAAGCTCCGCGAACTGACTCCCCAACATACTGGCGGGCATGAAATGGCCGTGGCGTTCGGCCAGCCGTGCGCTGATAGTCTCGGGCGTCCCGGACAGAAAAACGAAGACGACGCCTGAACCCCGGCGATTAATAATGTTTCGATAAGACCGTTTGAGCGCCGAACAAGTGATGACGCCGTTTTCCCCATGATCCAGCCTCTGGTCGACCCACTCGGCAACCTTCTCCAGCCAGGGATATCTGTCCTCATCCGTGAGCGGATGTCCAGCTGCCATCTTGTCGATGTTTGTTTGGGGATGCAAGGCATCGCCTTCTTCGAAGGGCCAGCCAAGCCGCCCTGCAAGGAGGGCGGCAACCGTGGACTTTCCGGAGCCGGAAACGCCCATGACAACCAGCACAACCGGTTTGGCCAGAGGGGGTGTCGCCAGGTCAAGAGGGTCCATGGAGCACATCTTGGCAGCACGTTGGCCCCTGTGCCATAGCGAATCGCAGCGGATCTCTTGGCGGCCAGGCCCCGGGAGCGCCGGCCTAACGACGGCTCATTCGCGGCGCTGTTCGATCTCGGACAGGAGCGGCAATTCCCGAACGGCAGCCGAGGTGGCAATCCAGCAAGCTGAAATCACGACGCCGGAGCTCGCCACAGCGAGTACGGCACTGGTCGGAAGGAACAGGGCTAGAACGCCGGCCAGAGCTGCGCCTATCGGGTCGATACCCCACGTGAGGACCCTGCTTGCGGAAGAGAATCTCCCGAGGGCTACGTGGGGAATAAGAAGCTGTTTAGTGTTTCCGTTCCGGTGATGTTGACCATCACACATGACGCCCAGAATCATGGAGAGTAGGCCGATGATTCCTCCGAGTGCTCCGGCGATTCCGATCTCGGCCGGTGTCATTGATCCACTCCGCAGTGCTTGCGTGACATAGACCGACTGGATCGCCGTGGTGAATAGGTTGAAATGGGCAATCGACAAGGTGACTGGCCACATCACGCGATCCCGGATGAGAATTGCGAATCCTGAACCCAGCGACAAGAAATAATTCCTGAAAGTGAATGTTTCCGACGCCTGCCGATCTTCCCGGATCTGGCCAATCGCCGGCGCTGACACTAGATACGTGACCGCATCCGAAATAAAGAGGGCCACAGGTGAGAGTATCTGCAGGAGTATTCCGGCCGTCGCTCCAGCACCAATGTCGCCAGCGGATCTGATTCCCGCGACCCAGGTGTTCGCCGTCGTCAGCTTGGAACGATGGGCGACACTCGGGAGGAGAGCTGCAAAGGCGCTGTCGTAGAGCCCGGTCAGTCCAGACACAAGGAAGGCCGCAATCACGAGGGCGAGCAGTGACAGGTTTCCCGTGAGAAACAGAACGGCCATCGCGCTGAGGACCAGTGCTCGAAGTCCCGACATCAGGGACATGAACCGCGTCCTGCGGCGCGCCATGATTGTTGCCAATATTTGGCAATCGGTTGTCAAGCTGTGTCAATCTGGCTAGACTCGAGGCGAACGCATGCCCGCGAACTACGATTTGGCGCCATTTGCCGCCGTGCGGGCGAACGGATCCAAAGGAGATTTCCGTGACTGAAACCAATGCCGTGTGGAGCCTGTCCGGTTTCGGCGACGAAGTAGATCCCGATCCCGTGGTCCAGGCAGCCGTCCTGCTGGCCCTCGGTGCCAGCCATATCGAAGTGCGCAGCGCCTGGGGCACTAATGTCTCCGAACTCGAGCCGGAAACGGTCGAGCGCCTCAAAGCCATCTTGGACGAGAAGGGCCTGAAGGTTTCCGCGGTCGCGAGTCCGATCGGCAAGGTCGACGTCAGTATTCCCGTGGAACATGAGCTCGCGCGGTTGCGCCAGATTGTTTCTGTGGCCAAGGGGCTCGACACCAAATACATCCGCATCTTCTCCTTCTACCGAGCCGAAGGGCAGAGCCCAGAAGATATCCGCGACTCAGTCATGGAGCGCATGACCGCACTTACGAACGAGGCGGCCGCGTCCGGCGTCGTCCTCCTGCACGAAAACGAAAAGGGCATCTACGGCGACACGCCCGAGCGCGTCCTCGACATCATGGAGACTGTCGATTCACCCGCGCTGCGCGTTGCGTGGGACAGCGCCAACTTTGTCCAGGTGGGCGTCAAGCCGTACACGGAGGGCTACGCCGTGCTGCGCCCCTACCTGGAGTATTTCCAAGTCAAGGATGCTGTCAGCGGGACGGGTGAAGTGGTGCCTGCCGGCGAAGGGGACGGCGAACTGGACGCCACCATCGCCGCGCTCAAGGCCGATGGCTTTGCCGGTTTCGCATCGCTGGAACCGCACCTTGCAAGCACCCACGAGCTGGGCGGATTCTCCGGACCCGTCGCCTTCGGCGCTGCAGCGCGGGCCTTTGCGGCACTCGCAGCCAAGAACGGTGTTGCCCTCCCCTGAGGGCCTGTAGGTTCAAAGGAAAACATCTTTCGAGGGAGAAGAATGCCTACAGCAGCAGTCATCGGTTGCGGCGATGTATCGAGCGTGCACTTCGGTGCAATCGCCAAAATGGACGACGTTGAACTCGTGGCGGTCTGCGACACCGACGCCGGTCGCCTCCAGGCGGCAACGGCCGCCTACGGCGTGCCGGGTTACGCGGACTACCTGGAGATGCTCGAATCAGTGAGGCCCGACGTCGTGCATATCTGCACTCCGCACCACCTGCATGCCTCGCTGGCTGCGGACTGCCTTGAGCGCGGCGTCAGCGTGATCGTCGAGAAGCCCCTCGCCCACACCCTTGAAGAGGGGCGGCGGCTGGTCGAGGCGGCTGAACGGAGCACCGCGAAGATCGCCGTATGTTTCCAGAACCGCTACAACGCGACGTCGCAGGCCATGCGGAGGCTGCTCGACGACGGCGGGCTGGGCCAGGTTCTCGGCGCCTCGGCAACCGTGATGTGGCACCGGACGGCCGAGTACTACCGTGACAGGCCGTGGCGCGGCACCTGGGCCGAAGGAGGCGGCGGCCTCATGATGAACCAGGCCATCCACACGGTGGACCTGCTCCAGTGGCTCGTGGGTGACGTGACCAAGGTGGAGGGCAACGCGTCCACGCGCTCGCTGGGCGGGGTGATCGAGGTGGAGGATACGGCGGAATTCATCGCCGGGCACGCCAATGGTGCCACCAGCGTCTTCTACGCCACCCTGGCGAACGCCACCAACGCACCGGTGACGCTGGATATCGTGACCGAAAAGGCCACGCTAAGCCTCCGGGGCGACCTCATTGTCAGCTACACCGACGGCACTGTGGAAACAATCGCGGAACGGGCCTTGGAATCGGGTGGGCGCGCGTATTGGGGCGTATCCCACGAACTCCTGATCAAGGACTTCTATGCCAAGCTCGGGGATCCTGCTCCCTTCTGGATCAGCCCCGCGGAAGCCGAAAAATCACTCAGGATCGTCAAAGACATCTACGCCCAAAGCTACCCGGAAATTTCCGGGCAAGTGGGCTAACCACGCGGCCCTTGGGGCCCGGAACTAACGGAGGACAAAGTGGCCAAAATTGGCGTGCAGGCAATGATGCTGAAGGGCGGTTTTGCCGAAGCCGGGGCGTTTGAAACGCTCCGCAAGGTCAGTGCGATCGGGTACAACGCCGTCGAGATTTCCCAGATCCCGATGACACCGGAAAACGTTGACGAACTGGACCGCTCCCGGAGCGAACTGGGCATGGACATCGCGGCGCTTTCGGTCGCCATGGAGACGCCCAAGGGCATGCCCGGCGACTCCCTCAAGGACCACTTCGATAAGATCGTGGACGACGCAAAGCGGCTGGACAGCCACCTCCTGCGGATTGGCATGATGCCGTTCCCGGCCATGAAGTCGATCGACGCCGCGGTGGACTTCGCGAAGCAAGCCAACGAATACGCCGAACGCCTCCGTGAACACGGCATCGGACTGTATTACCACAACCACCACATCGAGTTCGCGAAGTTCGACGGCAAATACATGCTGGATATCATTGCCGAAAACTCCCCGGCCATGGGCATGGAAATCGACGTGCACTGGGTGCAGCGCGGCGGACTCGACCCCGTCCGGACCCTCGCCAAATACGCCGGACGCACGGCCATGGTGCACCTGAAGGACTACCGGATCGGACAGTTGCCCGAAGAATCCTTCGGGCTCCTGGAATCGGGGGACATCGCGGGTTTCATGGCCGAGTTCAAGAACGTGGTCCAGTTCGCCGAAGTGGGGGAAGGCAATCTTGACTTCCCGTCCATCATTCCCGCGGCCCAGGCCGCCGGCGCGGAGTACCTGCTCGTGGAGCAGGACGAGCTTTACGGCCGCACGGTGTGGGAAGCGCTGCAGACTTCCTACGACAACCTGGTGGCCATGGGCCACGCCGACCTCTTCTAATCCCTCAACAACGGAGATCCACTCATGAGCAAGAAAGTACGCCTTGGCATCATCGGTCTGGGCCAGCAGGGCGGCACGTACGCCAAGTTCATCACTGACGGCCTGGTGCCGAACATGGTGATCGGCGCCATCTGCGACACCGATCCTGCAAAGAAGGAACTGGCAGCTTCGCGGTACCCCGATGCGCCTTTCTACGACGACTACATCGCCATGCTTGAAGGCGGCGACGTCGACGCGATCGTCACGTGCGTGCCCCACTACCTGCACCCGGAAATGGGCATCGAATCGCTCAAGCGCAACATCCACGCCCTCGTGGAGAAGCCCGCCGGTGTCTACACCAAGCAGGTCAAGGAGCTCAATGAGTTCGCGGCCTCCAAGCCTGAGCTTTCCTTCGGCATCATGTTCAACCAGCGCAACAACCCTCTCTACAAGAAGCTCAAGGAGATCGTAGACAACGGCGATATCGGCAGCATCCGCCGCACCAACTGGATCATCACCAACTGGTGGCGTCCGCAGGGCTATTACAACTCCAGCGAATGGCGCGCGACGTGGGGCGGCGAAGGCGGCGGCGTACTGGTCAACCAGGCACCCCACCAGCTCGATCTGTGGCAGTGGATCTGCGGCGTGCCGAAGTCCGTCTACTCCAAGGTGGCGTACGGATTCCGGCGGGACATCGCCGTGGAAGACGAGGTCACCGCCGTCGTGGACTACGGCAACGGTGCAACCGGTGTCTTTGTCACGGCGACGCACGACCTTGTGGGCACGGACCGCTTCGAGATCCTGGGCGACCAGGGCAAGATCGTGGTGGAAAACAGCAAGACCGCGACAGTCACCCGCCTCGTCAAGCCCGAGCGCGAACTCAGCGACGGCATGGACATGGACGATGTCCGCAAGCTCTTCATGGGCGAATTGAAAGCCGAGGACTACTACACCACCGAGGTGATCGAGTTCGAGTCGGCCTGGGGTGGCCAGCACGCAGGAGTTTTGGAGAACTTCGCGGCCAACATCCTGGACGGCACTCCGTTGTTGGCTCCCGGATCGGACGGCATCAAAGGCGTCCGCCTGGCCAACGCCATCCACCTGTCAAGCTGGACCGGCAGGGAAGTCCCCCTGGACTTCGACGAGGAGGAGTACATGCGCGAGCTCAATAAGCGCATCAGCGAAGAAGGCAAGTTCGCCGAACGCTCCTAGTCGGCAGGGCACTCAAGCAGGGCGCTTAAGCAGGGCGCATAAGCAGCGCGGTCGCCGGCCGAATGGTTGGCAACCGTCCTGCTTTTTGTTGCCATACCAGATTACGATGGAGCCGTGACTGAAGCGACGAATTCCGGAGCAGCAACTTTCCCCGCCAAGCGTGGACGCGGGGAGAGATCCTCGCCCACCATTTACGACATCGCGAAGCTGGCGGGAGTCAACCCATCTACGGTTTCGCGCGCGCTGAGCAAACCGGGCAGGGTCAGTGCCAAGACCCAGAAGATCATCGAGGATGCCGCCGAGCAGCTGAACTACCAGGTGAACCCCTTCGCCCGGGCACTTCCCACCGGCCGTACCCAGACGATCGGACTGATCGTCGCGGATATCACCAACCCGACCTTCTTCGACATCATCCGCGGTGCGGAAACCACGGGGTCCGCCCGGGACTACACCCTGGTGCTGGCCGAGTCCGCAGAGTCCCCTGAAACCGAACTCATTGCGGCCCGCAGGATGTTGAGCACGGTGGATGGCCTGATTCTGGCGAGCCCCCGCATGGACGACGAAAAGATCCGGGTCTTGGCTGCGGACAAACCGGTGGTCGTGATCAATCGCGAAATAGAGGGAGTGCCGTGTGTGGTCCCGGACGTCAACAAGGGGATCAGCCAGGCCGTGCGGAGCCTTGCGGCCAACGGCCACCAGCAGCTTGCTTACGTTGCGGGGCCGCCGCAGTCCTGGATGTCGCGCCGCCGCTGGGAAGGCGTCCAAGCCGCCTGCGATTGGTACAAATTGGAGGCGGTCCGCTTGGAATCGTCCAAGCCGACCGTCGACGGCGGCCGCCAAATAGCGCGCGACGTCCTGGCGAGCGGTGCGACGGCGGTGATTACCTACAACGATCTCCTCGCCATAGGCCTCATGCAGGAGCTTCAGGCCGCCGGCGTGCACGTTCCGGACCAGATCAGCATCGTGGGCTTCGACGACATCTTCGGGGCAGACTTCACGACGCCGGCGCTCACCACTGTGAGGTCGCCGCTGGGGGAGTGCGGTTCCCGCGCCGCCGGCCTGCTGCTGGACATGTTGCTCGGCAATGATGGGCCCGAGGGAGCCGTCCGCGTGGACACGGAGCTCGTGGTGCGCGGCTCCAGCGGACGGCTGATCGCCTAGTTTCGAGCGACTATCCAATGCAGATGCAACGAGATGGCAATAGTTGGCAACCGGTTGACAGACTGCTCCTTCCGGCTGAAAATTGAGTTATGTCACAGTCGATCGCAGCCAATCCTGACCGGCTCCTGCCCGCGGATCCGGGGACGCGCAGCATTGCGCGCTCCCTTCTGGAGCGCGTCCAGGACCTGCCCATCATCTCTCCGCACGGCCACGTTGACGCCGCCGTCATCGAGCAGAACACCCCGTTCCCCGATCCGGCCGCGCTCCTGGTCAGCCCGGACCACTACGTCACCAGGCTGATCCACGCCAGCGGAGTCCCCATGGACAAGCTGCTCTCGGGAGGTGCCAACGCGTCCGAATCGCGGGAGATCTGGCGGACGTTCGTCCAGGCGTGGCCCCTCTTCGAAGGCACGGCGTCTGGGTACTGGCTGCGCACGCAGTTCGACAGCGTGTTCAAGCTCGGCGCGGACCTTGGCGAGATGTCCGCAGATGCCAGCTATGACGCCATTGCCGCCAAGCTCGTGGAGCCCGATTTCCGTCCCCGCCAGCTCTTCAAGGACTTCAACATCGAGGTCCTGGCCACCACGGACGATCCCCTGGACAGTCTCGCCAGCCACAAGGCGATCGCCGAGGACCCTTCCTTCAACGGCCGCGTGCTGCCGACCTTCCGTCCGGATGCCTACCTGAACATCGCGCACCCGGCATGGAGTGCCAACGTCGAGCGGCTTGTCGATTCCGCCGCCGACGGCGCTAGCGGCTACACCGGCTACATCAAAGCCCTGGAAAACCGCCGTCGTTATTTCGTGGACCACGGCGCGGTCTCCGCGGACCACGGCGTCCTCACCCCGGCAACGCTCAAGCTTGAGCGGAGCGAAGCCGAGCGGATCTTCGAGCTTGCGCGCGCAGGCAAGGCCACGGCCGAGGACCGCAATACCTTCGAAGCCCACATGATGTACCAGATGGCAAGGATGTCCGTCGAAGACGGCCTGGTCATGACCATCCACCCGGGTTCCTTCCGCAACCACCACCAGCCCACCTTCGACGCCTACGGCGCGGACACCGGCCACGACATACCATTCGCCACCAACTACACCGAAGCCATCCGCCCCCTGCTCCAGGACTTCGGCACGGCAAAGGACTTCCACTTGGTGCTGTTCACCTTGGACGAGACCGTGTTCTCGCGCGAACTGGCTCCGCTGGCAGGGTTCTACCCCTCCGTGTACCTCGGCGCTCCGTGGTGGTTCCTCGATGCACCGGACGCCATGCTCCGCTTCCGCTCCGCTGTCACCGAGACCACCGGCTTCTCGCGGTCCTCGGGCTTCATCGACGACACCCGCGCGTTCTGCTCCATCCCGGCCCGGCACGACGCCTCCCGCCGGATCGAAGCATCCTTCCTCGCCCGCCTCGTCGCCGAGCATCGGGTCAGCGAAGACCGCGCCCACGAAATCATCGTCGACGTCGTCGACTCCTCGCCCCGGAGGGTCTTCAAGCTGTGAGCAACGAACCCGGGCAAAGCGCGGATCTTCCCCGCTTGAGCCGTGTCATCAGGCCCATCGACAGAGCCCCGGTGCGCATTGTGCACATGGGACTGGGGGCCTTCCACCGCTCCCATCAGGCGTGGTACACCCAGCATGCAGGTGACGCATCGGAATGGGGCATCGCCTCCTTCACGGGCCGCCGCCCGGATGCCGCAGAGGTCCTGGCCGCCCAGGACGGCTTGTACACCGTGGTGGAGCGTTCGGACGCCGGTGATTCCTTCGAAGTCATCGGCAGCATTGTCGAGGCTGTCGATGGTGCCGACGTCGAGCGTTTTGTCGAGCTTGTCGCCGCGCCGCTGACGTCGCTCATCACGCTTACCATCACCGAAGCCGCCTACCGGCTCGGGGCCGACGGCAAGCTGGACAGCCAAGCGCCCGACGTCGTCGCGGACCTCGCCGTGCTCGCTGACCGTTCTGCTTCCGGCAAGCCGACGACGCCGCTGGGCCGCCTGGTGGTGGGCCTCGCCGCGCGCCGCGACGCCGACGCCGGCCCACTCGCCGTCGTCTGCTGCGACAATCTCTCCAACAACGGGACCGTCGCCAGAAGCGCCGTGATGGGGATGGCCAAGGCGTTCGACGCCGGGCTCGCCGCCTGGATCGACGCCAACGTCAGTTTTGTCAGCACTTCCGTTGACCGCATCACCCCGCGCACCACGGACGCCGACATCGACGCCGTCGCTTCCGCCTGCGGATACCGCGACGAATCACCCGTGGTCGCCGAGCCCTTCCGCAACTGGGTCCTCAGCGGGGACTTCCCCGCCGGACGCCCGCACTGGGAAGACGCTGGTGCCCTCTTCGTGGACGAGATCGAGCCGTACGAGAACCGCAAATTGTGGCTCCTCAACGGCGCCCACTCGCTCCTGGCCTATGCCGGCCAGTTGCGCGGCCACAAGACCGTGGCCGAAGCCCTCGCTGACGATTTCTGCCGTCGGGCCGTCGAGGACTTCTGGGACGAGGCCGCCTCCAGTCTGCACGGTGGGGACTTGCGCATCCCTGAGTATCGCGCGGCCCTCCTGGAACGCTTCGGGAATTCCCGGATCGCCCACCACCTGGCCCAGATAGCCATGGATGGCAGCACCAAGCTGCGCATGCGAGCACTGCCTGTGCTCCGCGCCGAGCGCGCCGCAGGCCGCAGCGGTCGAGCGGCTGCGCGTATGATCGCGGCCTGGTCTGCCTACACTGCCACGGCAACCAGCCTCCAGGACCCGCAGGCGGCGGAAATCGCCGCCGCGAACCTCCTTACGGGCCGTGCACGGCTCGAGGCCCTGCTCCGCCTCGTGGATCCGGACTTGGTTTCCGACGCGGCGATCGTGGACCTCGTTGAGGGCTTGGCCGAGTCCTTCGCGGCTGCCGGCAACCTCAGCTAATCCGCCAGGTACTTTCGACGGCGCCCGTTGCCTTCCACGTGAAGGCGACGGGCGCCGTCGTCGTCGGTCCGGATATGTGAGCGAGCGTTGGCCGGACAAACGCCATATGTGAGCGAGCGTTTGGAAGGACCGACGCTCGCTCAGATATGTGGCACTTCCCCCGAACGCTCGCTCAGGTATTGGGCACTTCCGCCGAACGCTCGCTCACTTCTTCTGAGCGATCGTTGAAACTTCCCTGATGTTGAAAAGTTCTATGGAAACATTTGGCAACCGCTTGCCGATTGGTTGCCATGGTGATTAGAATTACATCAAGCTTCAACTATTTCAGGCCTGGTTCGGCCGAAGCCTTTCGATCATCGCAAGCCGGAACGTGGGGTACCGGCAAGGGTAAAGGAGCCCGCAATGAATAAGCTCAGCAAACTCAGCATCCTAGGCTATGGGGCTGGCGACGCCGCCAACAACCTTGCCTTCACTACTGCCACCATGTTCCTGCTCGTCTACTACACCGACGTCGCGGGCATATCCGCTGCGGCCGCCGGGACCCTGTTGCTTACGGTCAGGATCTTCGACGCTTTCGCCGACGTCTTCGCCGGACGATTGGTTGATCGCGCATACAGCAAGCGCTTCGGAAAATTCCGGCCATTCATCATGTTCGGCTCCATCCCGTTGCTGCTCCTGAGCGTCGCAGCCTTCTCCATTCCGCAGATCGGCGAAACGGGGATGTTGCTCTACGCCTACCTGACCTACGCGGCCCTGGGCCTGGCCTACTCGCTGGTGAACATCCCATACGGTTCGCTGGCCGGCGCGATGACCCAAGAGCCGGGGCAGCGGGCCAAGCTGGGCTCCGCCCGCATGGTTGGCGCACTTTTGGTCAGTTCCGCGTTGGGCATCTTCGTAGCTCCACTGATCAAGCCAGGCGCCAACCTGCAGTCCATTTTCACTATCATCACCCTGGTCTTCGTCGTGATCGGCGCAGCGCTGTACTTCTTCACGTTCCTGACCGCCAAGGAGCGGGTCCACCGTGCAGTACCCAAGGTTTCCTTCAAGCAGAGCATGGCGACGCTCAAGACAAACCGTCCCCTGCTCATGCTGTGTCTTAGCTCCTTCCTCTTCCTGACCGGCTATATGGCGCTGTCTTCGGTGCAGCTGTACTACTTGCGCGACGTCCTCGGCCGGCTGGATCTCTACGCGGTCCTCTCCGTCGTCCAACTGGTGGTGACGTTTGCCCTTGCTCCGCTCATGCCAAGGCTGGTCCGAAACTTCGGCAAGAAGACCATCTACGTGGCTGCCGGTTTCCTCGCCATCATCGGTGGCGCAATCGTCTTCTTCGCTCCGGCCACCATGGTCTGGGTTGGATTCTCGGGTCTGCTCTTGAGCATGCTTGGCGTCATGGCCGTCAACATCGTGGTGTGGGCCTTGGAAGCAGACACCGTGGAATACGGCGAATGGAAAACCGGTGTCCGGACTGAAGGCATCACCTATGCCTTGTTCTCCTTCACCCGCAAGACCGGCCAAGCCGTCGGCGGAGCTCTTGCTGCCTACGCGCTCGCGGCAGGGGGCTACAAGTCCGGAACTACGCACAGTGCCGAATCGCTGCAGGCCATCCAGTTTGCCGCAGGTGCACTGCCCGCCATCATGACCGTCCTCGCAATCGTCGTCATGGCCAAGTACAAGCTGACCGACGCGTTCCATGCCCAGATCCTGGGCGAGATCAAGGCCCGTCGCGCCTTGGAAGGCTCCGGCGCGGGGCCATTTAGCGCGGAGGGCGCCGCCGCGACCCTCGCGGCGGTTTCCGACTCGGAAACCGCCGCGGAAACTGCTGGACCGGGAAAAATCTCCACGAAATAGCATTGCAACCGGTTGCCAATATTTGTCATCCATCCTAAGATCGTCTTTACCCGCCCTGTGGTGCACGTCGCATCCGGGCCAGGCCAGCCCTCGATCAGCAACCCTGAAAGGACCAGCTGTGAAAATCATTGCCGCTGAAGTCTTCGTGACCAGCCCCACCCGGAACTTCGTGACCCTGCGGATCACCACCGAGGACGGCGTGACCGGCATCGGCGACGCGACCCTGAACGGCCGTGAACTCGCCGTGGCCGCATACCTGAAGGAACACGTCGCGCAGCTTCTGATCGGCAAGGACCCGCACCGCATCGAGGACACCTGGCAGTTCCTTTACCGCTCCTCGTACTGGCGCCGCGGCCCGGTCACCATGGCCGCCATCGCCGCCGTCGACATGGCCTTGTGGGACATCAAGGGCAAGGTGGCCGGACTGCCGGTCTACCAGCTCCTGGGCGGCGCCTCCCGCAACGGGCTGCGCGCGTACGGCCACGCCTCGGGCGCGGACATCCCGTCCTTGTTCGACTCGGTCCGGGAGCACCTGGAACTGGGTTACAAGTCGATCCGCATCCAGACCGCCATCCCGGGCATCAAGGCCGTCTACGGCGTGGCCGCCCAGGCGCAGGCCTCGGGTGAGCGCTACGACTACGAGCCCGCCGGCCGCGGTGCGTTCCCGCAGGAAGAGGACTGGGACACCCGCGCCTACCTGCGCCATCTGCCAACCGTGTTCGAAGCGGTGCGCAACGAATTCGGCCCGGAAATCCCGCTGCTGCACGACGGCCACCACCGCATGACCCCCATCCAGGCAGCCAAGCTCGGCAAGGCCCTGGAACCGTACGACCTGTTCTGGCTCGAGGATTGCACTCCGGCCGAAAACCAGGAGGGGCTGCGACTGGTCCGCCAGCACACCACCACGCCGCTGGCGATCGGTGAAATCTTCAACACGGTCTATGACTTCCAGACGCTCATCAAGGAACAGCTGATCGACTATGTCCGGGCCGCGTCCACGCACTTCGGCGGGATCTCGCCGCTGAAGAAGGTCATGGACTTCGCCGCCCAGTACCAGATCAAGTCCGGCTTCCACGGCCCCACCGACATTTCCCCTGTCGGTTTCGCCGCGCAGCTGCACGTGGGCCTGGCCATCCACAACTACGGCATCCAGGAGTACATGCAGCACTCGGACAAGACCAATACGGTCTTCGAGCAGTCCATGACCTTCACCGACGGCTACCTGCACCCGGGCGACAAGCCGGGCCTCGGCGTCGAATTCAACGAGGAAGCCGCCAACTCCTTCCCGTACCAGCAGGCCTATCTGCCGTACAACCGCCTCGTGGACGGCACCGTCCATGACTGGTAGGAACGTGGCCGCGGCCGGCGACCTCAGCGGAGCTGCAGAACAGCCGCGGCGCATTGTGGTGATGGGCGTCTCCGGTTGCGGCAAGACCACCATCGGAGACCTCGTGGCCCGGGCGCTGGGAGTTCCGTTCCTCGACGGCGATTCGCTCCACCCCGTCGAAAACGTCGCCAAAATGGCCGCGGGCACGCCCCTGACTGATGAGGACCGCTGGCCTTGGCTGGCGACGGTCGGCACCGAACTCGCCAACGCCGGCGACGGCGGGCTGGTTCTCGCCTGTTCCGCCCTCCGGCGCAGCTACCGGGATGCCATCCGTGAGAAAGCCCCGGACACCATCTTCCTGCACCTGCACGGCAGCAAAGAGGTGCTCAGGGAACGGACAGAAGGGCGTTCCGGCCACTTCATGCCGCCGGCCCTCCTTGATTCGCAGCTCGCCACCCTGGAACCGCTCGACGCCGACGAGGCCGGGTTCGTCGTGGACATCGCCGTCCCGGTAAGCGAGGTGGTCGCGGAAGCGCTGGCCGGGATTGCCGCCGTCGCAGGCTCCAAAGCTCCGGCGGCCGACAGCGCCGGTACCGCGGGCACCCCGGCGCGGCAGTTCGACGTCGACCTCCAGTCGGCGCCGTTCAACCTCGACGACGAGGCTGTTGCGTGGGTGGATTCCACCATCCGCGGCATGAGCCTCGAGGAAAAAATCGGGCAGCTCTTCATCAACCACAACAACGATTACTCCCCGGAGTACCTCGACGGTGTGCTGGAGAACTATCACGTCGGCGGGATGCGGTACAGGCCGGGTCCGTCCGCCGCTGTCCAGCAACACATCCGTTATGCCCAGTCCAGGACGCGCATCCCGCTTCTGGTGGCCTCCAACCCGGAAATGGGCGGAGCGGGAAGCTGCGACGACGGAACTTTCGTGTCGACGCACCTACAGGCCGGTTCCCACCCTGACAAGTCCATCGCCAGGAAAATGGGCCAGGTGGCCGGTGTGGAAACCGCGGCTTTGGGCTGCAACTGGGCCTTCGCGCCGATCGTGGACATCCACTACAACTGGCGCAACACAGTCATCTCCACCCGGGCGTTCGGCAACACACCGGAAATCGTGGTGGAGCGCGCCAAGGAGTATTTCGACGGCATCAGCGAATCGCCCACTGCCTGCGCTATCAAGCATTTCCCGGGCGACGGCGTGGACGAACGCGACCAGCACGTGGTCACTTCGTACAACACGATCGGGTACGCGGAATGGAATTCCAGCTACGGGCACGTGTACCGGGAAATGATCGGCCATGGGGTTCAGTCGATCATGGTCGGACACATCGGGGCGCCTGAGCTCACGCGGCATTTCCGTCCCGGGACGCAAGACAAAGACATCCTGCCCGCCACCCTCGCTCCGGAGCTTCTCCAGGACTTGCTCCGTGGCGAGCTCGGCTTCAACGGGCTGATCCTCACTGACGCATCGCAAATGGTCGGCCTCACTCAGGCCAAGAAACGCAAGGATCTCGTTCCAGCCACCATCGCCGCTGGCTGCGACATGTTCCTGTTCTTCCGCAACCCGGCGGAGGACTTCCAGTACATGATGGACGGCTACAAGTCCGGCGTGATCACCGATCAGCGCCTGCACGACGCGCTGCGCCGGATTCTGGGGTTGAAGGCCAGCCTGGGGCTGCATAAGAAACTCCCGGAAGAATTGACGCCGTCGCCGGAAGTGCTGCGGCTGATCGGCAGCGAGGCGCACCTCGCCGTCGCTGCCGAAATCGCCGACAAGACCGTCACCTTGATCAAGGACACTGCCGGCAACCTGCCCATCACACCGGAAACGCATAAGCGTATTCGCCTGTACGGCATCTCCGGCGGTTCCGATTTCACCCGGGCGGATCCGTTGGCCTATCTGGATACGGTCAAAGAAGAACTTGAAACCGCCGGTTTCGAGGTCCACCTCTTCAAGACGGCGGAGCAACGCGAAGCTGCGGGGGAGTCGGGCGTGAACTTCATGAGCGTCATCTCCGACGAAGCCACCGGCGATTATGCGGAAAAGTACGATGCCGCGTTCGTCTTTGCCAATGTCAAGGGGTTTGCCCAGGAGGCTGCGATCCGCATCAAGTGGTCCAGTCCCATGGCGGCGGAAATCCCTTGGTACGTCACGGAAGTACCCACGGTGTTCGTCTCGCTGAACCAGCCAAACCACTTGATCGATGTGCCGATGGTCAAGACGGCCATCAACGCCCACGCAGGGACCCGCGAGGCCATTCGGGCAACCATCCAGAAAATCCAGGGCAAGTCCGACTTCCAAGGGACGTTCAACGAGAATGTGTTCTGCGACTCGTTCGACACCCGGCTCTAGGTTCTTTTTCCTTGAATTCTAGGGGTTAGGAAGGACTCCTTGCTGACTGATTAGCGTCAGTCCGCAGGGAGTCCGGTCGGCACAGGCACCGAGGCATCCACCGGGGCACGTTCACGTCCGTGACCGGCCTGATGCGCAAGGTCGGCGTGTTCATCACCTGCTGGAACGACCGTTCCCACCCCTTGACGTGGACCAAATGGTGCTTCACAAAGACTCTCACACGTACGTCACGGCGCGGCCGAAGTCGCCAGAGGTACCTTCTGCGAACTAGATTCCCCTTGGGGTGAAGGTTTCTTTCTCAACATGGCGGGGCGCTCCACCAAGTAATACGTCAAGGCAGACAGCGGCAAAACGATTCCGAGGACAAGGATGGTGTTGAAGGGAAGTGCCAGCACGGTTCCTCCAACTGTTAGTTTGTGTGTCATGAGCCAAAAAATGACCGGGAGATGCCACAGGTAGATGCTGTAACTGATAGTCCCCGTGAACCTAATCGGACGCCATTCAAACAATAGCGCGAGTCTATTTGCCCCTCCGTCTCGTGATGATGGGAGGACAACGGCAAGAAGGACAAGAGCCGAGGCGACTCCAGCCATATTCGACAAGTAGGGCATTGTGCCTGACATACCGGCCCATATGGCAGCTACAGCTGCGGCAAGGAGGACCACCTTTACCCAAGCCGCAACACGCTGAACACCACGCTCATCCAGGGCGACAACAACCAGTGCCGCTGCGATTCCATAGCCAAACAGGTCAGCTTGTCCCAGGAAACTCCTCAGTAAAACTGCAGTACCAGTCTGCCCAAAGGCAAAATCAACGCGTTGGGTGTAGTCAAGGTGATCGGCCGCCGCATGGCCCCAGGAAGTCACTCCCAATCCGATAACGACCAGGGCAACCGGGGCAATCGCTAGAGCCACTGCCTTGCTGGTTCCCAGCCGCACGAGCCGGGCCGAAAGTAGCGCCATCAACGGCACCGCTACGTAAAAAGTGATCTCGGCCGTCAACGACCAAGCGACGGGAAGGCCGCTCATGACGAACTGCGGAATAAACATATGTACTAGCAACGCATTGGCAAGGAACTTTATGGGCTCGGTCAGGCGTCCGATATTGTCCGGGCCAAACCCGTGTGTGCTGCCTTTGATGTAGACAGACCCCATAACGAGGGCGGTCGCTCCCAATATGACAAGGTAAGCGGGGTAGATCCGCAGTAATCTGTTGGCTGCATAACGCCGAATTGAAGGGAGCTCTTTGCCTCGCATGATCGACGTGACGAACGGCCTGAACAGCAGGAACCCTGACAGGACAAAGAAAAGTGGAAGCCCTTGGCCGAGAAGAGGCAGAAAAACCTGGCCGACTGGTCCCAAATGAACTTCGTCCGAGGCCATGAGGCCGACGTGATATGCCAGCACTGATAGAGCCGCTGCCGCGCGCAGTCCTTCGATGCCGGCTAGCCGGCGTCCCCAGGAGGGGAGAGGCTCGACGATTTTTTTCACGGTGGCTCCTTCAGGAGGGACGATCGATGTTGATGAAGCAGTGAAAACGACGCGTCAAGGCCGCAGGTCGTTGCAATGGACCTGCACCTTCCATGCCCCCGGCGCCGTTCCGATTGGATATTCGGTCATCCCAGGATCAGCGATACAAGCGACTCTGGCAGTTGCAACGCCGGTTGCCCAGAGCGGTCCCTCCTGACGGAATGCCGATGACGGAAAGAAATACAAGCACTGCAGAACAAGGAAGGCGGCTAAAACACCCGTGGTGGCCTTTGGAGAAGTCTTTTCCCATAAGACTGCCAACAATGGAACCAGGGCAAGTAGGAACATCGATGGGACAGTGCTATATCTCCCCAAAAGGAAGGCGCCCCATTGGGTCACACCAAACTCTGAGTAATCAAACGTGTCCGAAAAGTTGAATACTGCCGCTGCAGTCCACACACCCACCGAAGCCGCTACGAACGAAAGTGCTGCCACGCGAATACGCATGGAGCCCTTCAACAGAAGATACAAAAAAGCAAGAAAAAATGGTAATGCGGCCAAGACTACAGGCAACACTCCGAAGTTCAGGATATTGCGGGAAATTTGTCTTGATGTGCCGAAGATTACTGCCGAACTGCTGTTGAGGAACCATCCTTCGGCTACCGAAGCAACGTTGACTGGCGCGAAAGGAGCAGAACGCGGATAGGACAGAGTGGTAATGATCTGGCATGTGATGCCCACCAGCAAGCCGAGGCGAGCCGGTAAAAGTGCCTTGTCCTTGAACCGGTAGAGGAAGAGCGGAACGAACATCACCGTCAGAATCTCGGTGAGAGATGCCAATGCTGCCACGACGAAAAGTAGGAAACCCTCATATTTCGATTGCGTGGGCTTGATAAGCAGCCAGGGTACCAACCACAGCAGATACCAATGAATGTTGGCAAAGTTACCCTGAGTCTCCAGCGCGCCGGGAGCAACAAAAATAGTGATTGATGCCCACGCCAGTCGGATCAGAACATTTGTGGTGAGGGCCCTCGAACAATGAAACACCATCAGGGCTATGAGGGTAATCAGGAGACAACTCAACGAGGAAACGGCTATGGCAAAGTCGTCGATTGAAAAGAACCTGACCACAAACTTCGTCATAGCCCGCGGAACTACATGCAGATAGCCCTGGTACGGAGCAAACACATCCAGCAATCCACGGCGGCTCAGCGCGTCTTGGAGAAAGACTGCGCCGTCCTCCGCCCAGATGGTCCCTTGAGCTGTAGGGCTGAGGCGACCGAATGCGACCAGGGTGCCTGCGAGCACCGCCCCGAATGTAGAAGGAATTATCCACCCGATTTTCATCGGAACTACATTGATTTTCATCGGAACTACATTTCTGTCGCTGCTTTTCATAGTCCCTCTTCGACCACCGACGCGGAGCGCACGTGGAGTATCTATTGGTAGCACTCCTGATTAGGGGCCCTGCAGTGCCTGCACCGCATGCATATTACCTCACCCCGATAGTGCCTACGAAAATACGCCGCCCGTCATGGGCTGCGCTCGAACTGGGCCTGCATCGGCTAGCCGGCGGGTATATCGCGTACGTTCAACGAGAACCTGTTCTGCGATTCGTTCCACATCCGGCTTTAGCCTGGTTCGTCCTGCGGCGGCTAATTCCCGGCGGCACGGGGAGTGGCCGTCGCATGCCCGGTGCTCGGCATGGGGGATTGGAGTTCGAATCTCCCGGCCTCCATATTGTCGATGCCTCGCAGTAGTATTCGGGCATGCCTGACCAGCCCGAATATCCCGCGCCGTTGAATTCAGTCGGCGCCCCGCCCCCGCGGCAAACGGAACCGCTGTCAACCGTTTCAAGGGTGCCTGTTATCGCCAAGCTCGTTTGGCCGAAGTACCTTCAATATGTTCCGGCCATGGTCACGCGGACGTCGGAGGGCAAGGTCTTGGTGCAGTGGTGGCCGAACCCCTTCGGATCGGCTACCAGATTGACCTGGCTAAAGGATACGGACGTGAGGGCCGAGCTGCGCTATGAACGTTGAGCGCTGAGAGCGTTGAGTCAGGCGGCCGGGTTCGCGACGTCCACCAACTTGGTGTTGTCGTCCACGAGTTCCACGGGCCTCATCATCCATGCCGACGCCAAGCCATACGCCTCGCCCAGCACGGCGTCCAACAGGGCCTGGCCCCTGGTTTCCTTGGGGTCGATCCAATCGTCGATCATGTCTGGAGAAATCGGAACCGGGATCCGGTCATGCAAGTTGTGCAGTCTTTCGTGAACGCCTTCCGGAGGGGAATCCATGGTCAGGATCGAGCAGGACAAACGCCAGGCGCCGGGCGCGGACTTGTCCTCGATGCTCTCGTCGCGCCATGGCGCAAACAATCCGGCGAAGGTAATCAACTCATCCTGAGGTTCGACGATGTAGCGCTGCTTGGGATCCTTTCGGCCAGGCCCCGATTTCTTCCACTCGTAGTACGCAGAGGCGGGGACAACCGCCCGCCACTTCGGCAGGGAAGCCCTGAATACCGGGGTTGACCCAGCCGTTTCCGAGCGTGCATTCCAAGTGGGTACCTTCGAATCGAAGGACTTGGAGAATGTCGGAACCAAGCCCCAGCGCCCGGCCGCGAGCTCGCGTCCGACCGAATCGTCCCCGGCCCGTCCCCGCAGAAAGACCACGGGGTCTGTCGGGTTGATCTGGAGCGTTGGCGAGGGGTAGTCGGTATCACCGCGCAGCACGGCACCGAGCTTCCTCGAGAGATAGTCTGCTTCGAAACCGACACTGAACCGACCGCACATATCGACATTCTCGCGTAGCGCTTGGGACAACGCCAGCCGTAGAAGCCCATACTGGAGCAATACGGAAGCCGCACCCTGACAACACGGACATTGGAGGGCCCCATGAGCAACCCGCGTGGCGAGGACACGCCGCTGGCCAAGGCGAGCCCCGCCCGCTTGGCCGGTCCGGTGCTGGCCGGGGTGCTCCCGCACCAGCCTGTCACGGTGGTTGAGAAGGCCGCCGAAGTAGCGCTCAGCGCCGGATTGGAACTGGTCCTGGCTTTCGCTGATGTCACGAGCTTCCCTGCCGCCGGGGACCGGGATGGGCATCTGGCGGCCCAACCGATCGATCCCGACGGAATCGACGACGACGCCGCGGCCATCTCGGAGTCGCTCCAATCCCGCATCGCGGATCAACTCGACGGAACGGGCGTGCGGTGGACCTTCGTGACGCTCGCCGGCGAGCCTGCCCGGTCACTGGGCCGTTATGCGGCGAGTATCAATGCATCCATGATTGTCGTGGGAACCAAGGAACACGGCCTCGGCCCGAAGTTTGAAGGACTGGTCACCGGATCGGTAGCCTTGCACCTGGCGCATCGCCAGAACTGCCCCGTGCTCATGGTTCCCTTGGGCCGTCACGACCCAAGCAGGGATCAATGAAGGAAAGCAGCACCGCCCCGCCGGGAGCCAAAGCCCAGACGGCACCACCGGACCGGCACCCGCACCGCCCGCTCCATCTGCACGGGCGGTTCGTTCTGCTTGTCGCGGCGGGCGGAATCCTGGGGGCTTTGAGCCGCTACGGGTTCGGCATGGCCCTTCCGGCACCAAACGCGTGGCCGCTGCCCACCTTGCTTATCAATCTGTCCGGTGCGCTCGCGCTTGGCTGGCTCCTCGAAGCGCTCGCCCGGAGCGGGCCCGACGCCGGTCTCCGCCGGATTGCCCGGTTGGGCATCGGAAGTGGTTTCCTTGGGGCCTACACCACGTACAGCACCTTGGCCCTTGACTCGGTGCATCTCTTCGGAGCAGGACGCGGGATGGACGCCATCTGGTATCTGGTAGCCAGCCTGTTAGGCGGTGTCGCGGCCACAACCCTCGGTATTTGGCTTGGGGCGCTCCAGCACAAGTCCGCCCGAGAGAGGCAGAAGGCCCAGCCATGACCCTCCTTCTGATAGCGCTCGCGGGTGGCGCAGGGGCGGCTGCCCGGTTCGTGGTGGATGGGGTGGTCCGTTCCTGGGCCCGGACTGCTCTGCCGCTCGGCACGATCTTCATCAACCTCTCCGGTTCGCTGCTCATGGGGATCCTGGCAGGGCTCGTGATGTCACATCAGGCTCCCGAATCACTTCAGCTGATTCTCGGCACCGGATTCCTCGGCGGATACACGACCTTCAGTACGGCAAGTTTGGAGACCGTCCGGCTTGTCCAGGCCGGCCGCACCGGCCTGGCCCTCCTCAACGGAGTAGGCACTATGGCGGCATGCGTCGGAGCCGCGGCAGCCGGCGTCGGGCTCGTTTTTTTGCTCTGAAGCTCCTGCCCGCACCAAGTGCCAAAGGTAGGATCGGGCGCATGGCAAAGAAGACATTCAACGAGCTCCTGTCCGCCCAGGTTGGAAACGAGTTTGCTGCGTCCCAACAGTACATCGCGGTGGCGGTCTACTTTGATGGCCAGGATCTACCGCAGCTGGCGGCACACTTCTACCGCCAGGCACTGGAAGAGCGCAACCACGCCATGATGATGGTCCAGTACATGTTGGACCGTAACCAGCCGGTCCAGATTCCGGGAGTTCCGGCCGTCCGCAACGACTTTGCCAACGTGCAGGAGCCGATTGCCTTGGCGTTGGCCCAGGAAAAGGAAGTCACCCGCAACATCGAGGAGCTCTTCCGGGCAGCGAGGGATCAGAATGATCCCCTCGGCGAGCAATTCATGTTGTGGTTCCTGAAGGAGCAGGTCGAAGAAGTTGCCTCGATGACTACTTTGTTGAATATCGCAGAGCGCGCGGACAACCTCTTCGACATCGAGAACTATGTCGCCCGGGAGCAAGTCGGCGACGGCGGCAACGACATCGGTGCGCCGCCCACCGCCGGAGGGGCGATCTAGGGCGTCCTTCGTCTTCTGACTGAAGTCACCGCCCCCGATCGCCTACCGGACACCCCCCTGTGGCGTGCTACTGCCGATAGCGGCCTGAATCTTCCGAACGATTGACCCAAGAAGGCCCGACGCGAGAAGTCCGGAACCGAGCGGGCCCGCGGAGTCCTCACCCACCGGCGGCAGCTGCCGAAGCGCCGCCCTCACTTCAGCACTCATGTTCGCGAGTTGCCAGGAGATCTCGTCGGAGATGGCCGTGGGCTGATCCGGAGTGGCCAGCCCGGCCGCTTTCGCGGCGTAGGCGGCTGCGCCGAGAGCGTGCGCGCCCATGTGAGCGACGCCGGAGGCTTGTCCAGCGGCCCGGGCGGCCGCCACGGCCGCGGGAGAGCTCACCGAGTGCGCGGCCCGAGCAACACGGAAGCGTCGGCGAATCTCACCGGCGGCGTCGAGTTCACCGTGAGCAAACGCCCGAGCGCGGGCGATGGCATCACGTGGTCGGCCGTCTGTGGGGGCCTCCGTCTCGAAGAAGACCAGGACTCGCTCAGCACAGTCCGCCGCCCATGCCGCGACGATGCGGCGATCGGCCTCGCTCAGTGACTGAGGGGAAGACATGCCAAAATTTTCACACACCGCCCCCACGTGCTCCGGATCTTTCATGAGCCGCATCTCCGACGTAGCCGGTAGGGGCCGACGTAGCCAGGCTAAGGCTGCGGGTTGTTCGCGCCCAAGTTGTCCTTCGAGCCGCGGATCCTGGATAGCACGCGATACTTCCAGAACGCGATACCAGCGAAAATGACGGCAACAAAGGTCCCACCGACGATGCCAATCACTTGTTTCGGAGTATCGACAGGGTACATCCCCGACAGCGTCATTGCGATGCGACCGAGGATATCGACGAGCAACAGAAGTACCGCGGCAAGCACGGTGCCCCGAGTGAACCACAACAGGAGTGTTCCACCAGCGACGTAGCACAAGCCGAGGCCAACCCCCATGACCGTGGTGAGCGCGTCTGCTGCTGTGACCAACCCCACGAAGTCATGCGCGAAGCCCGTGACGACCTCGGCAAAGCCGAAGATGATCATCAGCACGGCAACGACGAAGACGAGCGTCTGCTTCCGTACGGTCGTTCTCAGGTTCAAACCTGCCATATCTCTACCTCGCGTAGACCATTACTGAAGCGTAGGGCCGTTTGCCAAGGCCGTGCCTTCAGCTGCCCCCGGCCTCCACTTCTTCAAAAGGCACCGAGGACTCCACCCGGCCCAGGAGCGACAGCCGGCTCGCGATTCCGGCCAGGTCAACGGGCTGGGCGCTTCTTTGCTGGGAGCCAGTCCGGTGCGCCGGATCCTGGGCAAGATCCCAGTCCAGGGGGCCGTGGCCCACCAGGAACAGCGTGATGTCCTGGTCGTAGAGGACATCCACCACATTGCTGAACCGTTGCCAGGCCGGTGCAGAACCGGCGGTCGACCCGATCGTCGGCGACGGCACGCCGTCGATCACCCAGGTTCCGTAGTCCTCCGCCAAAGCCAAGTAGTCCGCCGTCGACATGAGGCGGCCGCACAATTCCGCGAAACTGACCCAGAGCATGTCGTCGGCCGCCTTGACGGTGAGTCGTTGCGTCGTGGGCGTGAGGATCCGCTCTTGTGCCTTCGATGGCGGGAACAAACCGAAGGCTCCGAGTTGCGCAGGCGTTCCGGGCGTAATGATCTTGCCCCTGCTGAATGCCTTCAGTCCACTGGAGCCGCTGGGTGTCGCAGCGGAACCGGGAACCTGCGAACGCCGGAAATCTGTGTCTCCGTCGATCTCCATGATGTCCATCATCTCCTTGATCACCCCGATGGTCGGCACGAAGTGATCGTGCCACAGAGGGTTCGGCAACAATTTATCCGGTGGATAGTTCGACGTCACCTCGATGCAGTTGGCGGAAGAAATCATGGAAATGGATGCGCCTTTTACGCCCCGGCAACTGGCGGTAAAAGCTGTCCATGAGCCAGCTTTTGCCGCGCCCCACCGGACCGTGAAGGTAGACGCTGCGCGGGGTCCGCCATCGTAGGAGTCCCGGGCGGCGGAGTCCCGCGCGCCGGAGTCCCTCGCGCCCGACAGTGACGGCCTCGCCGAGCTGGCAGAGCCGGGCAGCGGCCGCGGCCTGGGCCGGCTCCAGGACGAAACCTGAAGCGTCGGCGTCGGCGATGATCTCCGCCATGAGAGCTGACGCATCGAGGCGTCGCCCGGCAGAGGCAGGGAACACTAGAGCCAGTTCTTCCGCTTGAAGATGACATACATGACAAAGCCCGCGGCAACCATCATGCCGAGCGCCATGGGATAGCCGAACGTCCAATGGAGCTCGGGCATGATGTCGAAGTTCATGCCGTAGAGCCCGGTAACGAATGCCGGTGCAAAGAAGATCGCGGCCCACGAGGAGATCTTCTTGGTTTGTTCGTTTTGTGCCGCACTCGCCTCGTTTTGCCGGTTCGCGGTCAGGGTCCCGTCGAGGGTCAGGGCGTTTTGAAGCAGGTCCCGGAAACCATTGGCGCGGGATATGACTTGTTCGACGTGGTCCTCCACATCGCGGAGTTTGCGCTGCAGTTCGATGTCGACACCGTATTTCTCGAACCCGCGCTTCAGGGAGGCCATCATGTCCGGGAGGGGGTTGATTGCGCGCTGGAACTGGATGACCTCGCGGGCAAGTTCATAGATGCGCCGCGAAACCAGGGGGTCCCCGCCGAAGAGCTGGTCCTCGATCTCGTCGATGTCGTTTTCCAGCCCCGAGATCACGGGGCCGTAGTCGTCCACCACTCGGTCCAACAATGCGTAAAGGACGGCTTCGGGACCATGGCGCAGAAGCTCCGGTTGTTGTTCCAGATCGCGACGGACCCTGGCCACCCCGGGTGTTTCAGCGTGCCGGACCGTGACCACGAAGTTCCTCCCCGTGAAGATATGCAGTTCACCGAACTCCACGGTCTCCGTAGCGTCCACGTATCGCGCAGGCCGCAGGACGGTGAAGAGGTTGTTGTCGTACCGCTCCAGCTTGGGCCGCTGGTGGGCATTGACGGCGTCCTCTACGGCGAGCAAGTGGAGGCCGAACTCGGCGGCCACTGCCGCCATTTCCGTCTCGTCCGGCCGGTACAGTCCAATCCACACCATCCCGCCGTGGGCGGCCAGTGTTTCGACGCTTTGCTCAAGGCTTTCCGGAGTCGCGGTCCGGATACCGTTCACATAGACGGCATTGTCAATGATGGTCACGAGGTTATTCTCCTCCCTTACGGCAAAGCCCCGATGATTGACCCGGCGACAGTCATGGCCACGATGTCATGGCCGGAGTCGATGAGGGTCACGGCAGACGGTCTGCCCGCGAAGCCGTTGTGGATCACGTGGGCGCCAACGCGGAAGACGACCGCAATGACCAGCGCAAAAAATCCGCCGGCCAGGCTTCCATGCACACCGAGCCTGCCGATAAGGACGGCCAACAGGATGCTCGTGAGTGCTGCGGCCACCATCATGGGGATCCAGATTCCTGGGCCGCCGTCGATCTTCTTGAGGTCTTCCTCGGTCTTGCCGATGGCCTGCATCCACCGTCTGCCGAGGACCGCCGGCATGTACCAGACAAATCCGATGACCATGCTGGAAACGAACGCCAGGAGTATGGCCAGCCAATTGAGGTGCTGAAGAGAAGAGAGCCAATCCATTCTGGAATCCTAGTCGGCTTCCCTGACTGGCGAATCGGTGGAAACCTGCGCTTTGACCCGTTTCGTGGCGCCGGCCGCCCCGGCCGCGTCCACGAGCCTGCCGATGAGCGGCTCTGTCCGGTAGGGGATATGGGTGTGCAGGGCAAGGACCGTTTCTGTGCGGATGACGCCTTTGGTTCTGAGGATGGAGCGAAGCGCGGTTTGCAGGTTGTGCGTGTCGGTGGCCACCACCCGGCATAGGAGATCGCCCCTCCCGGAGATTTCATGCACCTCAAGGACCTGGGGGATGCGGCGCAAGGCTCCGATCACGCCGTCGAGTTCCCGGTGGGTCACCTCCAACGTCACGAAGCCGACGACGTCGTACCCCACCTTTTCGAGGTCGACCTCGCGGCCGCCGTCGTTCAGTACGCCCGAGCGGACCAGACGCCGCATCCTCGATTGGGCGGTGTTGCGTGCGATCCCCAAGGACTCGCTGAGTTCGCCGACCTGAACCCTGGGATCACGGATCAACTCGAGCAGGATCTTCAGGTCCGTCGGATCGAGGGTGTTCAAATCATCACTCCAGCTCATTTTTGGTCATCCTTGGACGTCAATTTTGACTGTCCTGATCAATTCTTCCACGGAGATCTGATCTATATGGCAGATCTACGACATCCTGTTGCCATCAATATCTTGGGCCGTACAGTCCCGGCCCACAAGGCCAGGTTTCGCGACGGCCGCTGAGGCGAAGGCACGGAAATGACTGTCTTTAGCGAACTGCGCATGCGACCGGCCACCGCCGGGCGCTGGGGCTGGGATGCTTCCACCACGGCACGGCTGGTCCTGGCCGGCGCCGTCACGTTCACACTGCTTGTCGGTGCCAACTTGGCGAGCCCGCTGTATCCGTTGCTTCAGGCGGAGCTGGGAATTACGTCACTGGGCGTGGCGATTGCCTTTGCGAGCTACGTCCTGACGCTGGTGGCCGTGTTGATGCTCGCCGGCCACTGGTCGGACCATATCGGCCGGCGTGCGGCGCTGGTGCTGGCTGTCCTAGTGGGCTTCGTGGGCGGGCTGGTTTTCGCCAACGCTGACAACCTCTTGATGCTCTCTGCCGGCCGCATGCTCCAAGGCGTTGCCGTAGGCCTCGCAACCGGAGCGAGCTCGGCGGCTTTGCGCGAATTGCTTCCGTCCCGGCCTGAGTGGGCTTCCCGCTTCACGTTGCTGTCTTCCTCCGGAGGGGTGGCCGCGGGTCCCGCAATCGGCGGATTGCTTTCGCTGCTCCCGGGTGCCACCTCGACGCCGTTCTTCATCCACGCGGCCGTCCTGCTCCTATTGCTTGTCCCGCTTTGGCTTCTCAAGGCACGCCCGGCGATTCGGCCTGCCGAAGGCCCGCGTCCCTACACCGTGCTCGCCCCGCGACGGCCGTCCGTGTCGCGGGAAGCCAGGGGAGCGTTTTGGCTGGCCTCAAGCGTGGGATTCCTCAGTTTTGCTGTGTTCGGATTCTGCCTTTCGCTCGCGCCCGGCTATTTCGCCGTCGTCGTGCACGCAGATTCGCGCCCCATGACCGGACTGCTCGCCGGACTGACGCTCGGCGCGTCCGCGCTCAGCCAATTGCTGACAGTCCGCGGACGGTTCGCCGTGCCCATGGGACTGGCGGTCCTGGGAGTTTCCATTGTCCTGGTCGGCGCGGCGGCATCCCTGTCCAGTCCGGTGCTGCTGGTGGCAGCGAGCCTGTCCGCGGGGGTGGGGCAGGGGATCGCCTTCCGGCTGGTGTTCAACGATGTTGCAAGCAAGGTGGAAGCGTCCCGGCATGCCCAGATCATCAGCACCGTCTACGTGATCACCTACCTTGGCAGTGCTGTGCCGGTCATCGGGCTGGGCCTGGCCGCCTCGGTCATTGGGCTGGGCGCCGCTGCCAGCTATTTCACTGTGGTGTGCGGGCTTGCGGCGACGGTCTTGGCTGCCTTGTCCCTTCGTAGGGTGCTCCGGAACGGCTGACGGGCGGTTTATCCCCCAGGTCCAGTTCGCAAAGATTGATTTGCAAAGAAATGCTTGCAAAGGTTTCTTTGCAAGAGTAGCGTTTCCGGCATGGACAAGGTTCAAGAGCAGGAATTCCCCGTCCGCAAGGTCGATACGGCATCCCTGAAAGCGCTCGCGCACCCCCTGCGCGTTCAAATCCTCGAGATGCTGTCCCGTTATGGGCCACAGACCGCCTGCAGCCTGGCCGAACTCCTCGATGAATCCAGTGGTGCTACCAGCTACCACTTGCGGCAACTCGCCAAGTTCGACTTCGTCCACGAAGTCCAAGGCAAGGGGACTGCGCGGGAGCGGTGGTGGGAGCGGCCCAGGGGCGCTATCCAGATCACTTCGCCCGAGTTGGCACATTCGCCGGCAACGCAGGAGGCATCGCGGCTGGTCACCCGCGAGTTCGAACGCAGCAGGCAGGCCGTCCTCGCCGACTTCATGGCGCACGGCATGGACTCCCTGAGCGAAGACTGGCTCGACGCTGCCATCGTCAACACTGCCAACGCCCGGATGTCAGCCGAGCAGCTCGGCCGCTACGCGCGGTCCATGGAAACCTTCGCCCGAAAGCTTCTGGAGGAAATCAGGAGCGAACCCGAGGCGGACGATGCCCGCCCTGTGCAGATCCATTTCAACGCATTCCCGATCCTGGGCGTCCCGGCGTGGGCCGGAGACAAGAAATCCCGCGACGCGAAGTCGCACGCAGCAGCCACCGAAGGGAAAGAGTCATGAGCACTGCCACCGCATCATGCGGCACCTACCGCCGGCCCTCCATGCTGGAATCGGCAGCAGCCGGAATCGGAGCCGGCCTGGTTTCCTGGGCCGAGCGCAGGCGCTACATTCCTCCGGTCGACCTGGCCGCGCAGCGAGCGGCGTCCAGGCGGCGGCAGGAACTCGGTGATCTTCGCCGGGACGCCATGGGGGCTTCTCACTCGGGCCTCGAGCCACGTCACTGAGCTGGGTCTAACCCGACCGCTATTCCGGCAGTGGCCCGTGATTGCCTTGGATGTGGGCAAAGACCAAAGTGGTCTCGGTGTGGCCCACCACTGGGTCAGTGGCGAGGTTGTCCAGGACCCAGTCGCGAAGGTCGTCGGTGTTGGCAACTGCGATATGCAGCAGATAGTCCACGGAGCCCGATGTATGGAAGGTGGAGATCACTGCAGGGAGGGCGGGAACCCGGGCCGTGAAGCGGTCAATCTGGTCGCGGTCATGGGCGCGTAGGCGCACGGCGATCAAGGCCTGGACCGATCGGCCGATTGCCGGGAGGCTGAGGACAGCCTCGAAGCCCTCGATAATGCCGCGTTCGGAAAGCGACCGCGTGCGCATGAGCGCCGTCGACGGAGCGATTCCGACCAGTTCGGCCAGTTGCTTGTTGGAGATCCGGGCGTCGTCAACCAAAGCCGCGAGGATGCGTTCGTCGATCGCATCCAAGGGCTCGCTGATGCCGACGGGCCGAACGTTCTTCGGGGTGGTGCTCACGGATCCTCCTGAAAGTGCTGTCTATTCATCATAGATGCCATTTTCCGCTCAATCCATTCATTTGCGCTGTCAATCTCCGAATTATTGCCAGATACTAACCGAATTCAACGGTGAATAATTCAAGGAGAGCAGTGACAGCCATCGATACACTCGCAGTCCACGCGGGCCGGACAGGACTCACGGAACAGGGCGTGCACGCAGTCCCGATCGACCTATCAACCACGGCGCCTTTGCCTTCTGTCCACGACGGCGGCCTCGCCTACGAGCAGATGGCTACGGGCGGCGTGCCCCTCGAGGGCCAGAGCACGGTGTACCAGCGTCTTTGGAATCCTACGGTAGCCAGGTTCGAAGACGGCGTAGCGGCGCTCGAAGGTGCAGCGCAATCTGTCGGTTTTGCCTCGGGCATGGCTGCCTTCAGCGCAGTGCTGCTGGCCGCCCAATCGGAAGGCAAGACGCACGTGGTTGCGGTGCGGCCTCTCTACGGCGGCACGGACCACGTCCTGGCCAGCGGCCTGCTTGGCAACCAGGTCACCTTCGTCAAGGCCGACGGTGTGCAGGATGCCCTTCGTCCGGACACGGGACTGGTGGTGGTGGAAACGCCCGCGAACCCGAGCCTGGATCTGGTGGACCTTAACCGACTGGTGGCCGACGCCGGAGATGTTCCGGTTCTCGTGGACAACACTATTGCCACCCCGATCCTCCAGCAACCGCTCAGGCACGGCGTCGCGATGGTGCTTCACAGCGCCACGAAATTCCTGGGCGGCCACGGCGACGCCATGGGTGGCGTGGTGGCAACAAGTGCAGAGTGGGCCACTCGCCTGCGCCGGGTTCGTGCCGTGACCGGCGGCATCCTGACTCCGTGGCCCGCCTACCTGTTGCACCGGGGCCTGGCGACCCTTCCCATTCGGGTGCGGGCCCAGCAGGATCACGCCCACAAGATCGCTGCAGCGCTCGCCGGCCACGAGCTCGTCGCCAAGGTGTACTACCCGGGGCTTCCCGAGTGCGATCCGCTGCACTTGGTGGGTACGCAGATGAGCGGTCCGGGTTCGTTGATCTCTTTCGACCTTGAATCGGCCGAGCATGCGGAGCGCATTCCGGGCTCCGTCCGCCTCATTACGCACGCAGTGTCGCTGGGTGGTACCGACACGCTGATCCAACACCCCGCCGGGTTGACCCACCGCCCTGTGGCTCCGGAGGCCAAGCCCCAGGCGCGCATGCTTAGGCTTTCCATCGGCCTGGAAGATCCCGCCGACATCATCGACGACCTGGTCCAGGCCATCGAGTCCACCCGTTAGCCCTATTCCGGACCTTGAGTCTTGGTTACCTAAGGCAATCGGCTGGTTACCGCAGGTCGTTCGACATACCATGAAGTTGCTGGGGTTGTCAATTTCCAAAGGTGAATCGGATGACTCAAGGAGGCACTCGGAATGAGTGAAGTCAGTCCACTAAGGAATGCAGTCCGCAAAGGAAGCGGCCTCAAGCAACTGGGTGGTACTTGGGGTGAGCTCCTTGCCGAGTTCCTCGGCACATTTGTGCTGATCGCTTTCGGCGACGGGGTTGTGGCCATGGCGGTTGCCGCCTTGCCCGGCTCGGGACGGGCCGCGACGTCGACCACGATCTTCATGGCCGCCGGCGACTGGCTGTTGATCACGTGGGGATGGGCCATAGCGGTAATGATGGCAATCTACGTCGGCGGTGGGGTCAGCGGGGCGCACATCAATCCGGCGGTGACGGTGGCTTTCGCGGTCCGGCGGAAGTTCCCGTGGAAAAAGGTAGGCCCGTACATCCTTGCCCAGATTGTTGGGGCTTTCGCCGGAGCCGCGCTGGTGTACCTGCTTTATCACGATGCCATCGACGCCTATAACAAGGCTGTCGGCACCGGGCGCGCGGATCCAAAGGGGCTGGCGACCTACTCCATTTTCGCGACCTTCCCGGCACCGTATTTCAACGGTAATCCCGTGGGTCCATTGGTCGACCAAATTGTTGGCACGGCTTTCCTCGTCTTGTTCGTCGTGGCCATCATCGACATGCGCAACACGGCCGTGCAGTCGAACCTGGGCCCGTTCATGATCGGGCTGGCCGTGGCGGCGATCGGCATGTCCGTGGGCGCGAACGCCGGATACGCCATCAACCCTGCCCGTGACTTCGGACCACGGCTGTTTGCGTGGCTCGCCGGATGGGGGCAGACGGCTCTGCCGGGCACCGTTGGCGGAGCGTTCAGCTGGTATTTCTGGATCCCGATTGTCGGCCCCCTCGTCGGTGGAGTGATCGGTGTGCTGATCTACGACTGGTTCATCGGGGACGTGCTCCATGCGCGCACCCTGTTGGCGGAACCCACGCTTCCGGGACGGGCGGGCGCAGACATCGCTCCGGCGTCCGAACCTAAACGGGCAGCCTAGGGGTAATTCAATCCGGGGGCCATCTGCCGTGCCGTGCGGCGCATACGTGGTCACGCGGAGAAGCCGACGACGGCGACTTGGCGCGCCGGGGATCGGTGCACGACGGCGGTGATCACCGCCGTCGTGCACCCCAGCGCGATGACCGTCCAAGCGAGTGCAGTCCAACCGAAAGCCTGGAAGGCGAGTCCTCCGGCCCAGCCGATAACGCTGGAACCCAGGTAGTAGGAGAGGTTGTACAACGAGGCTGCTTGTGCGCGGCCGCTCGTCGCGATGGTCCCGGTCCAGCCTGCTCCGATGCTGTGCGCGGCGAAGAAGCCGCCGGTGAAGACCACCAAGCCCGCCAGAACCGCGGCGATGTTGTCCCAGAGAGTGAGTCCAAGGCCGGCCGTCATGGTCGCTATCCCGGCGAGCATGACCGTCCGCCGGCCGAAGCGCATGGACAATCCGGCTCCCCATCGGGAGCTCACGGTTCCGGACAAATAGGCGAGGAAAATCAGGCTGACTACGGTGGCGGGCAGTCCGAAGGGCGCGGCGTGGAGACGGAATCCGAGGTAGTTGTAGACGGCTACGAATCCACCCATCAACAGGAACGCTTGAATATAGAGGGCCAGCAGCCGTGGATTGGAAGAGTGGCCTGCCAGCGTCTTCATTGCCCCGCGGAAACCTCCGGCCGAACGCGGGGTGAAGCGGCGCGGTTTCGGGACCAGTACCAGAAACAGTGCGGCCGACGCTGTCGCAAGGATGGAGACTGCGAAGGCGGCGGCTCGCCAGCCCCACAATTCGCCGACGGGGCCCGCGAGCAAGCGGCCGGCAAGACCGCCGAGGGTGGTGCCGGCCACGTAGCTTCCAGCGGCCAGCGCGGCGTGCACCTTGTTGACTTCTTCATTCAAGTACGCGATCGCGATCGCCGGGATACCGCCGAGGGCCATGCCCTCCAGCGCCCTCAAAGCGAGGACAAGCGGAAAAGTGGGAGCCAAGGGGACGAGCAGGCCCAGGACGGTGGCCGCCGCGATTCCGATGGCCATGGCACGCACGCGGCCGATCTTGTCGGCAACGAAGGACCAGGGCAGCACCGTTGCCGCGAGGCCTACCGTGGCCAAGGAAATAGTGAGCGCCGCCTCTGCCGCGGTGATGTGCAGCTCGTTCGCCATGAGTGGCAGGACGGCCTGGGTGGAGTACAGCTGCGCGAACGTGGCCACGCCGGCGAGGGCCAAACCGGCGAGGATCCTCCGGTAGGCGGTGGAGCCCTTCAGATGGCCTTCCCAATCGGACTCTGCGGGACTCTTGGATACTGCGCTTTTACTCACTTCTCCACAGTATGGCGAGCGGAAGTGATGATTCCAATGCATGATTCACTTACGATTGATAGCGAGTATGGATGGTTTTGAAAATTGTCGATCCGAGGTGGACAAGCGTGGACATCGAACACAAGCAATTGGTCCAACTACTGCCGTTGCTCCCACTGCTAGCTGAGCTTGGCCGGACAGAACATGTCACCGAGACGGCCGAACTGCTCGGAGTACCCCAATCGACGGTGAGCCGGGCGCTCGCCCGGGCAAGCGCCGTCGTCGGGACCGAACTCCTTATCCGTGAGGGCCGCGGTGTCCGCCTGACCCCTGCAGCGAAGACGCTGCTTCCCTATATCGAAGCGGCGCTCGCCGAGTTCCAAGCGGGGCTGGACGTGGTCCGCCACGAATCCGATGTTGTCCGCGGTCGAATTGCGGTGACCTTCCAGCACACTTTCGGCGAGGCCACGTTGCCACTGCTCATGAGCGCATTCCGGAGCCGGCACCCCTTCACGGCCTTCGAGCTCAGCCAAGGAGCGCGTGCCGCCTGCCTTGAATCACTCATTGCCGGTGACGCCGACTTCGCCTTGACGGCGCCCGTGGCGGCTCCGGGCAGGAACCTCGGCTCGGCGGCGCTGTACCGCGAGCCTTTGCGGCTGGTGGTGCATCACCGCCATCCGGTGGCCCGGCGGGCCAGCGTGGGGCTCACCGAGCTCAAGCATGAGCCGTTCGTTTCCATGGGACCTGGTTTCGGCCTGCGCTCGCTGACCGACGCGATCTTCCGGGATGCGGGCTTTCGCCCGAGGGTGGCTTTCGAGAGCCAGGACTCGCATACCATCCGCGGGCTTGTGTCCGCCGGATTGGGCTACAGCATCCTGCCGCCGGGAGGACTGGGGCCGGGACCACAAGGGGTCCTGGATTCCACGGACCTCGGGTGGGTGGAAGTGCCGCTCGACTCGGAGCTCGCATACCGGGAGATAGGGATTGCCTGGCGCGAACGGCGCAAGGAACCGGACCCCGTCAGGCTTTTCCGGGAACTGGTGCTTTCCGAAGGGCCGGGGCTGCTCGCAGGGCTTGTCAAGGCTCGGTCCGGAAGCGAAGCGCGAGCCGGAACCCAATAGGACCACCCGTTGCGCCCGCGCTAGGCTTTTGGACGTGGAGACTGCAGAAAACAAGACCCCCCGGCCCGACGCAACGGTCATCGGGCTCGACATCGGCGGCACGAAGACCCGCGGTGTCCGGTTCGAAGACGGCAAACCGGTCCGAGACGAAAGCACGGGCAGCTCCAACGTCCAGAACGTCAGCAGGGAGACAGCGGCCAGGAATCTCGCCGAGCTCTTCGCCATGATCGGTGGCGGCGACGTGGACCGCGTCCTTGCCGGGGCAGGCGGAATCGACACCGACGCCGATGCCCGCGCCCTCGCCGAACTGATCGAACCCCATGTTCCGGGTGCACAAGTCACGGTGGTCCACGATTCCCGCTTGCTACTGGCGGCAGGCGGGGCCAGCACGGGAGTGGCTGTCATCGCCGGGACTGGATCCGCGGCCTGGGGAAAGAACGCCGAGGGGGAGGAAGCCCGTGCCGGCGGCTGGGGCTTTCTCCTGGGCGATGAGGGCAGCGGTTACTGGTTGGGCCGGGAAGCAGTGCGTCACAGCCTGCGCCGCATGAACAAAGGGCTCGAACCCGATGGCCTCACCGTGGCCCTTTTGGAATCCTGCGGAGTGGACGACCCAAATAAACTCATCGCACTGTTCCATTCGGAGGACACCGACCGGCGGTACTGGGCCCAGCGCGCGAACGCCGTGGTCGCGACCGCGCGCGAAGGGCTCGAGATCAGCCGCCAACTGCTGGACCAGGCAGGACGGGATCTCGCGGAGCTGGCGGCGCAGGCCGTCCGCCAGCTTGGCTTGCCCGGACCGGTGATTCTGGGCGGCGGGCTCGGCATGAACGTGGAGCCCTTGCAATCCGCTTTCCGGGCGGGACTTGCCGCGCACGGAATCACCGATGTGCGGGTCCTGGACCAGGAACCGGTTTTCGGTGTGCTGCGGATTGTCGCGGAACAGGCCTAAAAGCGACGCGCATACGGCTGGCGGATACGGAGAAAGACTGGCGACGCGCGAATTCCGGGGTCGCCAAACCTTTTGGGCGTCGCCAAACCTTAGTCAGTAGCCCTGTTCCGTGACCTCGGCTTGAGCTGGACACCCGGCATGGGCGGTGCGGGGATGCGCCCGGCTTCTGCTCCGGCGTCGGGCCCGTGGCCATGGATCCAACCGAATCGCGCGGTGCGGGCGTCCTCGTCGCTCAGGAGCGCCTGGGCTTCCCAGTCTTCGCGGGCCTGCTCCACTTCCTCGTGCGTCCGGCCCACGAAGTTCCACCACATCAGGATGTCCTCTTCGAAGGGTTCGCCGCCCAGGAGCATGAAGCGGGTTCCAGGAGATGCGTCGAGGCGGAGCGATTCCCGGCCCATGCCGAGGAAGGCCAAGGGGCCGGGGTCGACTTCTTGGCCGTCGATCACCGCGGAACCGTCCAGGACCAGAACCGCATGCTCGAAATCGGGATTCAGCGGCAGCTCGACGGCGCCCGAGGCTGAGACTTCGACCCCGACAATCGGGCTGTACATGACCGCGGGGGAGCGCTGCCCGGCGAATTCGCCCACGAGAACCGTAGCCCTGAAACCGTCCGCCACGACCACCGGCAGCTCGATGATCTGCTCGAACGACGGCGCCTGGTGCCTTACGGCGTCGGGCAAAGCAACCCACAACTGCAGGCCCCGGGACAGCGGCAGGAGGGCGCCGCCGTCGGGCGCGTCAGGGTGAAGTCCTGCCGGCAGGACGCCGAACTCGGAATGCGAAATGCCTCGGCCCGCCGTCATGATGTTCAACTGCCCGGGACGGACCACGACGTCGCTGCCGACGCTGTCGCGGTGCCGCACCTCGCCCTCGAGGGGCCATGTGACCGTCTGCAGTCCCATGTGCGGATGGGGAAGGACGCTCATCGCGATGCGGTCCGGGCCGAAGCTGTCCAGGAAGCACCAGGCGCCTACGGTCGGCATGCCGCGCTGGGGGAGCGTGCGGGAGACATTCATGGCCCGGACGCCGCCCAGGGGAACCTCGCGGGCCGGCCAGAGCTGTACAAAGGGTCCTTGCCCGCGATGTCCGGCTGGGCAGACTTCCTGCGACGGGGCCGTTTCCAAGTTGGTCACAATACAACTCCATGTGCTGAACAGTGTTCTCCCAGCTTAGGCCTAGGCTGGCTCCATGAGCATCCAGTTCGACACCCGCCCGGCCGCGTACGGAGTGGTCATCCGCGACGGAGCGATCCTTCTCGCCTATTGGAAGCAAGACGGCAAGGAAGGCTGGACCCTCCCTGGAGGAGGCCTTGATTTGGGCGAGCATCCCGTGGACGGTTGCCGCCGCGAGATCCAGGAGGAAACCGGGTACGACGCCGACATCGGAGCGATGCTGGGCATCGACGTCGGCCACTGGCCGGGTGAGGAGCGGCTCGACGGATCAGACCGTGATTTCCAGGCAATCCGTCTCGTCTACGAGGCAAGCATCACGGGCGGCGAATTGACCCATGAGATAGACGGCAGCACGACCCACGCCGCCTGGGTGCCGCTGGGCAAGGTTTCTGGACTGAACCGGGTGTCCCTGGTCGATATCGGCCTCCGCCTGCACAGTGAGCGGCCCCTCAACGGAAAACTGCCGACGCCCTGAGCATTGCCGATTCATTACGGTCTTCGCGCCTGCGCTGACATCGTCGGTGGTGCTGGTTAGGCTGTAGAACATCAGTTCGCTGTTGATTGAGTTCCATCGTTGATATTTGCGGCCCGAAAAGTTAGGTAAGCCCCGGAATGGCTGAAGCCATGATTGAGTTCCAGAGCGTCACCAAGCAGTATCAGGGCGGACAACCCGCTGTTGATGGATTGAGCATGTCTATCGACAAGGGTGCCATCACCGTATTCGTCGGCCCCTCGGGCTGCGGAAAGACCACGTCCCTGCGGATGATCAACCGCATGGTAGAGCCCACCTCGGGCACCATCACTGTGGCCGGCAAGGATGTTTCGAACGAACCGGCCGCACAGTTGCGCCGCTCCATGGGTTACGTCATGCAGTCTTCGGGACTCATGCCGCACCGTTCCGTGCTGGACAACATTGCCACCGTTCCGCGGCTCAACGGCGTTTCCAGGGCGGCGGCCCGCAAACGGGCGGAAGAGCTGCTCGACGTCGTCGGGCTGGCTTCGGTGCTCGGCAAGCGGTACCCGTCCCAGTTGTCCGGCGGCCAGCAGCAGCGAGTCGGGGTGGCCCGCGCGCTCGCAGCGGACCCGCCCGTATTGCTCATGGACGAGCCCTTCAGCGCGGTGGACCCCGTGGTCCGCGACGAACTCCAGCAGGAACTCCTCCGGCTCCAGCGCGAACTGGCCAAGACCATCGTCTTCGTCACCCACGACATCGATGAGGCCACCGTGCTCGGTGACAAAGTGGCCGTCTTCGCCGTCGGGGGCAAATTGGCGCAATACGCGGCCCCGGAAGAGATCCTCCGGGCCCCCGCCAATGACTTCGTAGCATCCTTCGTGGGCCGTGACAGGGGGTTCCGCCACCTTTCCTTCAACCCCGCCGATGCTGTTGCGGTGCATCCGGTCAAGACGGTCGAGGCCCCGCAAGTGGCCGCGGGCAGCAGCGAATGGGCCTTGGTGCTCGACGGCGACTCCCGGCCCATGGGATGGGCCTCGCCGCGCGACGGCGCCGGACTGATTCCCGGAGGCTCCTTGTTCCGGCGCGGGGATACGCTCCGCCGGGCGCTGGATGCCGCGTTGTCCTCACCTTCGGGCCTTGGCGTAGTAGTCGACGACGACGGCAGGCTCGCGGGCGTCCTCAAAGCCGATGAAGTGCTGGCGCTCATTGAGCAGACCCGGCACAACCGGGAGGACGCCCCCTGATGGAATGGTTCCTGGCGAACAGCGGCATGGTCTTCGAGCGGGCCGGCGAGCACCTGATCCTGGCTTTGATTCCCATGGTTTTGGGTCTGCTCATTGCGGTTCCCTTGGGGCAACTGGCCCGGCGGAACCGTACCCTCAGGACCGTCGTCACCACGGGAAGTTCCCTGCTGTACACCATTCCTTCCCTGGCGCTTTTCATTATCCTGCCGCCGATCCTGGGAACCCGGATCCTGGATCCGCTCAACGTGGTGGTTGCCCTCACCCTCTATGCCGTTGCCTTGCTGGTGCGGGCCGCAATGGACGCGTTCGATTCCGTGGACGACGACCTCCGCATGGCGGCAGTGTCCATGGGATTCAAGCCGACCGCACGGTTCCTGCAGATCGACCTTCCGCTTTCCTTGCCAGTGCTCTTCGCTGGCCTGCGCGTGGTGTCCGTCAGCAATATCTCCCTCGTGAGCGTCGCCGCGCTGCTGGGGGTCGGGAACTTGGGAATGCTGTTCACCGACGGCCTGCAGCGAGCGTTCGTCACTGAGGTGGTCATCGGCATCATCGCGATTCTCCTGCTGGCCCTCATCATGGACACGTTCTTGGTCCTGCTCGAGAAGCTGCTGACGCCCTGGACGCGTGCCGGTGCGGCAACCGCCAAGCAAGACGCCAAAGCAGCGCAGTTCATCGCGGATGCCGAGATCCACGCGGAGGCGGCCCGATGAGCAACATCTTCGTGGATACGCTCGCTTGGCTCACGGATCCGGTTCACTGGTCGGGAAGCGGCGGAATCGCCACGCGGCTCCTGGAACACTTGCAGTATTCCGGGCTGGTCCTGGTGATTGCCGCGGCCATCTCCGTGCCGCTGGGTCTCTTCATAGGCCACACGGGACATGGGCGCGTCGTTGCCGTGGCATTCGCCGGCGCCTTGCGGGCCCTACCCACCCTCGGCCTACTTGTCCTCTTTGCCCTGTTGGCGGGAAGCGGACTCATGCCTCCCGTCTGGGCCCTGGTCATCTTGACGGTGCCGCCCCTCCTGGCCGGGACCTACGCGGGGATTTCCAGCGTGGATCCAACAGTGGTTGACGGGGCCCGGGCCATGGGCATGACAGAACTCCAGATCTTGTTCCGGGTGGAGCTGCCCAACGGACTCCAGGTCATGTTCGGTGGCATCCGCACGGCGGTCCTCCAGGTCATCGCAACGGTTTCCGTGGTGGCGTACCTTCCGTTGGGCGGCTTGGGGCGTTATCTTTTTGACGGATTGGTCCTCCAGGACTTCCCCCGCATGCTCGGCGGGTCACTGCTCATCGCGGCGTTGGCAATCGCCGTCGACCTCATTCTGGCCATGGCGCAGAGGATCCTCCTCCCGCCCGGACTTTCCATCGATTCCAGCGGCGGCCATAAGGCCGCCGGAGATCTCGCAGCCGCCGCACCAGCAGGGGCTGCCGTTCAAGGAGGTACCGCATGAAGCAACCCGTCACCCTGACCCGCCGCGGGTTCGGCGGCCTGGCGGCCGGAGTCGGCATTGCGCTTGCTCTGAGCGCGTGTGGCGGCAGCCCGCTGTCCACCCCGTCCACCAACGCTCCCTCCGGGGCCGGCGGCTCGCTCACTGTGGGCTCGGCAGATTTCCCCGAGAGCCAAGTCATCGCCGAAATCTACGCCGGAGCACTTAACGCCGCCGGCGTCACTGCTACCACCAAGCCCAATATCGGATCCCGGGAAATCTACTTCAAGGCTGTCCAGGACGGTTCGATCGACCTCGCCCCCGACTATTCCGGCAACCTCTTGTCCTACCTGGACGCCAACGCCACGCAGGTCTCGGCCGATGACGTCTACAAAGCGCTGCCCGGGAAGCTTCCACAGGGCCTCGGAGTGCTCGACCCCGCCAAGGCTGAAGACAAGGACGCCATGGTTGTCACGAAGGCCACGGCGGAGAAGTACCAGCTCAAGTCCATCGAAGACCTTGCCAAGGTCTGTGGGGACTTCACGATGGCAGCACCTGCAACCTTTGAGACCCGCGCCTATGGGTTCCCGGGCCTCAAGGCCAACTACAACTGCGTGCTCAAGGGCCTGAAGCCGTTCAGCGACGGCGGCGGCAACCTCACGCTGCAGGCCCTGCTCTCCAACGACGTCCAGGTTGCCGACATCTACACCACCACGCCGTCCATCCAGGACAACGCCCTGGTGGTCCTGGATGATCCCAAGAACAACTTCAAGGCCCAGCAGGTCCTCCCGCTATACAACATGGCCAAGATGACGGACAAGGCGAAGGCAGCCCTCAACAACGTTTCCAAGATCCTGACCACGGATGACCTCATCAACCTCAACCGGGCAGTCAGCGGCAACCAAAAGCAGAATCCCAAGGACGCTGCTGCCGCTTGGCTCAAGGACAAAGGGATCGTGAAGTAGGTCCCCACCGCCTCCCTCGCCTCGCTCCGCTCGTCCAGGGAACCCTCCCCGCTACCTCCCCAATCTCGCAAGCTCTATTGGGGCCCCTCGGTAGCGGGGGCCCAGGCGGCGGAGGCCCCTGCCAAGGACGACGGCGGCGTGGAACCCTTTGGGGGCCCCGCCGCCGTCGTCCTGAATGTGAGTGATGTCTCAACGGAAGTACATCCCCGGTATGGCATATTTGATGAATGGCAGAATTCAAGCAGTCCACCAAGCTTCATAATGTCCTTTACGACATCCGTGGACCGATTCTTCAGGCCGCCCAGCAGATGGAGGCAGAGGGTCACCGCATCCTCAAACTGAACATCGGAAACCCGGCACCGTTCGGATTTGAAGCGCCGGACGCGATCCTGGTGGACATGATCCGCCATCTGCCACATGCCCAGGGCTACAGCGATTCGCGCGGAATTTTCTCGGCCCGCACCGCCGTCTCGCAGTACTACCAGACCCGCGGCATCCAAAACATCCACGTTGACGACATCTATCTTGGCAACGGCGTCAGCGAGCTCATCACCATGTCGCTCATGGCGCTGCTGGAAGTGGGGGATGAGATTCTCATTCCCACTCCCGACTACCCGCTCTGGACCGCCTCGGTCGCACTCGCGGGCGGCCGTCCGGTCCACTATCTGTGCGACGAAGAATCGGGCTGGCAGCCGGACCTTGAGGACATGGAATCGAAGATCACGCCTCAAACCAAGGGCATCGTGGTCATCAACCCGAACAACCCCACGGGTGCTGTGTACCCGGAGGAAACCCTCAAGAAGATCGTGGCCCTGGCCGAGAAGCATGGCCTTGTGGTGTTCGCCGATGAGATCTACGAGAAGATCCTCTACGAAGACGCTGTCCACGTGAATCTTGCCGCACTCACCGGCGACGACGTGCTCTGCCTGACGTTCAGCGGATTGTCCAAGGCCTACCGGGTATGTGGCTACCGTGCCGGCTGGATGGCCATCTCCGGTCCCAAGAAGGACGCCGCGGACTACCTCGAGGGCATCAACCTGCTGGCCAACATGCGCCTGTGCGCCAACGTGCCGGCGCAGCATGCCATCCAGACCGCCCTCGGTGGCCACCAGAGCATCAACGATCTCATCCTGCCCGGCGGCAGGCTCCTTGAACAGCGGAACAAGGCCTACGATCTGCTCAACGCCATTCCTGGCGTGAGCACACAACAGGCCCGGGGTGCCCTTTATCTGTTCCCGAAGTTGGACCCTGAGGTCTATCACATCCGCGACGACGAGAAGTTCGTCCTCGACCTACTCAAGGAACAAAAGATCCTCGTCTCACATGGACGGGCCTTCAACTGGGTGCGTCCGGACCACTTCCGCATGGTGACCTTGCCAAACGTCAAGGATATTGAAGAAGCGATCGGCCGCATGGCGGACTTCCTGGGGCGGTACCAAGGCAACTAGCCTGTTGTGCAAGCCGCGATGAATGCGGCCGGACCAGAGGGGACGTCGAAATGGCCGCTGCAGTGCGTTTCAAGCACAGTCCGTCAAAGGAACTGAAAGCCCGGCCGGGCTTCTTGTTGTCCGAGGTGGACCCGGAATCGACGCCGGGCTACAAGGGGAAGAAGCCTGACGGCGTCGCCTTACTGGCCGCCCAGGACGAACGCTTGGACGAACTGCAGGAAATGCTCTTTGCCGAGGGAAAGTTTGGCTCCTCCAAACGGGTGCTGTTGATCCTCCAAGCAATGGATACTGCCGGCAAGGGCGGGATCGTGGAGCACGTCGTCGGATCCATGGATCCCCAAGGTGTCAAGGTTGCTCCGTTCAAGGCTCCCACCGACGAGGAGAAAGCCCACGATTTCCTCTGGCGGATCGAGAAGGCACTTCCCGCCGCCGGATTCGTCGGGGTTTTTGACCGTTCGCACTATGAGGATGTGCTCATTCACCGAGTGCACGGTTGGGCTGATGAGGCCGAACTGGAACGGCGCTACGCGGCCATCAACGGGTTCGAGGCACGCCTCGCCGAACAGGGCACGGCGATCGTCAAGGTGATGCTCAACATCAGCCGCGATGAACAGAAGGAACGCCTGCTGTCACGCTTGGACGACCCGTCCAAGCACTGGAAGTACAGCACGGGCGATCTCAAGGAACGCGCGTTTTGGGATTCCTACATGGAGGCCTATCAGCTCGTGTTCGAGAAAACGTCAACCGAGGTGGCGCCTTGGTATGTGGTTCCGGCGAACAAGAAGTGGTTTGCGAGGATCGCTGTCCAGGAGCTTCTTCTGGAGGCGCTCGAGAAACTGGATCTGGGCTGGCCTAAAGCCGACTTTGATGTGGCGGCGGAACGGGCCCTGGCGGTCCGATCCTAGCTGGCCGCCGGGTCATCCTCGCCGCTGTTCCGGGCCGCGGCCAGCCTCCTGCGGGCACCCTCCAGCCACTCTTCGCAGCGCTTCGCCAAGGCTTCGCCGCGTTCCCAGAGAGCGAGCGATTCTTCAAGGCTTGCTCCGCCGGCTTCAAGGCGGCCAACCACGGCCATGAGCTGCTCGCGGGCTTCCTCATAGCTGAGGGCGTCCAGGTTGTCGGCGGAAGCCTTGGCCGCAGGGGATGTGTTCTCTGCTGTCATTTCTCAGTCCTCATTGTGCTGGTGCTTACTGGGGTGCCCGGGAGCTCCGGAAGATACGGGAGCTCCGGAAGATACGGCCGCAAGGCGGCCTTCCGCCAGGCGGAGGGTCAGCTCCGTGCCGTCGGGGGCTTGATCCGGGTTCCGGACGACGTCATGGCCCACTCCGTCCGCCCCTGCGACCTGGACGACGGCGTACCCCCGGTCGAGCGTTTTTTGGGGGGACAATGCCCTCACCTGGGCGCGGAGGTGGTGCACCTGATCAAGTGCGCGTACAACTGCGGAGCTCACCGCGGTGTGGGCATGTTTCCGGAGCCGTTCGACGTCCTCTTCCCGTGCAATGACCATTCCCTCGGGGGACGCCAGCACGGGGCGCGATCTCAACGCATGGAGTCGATCCGTTTCGCGGTCCACGAGGCGTCCGACGCCGCGGCGTAGCTGCTCGCGGGCCTGACGTACCCTTGCCAGTTCCTCGGAGACGTCGGGGACGATCCTCTTCGCGGCGTCGGTGGGCGTGGATGCACGAAGGTCGGCGACATCGTCCAGGATAGGGTGGTCGGCCTCATGGCCAATTGCGCTGACTACCGGGGTGGCCGCTGCGGATACTGCCCGGACCAGTTCTTCGTTGCTGAACGGAAGCAGATCTTCCAGGGCTCCACCACCACGGGCGATCACGATCACATCCACGTGCGGATCGGCATCGAGTTCCTTGAGCGCAGCCAGGATCTGGCTGACTGCCGTGACACCCTGGACTGCAACTTCCCGGACGGCGAATTCGACGGCGGGCCAGCGAAGGGCCGCGTTGCGCAGGACGTCTTTCTTGGCGTCGGAATCGCGGCCGGTGATGAGCCCGATCCGGTGGGGGAGCAAGGGCAGCCGTTTCTTCCTCGAGTCTGAAAACAGCCCTTCAGCGCCAAGGGCCTGGCGCAAGCGTTCGATTCTGGCGAGGAGATCGCCGAGGCCGACGGGACGGATGTCCTTGATCGACATGTTGAGCCGGCCGGTCTTGAGCCAGAATGCGGGTTTCACCAAGGCCACGACGCGTGAGCCACGCTCCAGCGGCATCTTCTGGCGGTCCAGGACGTTGGACCACAGTGACGCGGGCAAGGAGATTTCGGCGTCGGTGTCCCGCAGCGTCACGAAGGCACTGCCCCCGCGACGGTTGAGTTCGATGACCTGGCCTTCGATCCACGCGGCCGGGGCCCGTTCTATGTGGGTCTTGAGCTTGCGGGACAGAAGCTGCAGCGGCCAAGGATTGTCCGGACTTGTCTCCGACGCCGTCGCGGGCAGGGTTGACTCTGCCTTCGTGGACTCTTCTCCGGCGGACACTTCTTCCTGGTCTCCCGCGTTCGGGAGTCCGGAAATCGGCAACGCCCGTGGCGCGCCGCCGGGAACGGCATCATAGGACACGCGGGTAGCCTCCTGTTGGTGGCTGGTGCATGGTTCTGTCCTCGCTGGTACTTTGCTAGGAGGTGCCGGAAGCATCCCTGCTATAGGTGCTACTGAAATTTTGCTACCGAAAAGATTGTGCTACCGAAAAGCGGGCGGCAGGCTTCCAACTCTATCCATACCTTGTAGCATGCATGACCGACATTTACCCGTCGTTGCCCCGCCTGGAACTGCTGCACTCCAAACTTGAGGAATCCATTGCGCTCGTTCGTCTCTGCAATCGCAGTGATCTTTGCCCTTCTGCTCACAGGAATCGCCGTCCCGATGGCATGGACGGACGCCAACATCGTCCGGGAAGACGGGTTTGTGGCGCTCACCTCGTCGATCGGGAAGGACCAGGCGTTCCAGGCGCGCCTGGCCGCTACAGCCGTCGCGAGCCTTGAATCCAAAATCAACCTACCGGCGCCGGTGGAACAACTTGGCGCTTCCTTCCTCAAAGACGCGGCCGCCGCAATGACCACGTGGCCCGAATACCCGCAAGCGTGGAATGAAACCGTAGGCCGGAGCCACCAACTGAATTTCGCAGGCAACGGCAGCTCCGGGAACCCGACCGCGGGGACGTCCTTGGTGCTCGACGTCGGGCCCTTGGTCAAGATCGCGGCGGACCGGCTGCACGCGGCAACCGGCCTCCCCATTGCGACGCCGGACTCCACACTGATCAACATCGGCGGCCCTGCCCAGCGCCAGCAGGTAGACGCCATCGCCGCCTATGCGCCGATGTGGTGGATTGCCGGCCTCGGCGCCGTCCTGCTGTTTGCCCTGGGGCTGCTTTTCGCGAAGCGCAGGGGCGTGGTTCTCCTGTTCGCCGGACTGGGCCTGGCCGCAGTCGCGGCGTTGTGGCAAATGGCTACGACTGTGCTGAAGGGGGCAGGCGACGCGGGCCTGGGCGGAACCGGCACGGGCGGCCTCTTCGCGCGCGAGTTGCTGGCAGCCTCGGTCGACAATTTCACCGGCTGGATCACTAACGCCTGGATTGCTGCGGGAGTGCTTGCGCTTCTTGGCCTGTTCGTCGTGATCTTCTCGCGCAAAGCCGGGCCGAGCTTGCGGGCGAACGCTGCCGGTAGCATGGAGGGATGACCAGCTCAGCAGTTTCCATTCCGATGCCCTCTGTCCCGCGTAGGCGTCGGACGCCGGACGAGGTGCTGGCCGCCGCTCCGGTCTCCGGCCCCAAGCGCGTCTTGCTCGCGGCCCCCCGCGGATATTGCGCCGGCGTCGACCGCGCAGTCATCGCAGTGGAGAAGGCATTGGAACACTATGGGCCGCCGGTTTACGTTCGTAAGCAGATCGTGCATAACGTGCACGTGGTCACCTCCCTGGAGGAGAAGGGTGCCATCTTCGTCGAAGAGACGGACGAGGTACCCGAAAGCGCCCTCGTGATCTTCTCGGCCCATGGCGTGTCCCCGGCCGTCGTGCAATCGGCCGAAGACCGCGGTCTGCGCACCATCGATGCCACCTGCCCGCTCGTCACGAAGGTGCACCGCGAAGCCGTCCGCTTCGCCAAGGAAGACTACGACATTCTCCTTATCGGCCACGACGGTCACGAGGAAGTGGAAGGAACGGCGGGCGAAGCCCCGGATCATATCCAGATCATCAATGGTCCGCACGAAGTGGACAAGGTCACTGTGCGCAACCCGGAGAAAACCATCTGGCTTTCGCAAACCACGCTGAGCGTCGACGAGACCATGGAAACCGTCCGGATGCTCAAGGAGCGGTTCCCCACGTTGCAGGATCCGCCCAGCGACGACATTTGCTATGCCACCACCAACCGCCAAGTGGCCATCAAAAAGATTGCCCCGCAGGCCGACCTGGTGATCGTGGTGGGATCTGCGAATTCCTCCAACTCCGTGCGGCTCGTCGAAGTGGCGCTTGAATATGGTGCCAAGGCCTCCTACCGGGTCGATTTCGCGAATGAGGTGGACGAGGGCTGGTTCGAAGGCGTCGCCACCGTGGGCGTCACCTCCGGCGCTTCCGTTCCTGAGGTCCTTGTCCAGGACGTTCTCCGTTTGCTGGCCGACTACGGTTATGGTGCGGTTGAAGAGGTGGTAACGGCGGAGGAAGACCTGCTGTTCTCCCTGCCGAAGGAACTGCGCGCTACCCTCAAAGAGGCCGGAGATGTCACACGGGCCTTGGGCGGACGCGGGAACCGGCCAACGTCGTAGTCCCGGTCCGGGCGCGGCACCCTGTGCCCGGCCCGGACCCCTACTAGGCCGGTCTTAGGCCGCGGATTCGCCTTCGATCAGTTCGGGTGCGGCAAGCGCCCGCGGCACTGCTTCCACTGCGGACGGTGACACCAGACCGTCGGTGTCCATTGAATTGAGTTTCCGTGCCGTCGGCAAGACGCGTGCTTCCAGGGTTCCGACGAGTGCGTTGTAGCGATCCACCGAGGTCTTCAACGATGAACCCAGCTTGCCCACGTTGTCGCCGAGAGTGCCCATCCGTTCGTACAGCTGCCGGGCGAGCTCGAAGAGTTCCCGGGCGTTGTCCGTCAAGACGTCCTGGCGCCAGGTGAAGGCGACGGACTTAAGAACTGCCAGCAAGGTGCCGGGGGACGCGAGCACTACGTTCCGGGACAAGGCGTGGTCCAAGAGGGCGGGGTCCGCTTCGAGTGCGGCGGCCAGGATGGATTCCGCGGGCAGGAAGCAGATCACCAGTTCGGGGGAGTTGCCGGGGATGTCCCAGTACTTCTTGGACCCCAGGGCATCCACGTGGGACTTGAGGGCCTTCGCGTGCGCGAGGAGCAAAGCATCCGCGGCGTTGCCCACAGACTGCTCGCCGTTCCCTGCCAGGTGCCTCGTGTTGCCCTGTTCCTGGGCGGCGAGGTAGGACGCCAACGGAACTTTTGCGTCCACCACTAGCTGCTTTCCACCCGGCAACTGGACCACGAGATCCGGCCGGACGGCGTTGTCGGCGGAAGCGGAATGTACCTGTTCGTGAAAATCGACGTGACGCAGCATTCCGGCCGCTTCCACTACCCGGCGGAGCTGGACTTCACCCCACTGGCCCCTGGCGCTGTTGGACCGGAGGGCGGAAGCCAGGGCATGCGTGGAGCGCAGGAGTTGTTCATCGGACAGCCGGGCTTCCTGGAGCTGCTGGGCGAGCTGGCCGTACTGCTCCAAGCGATCCCGTTCCAGAAGCGATACTTGTTGCTGGACGGCAGTCAGCTTCTCGGCAACAGGGGCGAGAGCCCGCAAGACGCTGCCATCCTGATTCCTGGACTCGTTCAGTTCACGGTTCTGCGACAACAGAAGCCGCCGTTCGGCGTCGGCGGCGGCAAACTGGGCGTTCACCGCGGCAAGCCGGGCCGAGACGCCGTCGAAATCTTCTTCGAGCGCGGCATTGCGGCGCCGAAACAGGAAGAAGCCAGCCACCACGCCGGCGGCCGCTCCCAGAAGAAGCATGAACAAAGCGAGTATTACTGCAAAACCATCCATGTCTCCAACCTTGGCATAGGGGTCGGACAATTTAGCGAAGCCGGGTCACGGCACCCGGGCGTGGGGTCCAGGGTTCCACCCGCGAAAGCGGGGAAGGGCACTCAACGGGTAGAATCAATGCTCGTGGCTCTTACTATTGGCATCGTCGGACTGCCCAACGTCGGCAAATCAACTCTTTTCAACGCACTGACCCGCAACCAGGTGCTGGCCGCGAACTACCCGTTCGCCACCATCGAGCCAAACGTCGGCGTCGTCAACCTCCCGGACCCGCGCCTGCAGAAGTTGGCGGAGGTCTTCGGATCGCAGCGCCTCCTGCCCGCCGTCGTCTCGTTCGTTGACATCGCAGGCATCGTCAAGGGCGCCTCCGAAGGCGAAGGCCTGGGCAACAAGTTCCTGGCGAACATCCGCGAGGCAGAAGCCATCGCGCAGGTCATCCGTGTCTTCGATGACCCCGACGTTGTCCACGTCGACGGCAAAGTCGATCCGCGCTCGGACATTGAGACGATCAACACCGAACTGATCCTGGCCGATCTCCAGACGATCGAAAAGGCCATTCCCCGGATCGAAAAAGAAGTCAAGATCAAGAAGCGGGAAGCCGCGGAACTCGCAGCAATCCTGGCTGCCCAGGCCGTCTTGGAGCGTGGTGACACCATCTTCTCCTCGGTCAAGAGCGACAAGCTCGAGATGGAGCACCTCAAGGAGCTCAGCCTCCTCACGGCCAAGCCCTTCATCTACGTCTTCAATGCCGACGAAGGAATCCTGGGCAGCCCGGAAAAGCAAGAGGAACTGCGCGCCATGGTGGCGTCGGCAGACTGCATTTTCCTTGACGCCAAGCTGGAATCCGATCTCGTCGAACTCGACGAGGAAGAAGCCCGCGAGATGCTCGAGATGAACGGCCAGGACGAATCCGGCCTCGACCAGCTGGCACGCGTCGGTTTCCACACGCTCGGACTCCAGACCTACCTCACGGCCGGTCCCAAAGAAGCCCGCGCCTGGACCATCCACCAGGGCGACACTGCGCCGCAGGCCGCAGGGGTCATCCACACGGATTTCCAGCGCGGATTCATCAAGGCCGAAGTTGTCTCATTCGATGACCTCATCGCCGCCGGATCCATGGCCGAGGCCAAGTCCCGCGGCAAGGTCCGTATTGAAGGCAAGGAATACGTCATGGCCGACGGCGACGTGGTGGAGTTCCGCTTCAACGTCTAGAACAGCGGCCAGGGCACCGCCGACATCTCGCCGCTCGGAGCCGGAAACCGCCCTGCCGAACGCAACCGGGCGCAGCGCGCGGCGAGCGATGCGATTTCTTCGGCGCTGAGCAATTCCGCCAGGTTTCGGCCCAGCCCACCGTGCAGTCCTTCGCTGACACGATCGATGCCCTCGCGTTCCTCGGCGGTCAGAGGGTCTCCCAGCCATCCCCACAGCACCGTGCGCAGCTTGTGGTCACGGTGAAAGGTGAGCCCATGGTCCACGCCGTGCCGGTGTCCGTCCGGCATGGCAAGAATGTGGTCGCCCTTGCGGTCGGCGTTGTTGACGACTGTGTCGAACACCGCAATGCGCCTGAGCGCTGGCGAGTCTTCGTGAACGAGGGTGACCATGCGTCCGTTCTCATCCCGTCCCTCGAGAACGTGCTTCCAGCCCGTCTCCGGCACGTGGTCTGTCGCCACGAGGTCCACGGCGTTTTGGGCGGGGTCTTGGTCCTGCCAGAGCTGCACCATTCCTTCGCCCATCGGACCATCGCGCAGCCAGGTGTGCGGCACGATGTCCCAGCCGAATGCCTGCGAGACCAGGTACGCGGCCACCTCCCGGTGGGCCAGGGTGCCGTGGGGAAAGTCCCACAGCGGAGTTTCGCCGGCTATCGGCTTGTAGACGACCACCACGTCGCCGATGCTGCCCAGAAATGTAGCGTTTGAAGCCGTCGTGATGCGGCCGGTGAGCGTCAACTCGGCGGTCCCGAGCTCCGGCGTCGGCATCAGACCTCGGGAAGGGTGCAGATGTGCCCGTCGGCGTCGATGGGGTACCCGCAGAGCGGGCACGTCGGACGCCCGGCGCCCACGATCTCTCGGGTGCGCTTGGCGAAGGCGCGGGCCGTGCCGACCGGCATGCGGAGCAGCAGCATTTCGGTCTCGTTAGCGCCGTCCTCATCGTTGGCATGGGCATCGGCATCGGCCTCGGTGATGGCGTAGGCCTCTAGTACCACCTGGGCCGTGGTTGGGTCCCAACCTAGGCTCATGGCGCCGGTGCGGAACTGCTCCTGAACGGCCTCGAGCTTGTCATTGTCGACAAGTTCAATGGGAGTACCCGTGGGGACGCTGAACGGGTTGCCCTCCACGGTGATGAGCTGGTCGAGAATTTCGTCGATCTTCTCCGCGAGCAGAGCCGACTGCTCTTTCTCCAGGGCAACACTCACGATCTGCGTCCCTGCGCGCACCTGCAGGTAGAACGTGCGCGCCCCCGGAAGGCCAATGGTGCCGACGACGACCCGATCAGGCCAGGCAAACTCGTGAACACGTGTAGGCATGTCAGTATTCTAGGCACATGAGGTTCATGGCGCCTTTTGCCCTGCACCGCCGCCCACCGGCGCATCGCCAGAGTGGATGCCGTTCGTCAGCCACGACAGATCACCCGCGTCGGTGTTGGTCGCATAGACGCTCGGCCGACTACCGCCGTAGCGCACGATCGATACGGAACCGGGGCCCACGGTAATACGCTGGAACAGGTCAAGGTGCATGCCGAACGCGTCGGCGAGGATTGACTTGATGATGTCACCGTGGCTCACCGCCACCCACACGGCTCCTGGCCCGTACTCGGCTTCGAAGGCTGCATCGTGGCGTCGAATCGCGGCCACCGACCTAGCCTGCATCGCGGCCATGGATTCACCTCCGGGAAAGACGACGGCGGACGGTTGGGACTGCACAACCGGCCACAGATCCTCGGTCGCGAGGTCACTGAGCGTGCGGCCCTGCCACTGGCCGTAATCGCACTCGGTGAGATCGAGATCGACCGGCGCGTACGGCGTGCCAGCCTGGCGATCGAGGATGAGCTGGGCGGTCTGCTGACACCGCTCAAGCGGGCTCGACACCACCGCGACCAAGGGCACCGCCGCGAGCCGGTCTCCAGTCAGAGCCGCCTGGTCGCGCCCGACTTGGTCCAGGCTGATGCCGACCGCCCGCCCGGCCAGCAGCCCCGTGGCATTGGCTGTGGTGCGGCCGTGCCGCACGAGAATAACTGTCGCCATCCACCCAGCCTAACCACCCGCTCGCTGCGGTGGAGCCGATATTTACGCCGTCCTATCCGGCACGGGGTAGACCAGGGCAACTTCGCCGGCCGGACGCCTGCTGCCCACGGCGAGCACGGCGTGTACATCCTGGTCAGGTGCCCGACACGGCACTACGTCTCGGCAAGTATTTTAGAACGTCGGCTCAGTTCTGGCTCAACCTGCAGACGCATTACGATCTCGACGTTGCCGAAGATCGTGCGGCTGGGCGGATCGCTGCCTTCACGCCTCTCAAGGTCGCGTGAACAAATCGGTGCGGCTGGTCATCGACATGCCGGTACAGTTCATCTCGCGAGTTATCCACATAGCGCAACTCAGCCGTCCTGCGCAGCTTGCGCTTTGGCAATACTTGGTGGATGGGAATCAGATATTACGCATATGCATTCGACGGCGACCTCACTGAACAGGTGCTTTCCGACCCGATGACCTTCGTGTCGGTCGATCCGCTTGCTGATGCTTGGGGCCTTGACCCTGGTGTCGGGATCAGTGGTACCACCTTCGAACAATTGATATCTGAGCGCGACATGCTCTATCTGGACAAGGCATGGCGGCATCTGCAGGTTCTCACGGCCCCATTGGGGGAGGCCATGGCGGCGCGACCCGCTTTTCGTATGTTTGAAGGCAACGTGACCATGCATGGCGAAGGTTGGGATCCGTGGGTAAGGGCCTTGACTCCGCCCGAGGTTTTGGCGATTGCTCAGGACTTGGACGATATCTCTGATGCGGAGGTGAGGCTGCGGTTGCCGGATTCGCCATGTGTGGATCGGGACCTTGACGTCGAGTATGCCGTTGGCTATCTTCGACGGGCTCGGGTCTTCGCCACCAATCTCGCCGACGAGGGGCGCGGCATGGTCTACCTGATCGGGTAACGATCATCCTGTCTTAACCCCAACCGGCGACATCCTGGCTCAGGATATTAGGCCAGGTTTCGACGTCGTCCGGGGTGCGGGCTACTGTCAGCGTTGCTTGCGGGAGCAGCGCGGCAAGGGTTTCCGCGGTTGACAGGGGGTGGCCCGGATCATCGACCCACGCCAGGATCGTCGTCGGTACGTCGATTCGCGCGAGGGCCTCAGGAGCAGGCAGATCGCTGAGTGCCGCGCCTCGAAACAATGACGGCAAGAGGGAGTCGGCGACGTCGGGCACCGTCTCCGGCGCACCAATTGTGGCCGGCGGCGCCGTTGCCCCGCGCGTGGTGGCGAGGAACGCCTCGACACCAACAGACTCGATAAGCGCCGCGGCTACCCGGTAGTTTGCAGCCTGTGCAGCTCGGGTTTCCCACGCGGTGGGTGGCACCATAAGCGTGAGCCCGGTAAAGCGGCCTGGCTCGCGGGAAGCGGCGTGCAAGAGTGTGCCGGTACCCATGGAGGGACCAACTCCGTGGACACGTTCGCCTGGGAACCAGTGATCGAGCAGTCGCAGGAGGTCGTCTGCGAGGTTTTGCCATTGATATTCCTCGGGGACCTTCCGACCCGTCGACCGGCCATGGCCGCGTGCGTCGTACCGCAGCAGTCGAGTTCCACTAAGCCCTCGGCCGAGGTCGAGGTTGAGCACCCGATCGCGCGCGCGGCTTGAGGTAAGTCCATGCAGTTGGACAATCGGGTGTCCACCTTCATCGCTCAAAGCAACCGCAAGCTCGGCTCCGGGAACCTCGAAAGTGGGCATCAGGCTCCTCGTTTCGTGACTGGCCGCGTCACCTCTTGCGGCCGCGTTGAACATTCAGGCTATCTGGGGCGATAGGATACTGCCATGCGCCTGACCAACGTCACGCACCTGCGCCTACCATTCGGACGACTTTGGGGCTATGACGTCAGTGTGTCTGCGCTCGGCCGACGCCTTCCAGTGTCCTTTGACCAGCGGCTCCATGTAGGGGCAGGCGACCGCCCCGGCTCCTGGATGGCATTGTCTTTTCGGCTGCCTACACCAACTCATCGTGAGTCAATTGCCGATGCCTGGCTGGCTGTCGTCGCCCGTCATGGCACACTGCGAACGGCATTCGTGCCCGGCGCGGATGGTGATCCGGAGCTTCACGAAATTGATATTGCTCCGGGAACCTGGGTGGAGCATCAGGTACCTTCTGGCCAGGCCGTCAATGACGCGGTGCGGGACATTCTCGACGCCGCATGTTCGCCATACCAACGTCCCTCACACCGGCTGTGCGTACTGGAGACCGCTGCCGGACTCACGGTCGTGATTGCGGCCGACCACGCCCACGTCGATATGTGGTCGATGCTGGTGATCGCGCGCGACCTGCTGTCGGCGCTCGACGCCGGGAGGGCGGGCCGTGAACCGTTGCCCGGGCCGGCGCCGGCATTTGTTGAACACACGCAAGCACTGCTGGATCGGAATGCGGCGCCGGATCACGTGCGTCACCGATGGGAAGAAATCATCGGGGACAGCGGCGGCGTCATGCCGCAATTCCCCCTGCCCCTGGGTGCGCCCAATCCGCAGCGCGAGCGTGTGGAAGTTCGCGATGTGTTCGATCTCGACGACGGTGCCGCATTTGCTGCGCAAGCCCGCAATGACGGTGTCTCGACGCTCGCACTCGCAGTTGTTGCGATGACAGCGGTAACCCGCGAGTTGGCAGGGGCCCCATTGCGAGCCGTCTTTCCCGTGCACAGCCGCTTCGACGACAAATGGCATGACTCAGTCGGCTGGTTCATAACCAATTCGGTACTTGAGTCGTCGGCCGCCGAGCCACTCGCTGCGGCGGCCGCCGTGAAAGAGGCTGTGCAGCTTGGCTCGTGGCCGCTTGCAGACGTGCTGGCTCCATGGGGCGGCATGCCCGTAGCTCCTGGGATGTTCGCGATCTCCTGGCTGGACCTGCGCAGGCTGCCGGTGCGAATCGACTCTGTCGGACTCGACGCCCAGTATGTGAGCGCGACAATCGACACGGACGGCGTCATGCTTTGGTTCATCCTGGACGAGTCCGGTCTGCACTTGAGATGCCGCTATCCCGACACCGTTGAGGCTCGAGCCAACGTCGGCGGATGGCTTGATCTGCTGGTCGCCCGGCTGCAGGCAGATGCGCGATCCTCGGTTCGAGGACTGCTGCGGGTGGCGGGCCGCACCTTCAGGCTGGAACGGGCGAGTCGCGATGATGTCGAGGCCATCGCCGCGCTGCTGTCTGATGATCAGTTCGGTCCCGATCGTGAGTGCGTCGAGCTCGAACGGTACGAGGCGGCCTACAACCTGGTTGTTCGAGACAGTTCCAACTATCTGGGGGTTGTCCGCAATGATGCCGATCGCATCGTTGCCACGATGCAATTGACCGTCATTCCAGGACTTTCCCGGGGTGGTTCTTCCCGACTTCAGATCGAGGGACTGCGGGTTGCTGCCGCGGAACGTTCACAGGGCCTGGGCACCGCGATGCTTGAGTGGGCACACAATTTCGGGCGTGCGCGTGGGGCGCAACTGGCGCAGGTGACCACCGACGAAGCACGGGAACGGGCTCGCGCCTTCTACACGCGGCTCGGATACCGGACTGCCCACGTAGGGCTGAAGCGGAGCATATAGGCATCTTCAGTGATGGAGAAATAACCGAGATAAGCCCCCGGTTCGCCTTGAATCGGGGCTTATGTCATGTTGGCGTGGATTACGGAACCACTAGGACGTCCTTCAATGATTGCATCTCGATAACAAACTTTACCGGCGGGAAACTTTGGACCCAAACATCCGTTCCGGGCGCTAGGCTACTGCTCATGTGAGACCAGCCACAAGCCTGCTGAGGGGGTTGTGGCAGTCTGCCGGAGTCAACAGCGCCGGCTTTTTCCACTCAAAAAAATAGGAGGCGGAATGCGTTTCGGACGTACTTCCAAAGCAGTGGGCATTGCGGCAATCGCCGCGATCGCACTGAGCGCCTGTGCCGGCAATTCCGGTGGCAATACCCCATCCACCGGAGCAGCCAAGACGGGTGGCACGGCCACTGTGGTCGAGGTCAACGCTTTCAACACGTTCAACCCCAACACAGCCGACGGCAATACTGACATCAACTCCAAGGTCAGCTACGCGACGCACTCGGGCTTCTACTACATCGACAACAAGCTGAACGTCGTCCACAACGACAAGTTCGGCAAGATGGAAAAGGTCTCGGACAATCCGCTGACCGTCAAGTACACCATCAACAGCGGCGTGAAATGGTCCGATGGCACGCCCGTTACGGCCGCGGACCTCCTCCTGCAGTGGGCGGCCTTCTCCGGTTACTACGACGACGCGGATCCCAAGGCCAAGACCGGTACGTCCTACTTCTCCTACGCTGGTGACAACACCGGCCTCAGCCTGACGGACTTCCCGGAGATCGGCGACAACAACCAGTCCCTGACGCTCAAGTACTCCAAGCCGTTCGCTGACTGGGAGATCGTGCTTGGTGGTCCCGGCATTGACGTTCCTGCCCACGTCCTTGCGCAGAAGGCCGGCCTGAAGGACACCCAGGCCTTGATTGACTTCTTCAAGAGCAAGCCGCGCGGAAATACCAAGGCACCGCTGCCTACGGACCCGAAGCTGAAGGCAATGTCGGACATGTGGAACACGGGCTTCGACACGAAGACGCTTCCCGCAGACCCCACCCTGTTCCTCTCTAACGGTCCTTACATCGTGAAGAGCATGAACCAGGACCAGTCCCTCACCATGGTCCGCAACAAGGACTACAACTGGGGACCGACTCCAAACCTTGACGAAATCACCGTCCGATACATCGGTTCGGCACCGGCACAGGTCCAGGCCCTCAAGAACGGCGAAGCGGACATCATTGCCCCGCAGGCTTCCGCCGACACCCTTGAACAGCTCAAGGCACTCACCAGCCAGGGCGTCACCGTTGACCAGGGCAACCAGCTGGCCTTCGATCACTTGGACCTGAACTTCTCGGGCCCGCTGGCTGACCAAAACGTGCGCACGGCATTCATGAAGACCGTGCCCCGCAAGGACATCGTCAGCAAGATCATCGGCAAGCTTGACCCGAACGCGAAGCCGCTGGACTCGCAGATCTTCGTTCCCCAGCAGGCTGCCTACGCTGATTCCGCCAAGAACAATGGCTCCTCGGCCTACCAGGACGTGGACATCGATGGAGCCAAGAAGCTCCTCAACGGCGCTACACCGGAAATCCGCATCATGTACAACAAGGACAACCCGAACCGTGTTGACGCTTTCTCGCTGATCCGCGAATCCGCCACCAAGGCGGGCTTCAAGATCGTCGACGGCGGCCTCGGTGCCTCCGACTGGGGCAAGGCGCTCGGAAAGGGCGGCTACGATGCCACGATCTTTGGTTGGATCAACCCGGGCGTCGGAGTCTCCGGCGTTCCGCAGATCTTCAAGACCGCTGGTGGCAACAACTTCAACCAGTTCAGCAACACCGATGCTGACAAGTTGATGGAAGAGCTCGTAGTCACTACGGACCGCAGCAAGCAGGACGACCTCGAGAAACAGATCGACAAGAAGATCTGGGACAGCGCTTATGGTGTTCCGCTCTTCCAGTCGGTGAACGTGGACGCTTACAGCGACCGCATCACGGGCGTGAAGCTCATGCCGAACCAGACTGGCGTTTGGTGGAACTTCTGGGAGTGGGCTCAGAAGTAGGTCCCAACTCAGCGAGCAACACCGCTAGCCGGGGCGCCGGGACCGAAGATTCATGGTCCCGGCGCCTTCGGGTTGGTACACCAGCTAAACTGTCTGCTTCCCACCGACCTCAAGCAGGGAAGGGACACGATCCTGCGATAGGCACTGGCGATCCCGGGCCTGGATTTCGAGGTTTCACACCATGTTGACCTATATCGTCCGTCGGCTCGTCACGGCGGCACTCATTCTTCTTGGAGCATCATTCCTGGTGTATCTCCTGACAGCGTTGTCAGGGGATCCCTTGGCAGAGTTCCGAGCCAGCAGCGCACCGAACCGGCAAGCGCTCATGGACTCACGAACCAATTTGCTCGACCTCAACACACCTGCCCCGCTGCGCTACTTCAAGTGGCTCGGCGGCGCCGCCCAGTGTCTCGTGCCTTTCGGGAACGCCTGCAACCTCGGTAAGAACATCGCGGGACAGCCGATTACGGAGGCACTCGGCTTCGCGCTGGTTCAAACTTTGACTCTCGTCACCGGCGCAACAGTCCTTGCCATTCTCATTGGCATTTCCCTAGGCGTGGTCACTGCCCTCCGTCAGTACAGCGCCTTGGACTATGGCGTGACGTTCATGGCCTTCCTGTTCTTCTCCCTGCCGATCTTCTGGGTTGCCGTGCTCCTCAAGGAATTCGGCGCCATCGGCTTCAATGACTTCCTTCGAAATCCGGAAATACCACCGGCCGTGGCCTTGGGGATTGGTGCCGTTCTTGGCGTCATCGCCGCTGTGGTCGTCGGGGGAGCGGCCAAGCGCCGCCTGATCGTCGGTGGATCGGTATTTGCGGTTGTCTCCCTCATCCTCTTCTACTTCTCCCTGACGCAGTGGTTCCGCAACCCTGGTTTGGGCCCCGTCATCATCGCCATTCTTGGTGCGGGAATCGCCGTCGGAATCACCATTCTGGTTTCCGGGCTTAAGAACCGGAAAGCGCTGCAATCGAGCTTGATCGTGGTCGGCATCGGCGTCATCGCGTACTTTGCAATGCAACCGCTGCTCAATGAGGCTACCGGGCTGATGATTTTCCTTCTTGCCATCGCCACTATCCTTGTTGGCATGGCCGTCGGGTACTTCATGGGCGGCTACGACCGGGGACAGTCAATGCGTGCAGCCGCCATCACCGCCTTCCTGGTCGGGGCCCTCGTGATCGTGGACCGTTTCATGCAAGCGTGGCCGTCCTACTTCAACAACAGCAGGGTGCGTGGACGTCCGATCGCGACCATCGGGGCCGGAACCCCGAACATCCAGGGCGATTTCTGGATCCTGTCAACGGACACCCTCACCCACCTCGTCCTGCCGACGGTCGCCTTGATCCTGGTGTCCCTGGCCAGCTACACGCGATTCACGCGTTCGTCGATGCTGGAAATCATGAACATGGACTTCATTCGGACGGCGCGGGCAAAGGGCTTGAGTGAGCGTTCGGTGATCATGGGTCACGCCTTCCGTAATGCGCTGATCCCGATCGCGACGATTGTTGCTTTCGACATCGGAGCCCTCATCGGCGGTGCCGTCATCACGGAGACAGTTTTCTCTGTCCGCGGCATGGGCTTCTTGTTCATCGACGGGCTTCTGCACATTGACCCGAACCCGGTCATGGGTGTCTTCCTGTGTGTGGCCGTTACGGCCATGGTCTTCAACCTGATAGCGGACCTCGCTTACTCCGCACTCGACCCACGTGTAAGGATCAAAGCATGAGCCAGCCAACACAAGAGGAAGAACTCCTCGCGCAACAGGCGCTCGCTGAAGCTGCAGCCACCCAAACAGGCAGCGAAATCACCAGCGGCCTGAGCCAAGGCCAGATCGTCCGCAAGAGGTTTTTCGGCCACACCGGCGCCCTGATCGGTTTGGCAGTCTTCGTGGTGATCTTCCTGCTCGCCTTTACCGCGGTGGGTGCCTTTGGCCTACCGGGATGGTGGAAGTACAACTATTTGGACGTTTCGCCGCTCGTCAACGACGGCGCTCCGACGTCATCATTATGGCCGTTTGCCTGGGGCGAGCATCCCTTCGGCCAGGACCGGATTGGACGCGACCTGTTCGCCATGACAATGCGTGGCGCACAACAGTCCATCACGGTCATGCTCCTGATCGGCGGGATTGCGGGTGCGATCGGCGCGATCATCGGGGGACTTGCAGGCTATTTCCGCGGCTGGGTCGAAGCCATCCTCATGCGCCTCACCGACGTCATCATCATCATTCCGCTGTTGCTCCTCGCAGCCGTCGTCGGTCAGATTGCCAGCCGAAGGGATGAAGGAAGCTGGATCGCCGGCTTCGCGTCCAGCAACAGCGTCGTCATCCTGGGTATTTTCCTCGGACTCGTCAGCTGGGTGGGCCTGGCCCGTCTTGTCCGCGGTGAGTTCTTGACCCTGCGGGAGCGGGAATTCGTAGATGCCGCCCGGATCTCCGGAGCCTCCAACGCCAGGATCATCTTCAAGCACATTCTCCCGAATGCAGTTGGCGTGCTCATCGTCAACGTCACCTTGACGATGTCCGCTGCGATCCTGCTTGAGACGGCCCTCAGCTACCTCGGCCTGGGTGTACATTCACCGGACACCTCGCTGGGCCTGTTGATTTCGCAGAACCAGGAGGCCTTCGCCACTCGGCCATGGCTGTTCTGGTACCCCGGCCTCTTCATCATCCTGATCTGCCTCAGCATCAACTTCATTGGAGACGGCCTGCGGGACGCCTTCGATCCGCGGCAGAAGAAATTCAAAGCCAAGAGCGCCGTCGAAACAACGCGCCAGTCAAGCACGACGACGGCGCCGCTCGCCGATACTGCGCAGGGCAGCTGAGTGGGACCCACCTTGGGGGACCTATTGCAGGAAGACCGCCCAGTAACTGGCCGCCACGAGAGCTACCGTGGCGGCCACGCGGAACCAAGCAACGCTCACGGTCACCAAAGTGTCCTCTGCCCGGCCAGGTTCGACACGGCCGGATTCCACGAGGCTCTGCCAGCGACTCCTGACCAAGACAGCCGCGATACCGGAATCCGTGTTCCTCAGGTCTCCGGGACGGACAGAGCTGCCCGGACCGTACGAAGTGCCGGGGAGGCCTTTCAGGTGCTCGGGGCGGGCATTGCGCCCGCCCCAGATACCGGGGGCGGGCGCAGCCCACGCCGGATACTTCTTGCGCGGCGTCATGAGGGTGAGGGCATACCGGGTATCCACCTGTACCAGGGCGTCCCACGGGACTTCGATGGTCCGGTAGGGATTTTCCAGCGTGACTCCGGAGTCCCGGACCTCCACCGCCGGGCGCCAAAAGAGCAACCAGCCCAGGAAAGCAATCAAGAGCAGGGGAGTGGTGCCCAAAAGCGCACCGGGTCCGGCCACCACAAGGGTCACGACTATCCCGAAGGCCGCGACTGCCCAGCAAATCCAGGCGAACAGCCTGCTGGTGCGGGCCTTGAAGATTTCGACATTTCCGGCATGCGGCTCTTGGCTCATGCCCCTAATAATTCAGGATTCCGGGCTACTTCACTAATCACCCCTTGGAGGGTGGCCCGGGTGGAAGGGAATACCCAACATGACTGACAACGCCAGCCCCGAACCAGAGGCAACGCAGCTTGAGACTGCCTCGGACAAGACTGCGCCGGGGAGCGTGGTACTGGAAGTCCGCGATCTCAGTGTGGACTTCGGCGTGGAGAAGAAGTGGATCCCGGCCGCCATCGGACTGAACTATGAGGTCCGGGCAGGCGAGGTCCTCGCGATCGTTGGAGAGTCCGGTTCCGGGAAGAGCGCGAGCTCCATGGCTTTGCTGGACCTCCTGCCCAGCAACAGCCGGGTAACCGGCAGTGTGAAGCTCTCGGGCAAGGAGTTGCTTGGCGCAAAGGCAGGCGCTATCCGGGAAGTCCGCGGCAAGGACGTCGCAGTGATTTTCCAGGAGCCCATGACGGCCCTCAACCCGGTTTACACAGTGGGTGCCCAGATTGTTGAAACAATCCGGCTGCACAATGTGGTTTCTCCGCTCGAAGCCAAGGAGCGTGCATTGCGCATGCTGGAACTGGTGGAGCTTCCCGACCCGGAGAAGGCCTTCAAGTCATATCCGCACCAGCTTTCCGGTGGCCAGCGCCAGCGCGCCATGATCGCCCAGTCGTTGTCCTGCGATCCGAAGCTCCTCATCGCGGATGAGCCCACCACGGCCCTCGATGTGACTGTCCAGGCCGAAATCCTGGACCTGATGCGCCATCTGCGCAACAAGCTGGACAGCGCCATTGTCCTCATCACGCACGACATGGGCGTGGTGGCCGACTTGGCCGACCGCATTGCAGTGATGCGCAAGGGCGTCATTGTGGAGACCGGCACCGCGCAGCAGATCTTCAGCAACCCGCAGCATGAGTACACACAGGCGCTTCTGGCAGCGGTCCCGCACCTGGGGCAAGGGGCGGACAAGGCCGACGTCGACGTGACCGCGGCATTGGCTGCGGCAACCAACACGGAGCTGGAATCCGTTGAACATGACGAGCTGCTTCGCCGGGAACGCGAGAACCAGGCAGCGTTGAAGGCAGCGGCGGAAGAAGCGGCCAAGCCCAAGGGAAACCCCGTGCTCGAGCTGATCGACGTCGCTATTGAATACCCCAAACAGGGACGGGTGCCCGCGTTCCGCGCTGTCGAGGGAGCCAACCTCGTGATCTACCCCGGCCAGGTGGTGGGCCTTGTCGGGGAGTCCGGTTCGGGCAAAACGACCATTGGACGCGCCGCCGTCGGGCTCTTGCCTGTGGCCGCCGGCAGTATGCGTGTGGTGGGACAGGACATTTCCGCGGCCAAACGGAATGGAAAGCAACTGCGCGAAGTGCGGCGCGACATCGGCATGGTGTTCCAGGATCCGTCGTCGTCGTTGAACCCGCGGCTGCCCATCGGCGAAAGCATCGGCGAACCGATGTTCCTCGCCGGGGTCGCGAAGGGAGTCGATCTGCAGAAACGGATCGAGACCCTCCTGGACCAGGTGGAACTGCCGCGCGGCTACCGAAACCGCTATCCGCATGAATTGTCAGGTGGGCAGAAGCAGCGCGTCGGTATTGCCCGTGCGTTGTCCCTGCAGCCCAAGCTCATGGTGGCAGATGAGCCGACGTCGGCGCTGGACGTTTCGGTCCAGGCAAAAGTTCTTGAACTCTTCCAGAACCTGCAGAAGGAGCTCGGATTCGCTTGCCTGTTCGTCACGCACGACCTCGCCGTGGTTGATGTGCTCGCAGACCGGATCTGCGTGATGCAGCGGGGCCGGATTGTGGAGCAGGGCACCAGGGAGCAGATCCTTCGCAATCCGCAGGAGCCTTACACACAGAGGCTGCTGGCCGCGGTCCCGCTTCCGGACCCCGAGAAGCAGCGCGAGCGTCGGGAACTGCGCGCCCAGCTCATGGCTGCCGGCATCGAGTAGCCACCCGGGGGCATTCCCGGCGGCACGAACCGACTGTCGCAACCACAAAAGAGTCTCCGTCGCCATTGGCGGCGGGGGCTCTTTTCGTCATTGTGTGGGGCACAGGATTTGCCCGTCGCACTCCCTTTAGGGTCCCCGAAAAGGCCCTGGTTTCCGCGGGAAAACAGGGGTCAGGCATGTCGAGTTTACCAAGGACCAACCCGTTACCTGAAATGACTGCTTCATTTACTTGAAATGACTGCTTCATTACTAAAACTGTCAAGAGCACACTTCGTTGTTCATGCCAATGGGATTCCATATTTCGGACAAGGTGTGGTTAGGATTACACATCCACGTAGGCCGCGTCACAGGATAATTCTGTGTCTGGCCCCGGAGGCAGCCATGAGTTGCCCCGACCCATCCCCCTGAATCCATAGGAGGCGGAATGCGTTTTTCGCGCACTTCCAAAGCTCTAGGCTTGCTGGCAGTCGCCGCACTTGCCCTTACCGGATGCGGCAGCGCCGGCTCCGCGAGCAGTGGCCAGACCGCTGCCGGCGATCCGAACAAAATCATCACCGCATACAGCAATGAACCCCAGCACCCCCTGCTGCCGTCCAACACCAACGAGGTGTACGGCGGTCGCGTCGTCGAACTCCTGTTCGAAGGCCTGCGAAGCTACGACGCCAGCGGAAAGTCCGTGAACGCTCTCGCGGAATCCATTGACACGACTGACGGCCAGAATTACACCATCAAGGTGAAGAAGGGCACCAAGTTCACCAACGGCGAGGAAGTCACCGCCAAGAGCTTCGTTGACGCCTGGAACTTCGCCGCCCTGAGCACCAACGCGCAGGCCAGCAGCAGCTTCTTCGAATCCATTGAAGGCTACGACGCAGTCAGCGCCACCAAGAAGACCACGGGCGCGGACGGCAAGTCCACGTCGACTCCCGCGCCGACCGCGCAGACCATGTCCGGCTTGGTTCTGAAGGACGACTCGACCATCACGGTGAAGCTGGCCCAGCCGGAAGCCGACTGGCCGTTGCGCCTCGGCTACTCCGCCTTCATGCCGCTCCCGTCCGATGCCCTCAAGGATCCGAAGGCCTTCGGCGAAAACCCCATCGGCAACGGCCCGTACAAGATGGCCGCCAAGGGCGCCTGGCAGCACGACAGCCAGATCGCCCTCGTCAAGAACGCCGACTACCAGGGTCCCCGCATGGCCAAGAACGGCGGCGTGACCTTCAAGTTCTACACCGATCCTGCTCCGGCATACACGGACATCCAGGCCAACAACCTTGACGTCACCGACGTCTTGCCGACGAACGCCCTGAAGACGTACACCACGGACTTCCCGGACCACAACCTCAACAAGGCTTACGCAGGCAACGCGACGCTCAACATCCCGAACTACCTGCCTGAGTTCCAGGGAGACGCCGGCAAGCTCCGTCGCCAGGCCATCTCCATGGCCATCAACCGCGACGAAATCACCAAGGTCGTCTTCAACGGCACCCGCATCCCCGCCAAGGACTTCACGTCGCCCTCCGTTGATGGCTACAACGCCAACGTGGCCGGCTCCGATGTCCTGAAGTTCGACGCCGCGAAGGCCAAGGAACTCTGGGCCAAGGCCGACGCCATGAGCCCGTGGCCCGCCGGCAAGACCCTCCAGCTGGCGTACAACACCGACGGCGGCAACAAGGAATGGATCGACGCCGTTGCCAACAACCTGAAGAACAACCTCGGAATCAAGGCCGAAGGCCAGCCGTTCGCAAAGTTCGCCGAGATCCTCAACCTCCGCAAGGCGAAGACCCTCCCCGGCTTCACCCGCGCAGGCTGGCAGGCCGACTACCCGTCGCTGTTCAACTTCCTCGGCCCGGTCCTGCAGACCGGTGCCAGCGCCAACTATGAGGGCTACAGCAACCCGGCATTCGACAAGCTGCTGAACGAAGGCCTCGCCTCCAAGACCACGGACGACGCCAACAAGAAGTTCACCCAGGCACAGGAAATCCTGTTCCAGGACCTGCCGAACCTGCCCCTGTGGTACCAGGCACGCCAGGCCGTATGGAGCCAGAACGTGACCAACGTTGACTCCGGCTGGAACGGCGTCCTGCTGTACTACAACATCACCGCAAAGTAGTCCTTCTGGACTTGTTCCAAGCTCGTTAGCGCATGGGGGTCCGGCCACAAACCGGGCCCCCATGCCTTGATTCGGCACGAAAGCTGTCCCTTATGAATCCCCATACTTCCAAGAGCGCCCAGGAACCGTTGCTGTGACCCAGTACATCCTCCGGCGTTTGCTGCAGGTCATTCCCGTGTTCCTGGGAACCACCCTGCTCGTGTACTTCATGGTCTTCGCCCTCCCGGGCGACCCCATCCGCGCCCTCTTCGGCGACCGACCGCCCAGCGAAGCCGTCATTGCCGCGCTGCGCCAGCAATACAACCTCGACCAGCCGTTCTGGGTCCAATACGGCCTGTTCCTCAAGAACCTGTTCACCTTCAACCTCGGGGTGGACTTCACTGGCCAGCCAATCGCAGCCACCCTTGGCCGCATCTTTCCCGTGACCGCCATGCTCGCCGTCGAGGCCTTGGCCATTCAGGCCGTCTTCGGTGTGGCCTTCGGCCTGATTGCCGGCTTGCGCAAGGGAAAAATCTTCGACTCCACCGTGCTGGTCGCCTCCCTCGTGGTCATTGCCGTCCCGACGTTCGTCCTGGGCTTCGTGCTTCAGCTCGTCGTCGGCGTCCAGCTCGGCTGGGCCAAGCCGACTGTTGGATCCAACGCGGATTGGGGCACCCTGGTCCTTCCGGCCACGGTGCTTGGCCTCGTGTCCTTTGCGTACGTGCTGCGCCTGACCCGCGCCTCGGTCATTGAAAACATGAACGCCGACTACGTCCGCACCGCAACCGCAAAGGGCCTCTCCCGCCCCCGCGTGGTCCTGGCCCACATCCTGCGGAACTCCATGATTCCCGTGGTCACCTACCTGGGCGCGAACCTGGGTGGCTTGATGGGCGGCGCGATTGTCACCGAAGGCATTTTCAACGTGCCCGGCGTCGGCCAAAAGCTCTACCAGGCCGTGATCCGAAGCGAAGGCCCCACCGTCGTCGCCATTGTGAGCGTGCTGGTGCTGGTCTTCGTTGCCGCCAACCTGTTGGTGGACCTCCTCTACGCCTGGCTTGACCCCAGGATTCGCTATGAAAAGTAGATCCGTTATGAAAAGTAACCGTCAGATCGAGCACTACGTTGCCCCTATCGACGAGACACCGCTGCTGGCGACCGATACCCTCAAGGTCGACGCAGCCCCCCTGAGCCTGTGGGCGGATGCCTGGCGGAAGCTCCGCCGTCGGCCGCTCTTCATTATCTCGGCGCTCATGATTCTGCTGCTCCTCGTCGTCGCGTTCTTCCCGGGCCTGTTCACGCAGACAGCCCCGAACGACAACTGCCAGCTGGGCGATTCCCTCGCTGGCCCCTCGGCCGGCCACCCCCTGGGATTCACCTTCCAGGGCTGCGACATCTACTCCCGCGTCATCCACGGCACACAGGCATCCTTGACTGTCGGCGTCGTCTCCGTCATTTTCGTCCTGATCATCGGGGTCACCCTCGGTGCACTGGCAGGCTTTTTCGGCGGCTGGGTTGACACCATCATTGCCCGCATTGGCGACATCTTCTTCGCGTTGCCCTTGGTCCTCGGCGCACTGGTAGTCACCCAGCTCCCCTTCTTCCGCGAGAACAAGAGCGTGTTCACGGTGGTCATGGTCATCGTGATGCTCGGCTGGCCCCAAATGGCCCGCATCACCCGCGGGGCCGTGATCGAAGTCCGCAACGCGGATTTCGTCACCGCCGCACGCTCGCTCGGTGTCTCCAAGATCGGCACGCTGGTCCGGCACGTCGTTCCGAACGCGCTCGCGCCGATCATCGTCCTGGCCACCATGGAGCTTGGCGTCTTCATCGTGACGGAAGCAACGCTGTCCTTCCTCGGCATTGGCCTGCCCGGCAGCATCATGTCCTGGGGTAACGACATTTCCGCGGCGAAGGACACGTTGCGCACCAACCCCGAGGTGCTGATGTTCCCCGCAACCGCACTGTCCATCACGGTCCTGAGCTTCATCATGCTTGGCGACGCGCTGCGTGACGCCCTTGACCCCAAGAGCCGCAAGCGATGAAGGAGGCAATCATGGCAACATCCAACGTCACCATCGACGAAGCCGGATCCGAAGAGCGTCCGCTCCTGGAAATCCGGGACCTCGCCATCTCCTTCCAGACGGCGGGCGGCGAATTCCAGGCCGTCAAGAACGCGCACCTGACCATCATGCCCGGCGAGACTGTCGCCATTGTGGGGGAGTCCGGCTCGGGCAAGTCGACGACGGCGCTCGCCGCCATTGGTCTCCTGCCGGAGAACGGCAGGGTTTCCGGCGGGCAGATCCTGCTCGACGGCGAGGACATCTCCCACGCTCCGGAACGTCGCATGATCGAGCTGCGCGGCAACACGATCGGCATGGTTCCGCAGGATCCGATGTCCAACCTCAACCCGGTCTGGAAGATCGGCTACCAGGTCCGCGAGACGCTGCGCGCCAACGGCAAGCCCAACGCTCCTGCCGACGTCGCCCGCGTCCTGGGGGAAGCCGGCCTGCCGGACTCCGCACGCCGCGCCAAGCAGTACCCGCACGAATTCTCCGGCGGCATGCGCCAGCGTGCCCTGATCGCCATCGGCCTGTCCTGCCAGCCGCGGCTCCTGATCGCGGACGAGCCGACGTCGGCCCTGGACGTGACGGTACAGCGGCAGATCCTGGACCACCTCGAGACCATGACGGCGGAGCTCGGCACAGCGGTCTTGCTCATCACCCACGATCTTGGTCTTGCGGCCGAACGTGCGGACAAAGTGGTGGTCATGTACCGCGGCAACGTGGTGGAGGCCGGTCCTTCCCTCGAATTGCTCCGTAACCCGCAACACCCCTACACCCAGCGATTGGTGGCCTCCGCACCGTCCCTCGCTTCCCGGAGGATCCAGGCCGCCAAGGCCGAAGGAATCGAGACGGAAGAACTCCTTGCACCCACCGAAGCTGTGGTCGAAAAGGCGCTGTCGGACGACGTCCTGAAGGTCGAGAGCCTCAGCAAGGTCTTCAAGCTGCGCTCCGGCGTCGGCAAGTCAACGGACTTCACCGCGGTGGACAACGTCTCGTTCAACGTCAAGCGGGGGACGACGACGGCGATCGTGGGGGAGTCGGGTTCCGGCAAGTCCACTGTGGCGCAGATGGTCCTCAACCTGCTCGCACCGACGTCGGGGCGGATCGTGTTCGACGGCGTGGACACCTCCACCTTGAACAGCCGGGAGATCTTCAAGTTCCGGCGCCGCGTCCAGCCGATTTTCCAGGACCCGTACGGTTCGCTCGACCCGATGTACAACATCTTCAGGACCATCGAGGAACCCCTCCGGACCCACAAGATCGGTGACAAGGCCAGCCGCGAGAAGAAGGTCAGGGAGCTCCTGGACCAGGTGGCGCTGCCGCAGTCCACCATGCAGCGGTACCCGAACGAGCTCTCCGGCGGGCAAAGGCAGCGCGTCGCGATCGCGCGGGCCTTGGCCCTCGACCCCGAAGTGATCATCTGCGACGAGGCGGTCTCCGCTTTGGACGTCTTGGTGCAGGCCCAGGTCCTGAACCTCCTGGCCGAGCTGCAGTCAAATCTTGGACTGACGTACTTGTTCATCACGCACGACCTCGCCGTCGTGCGGCAGATCGCCGACCATGTCTGCGTGATGCAGAAGGGCAAGCTCGTGGAAACGGGCAGCACCGACGACGTCTTCGATTCGCCGCAGCAGGACTACACCAAGGCCCTGCTCAACGCGATCCCGGGCGCCAGCCTGATGCTGCCGCCCGTGGTGGCCTGACGGGCATAGCGACCGTCCGCTCCGTGTGAGTTAGGGGAGCAAGGGAGCCGGTACCACTTCCGTGGGGGGAAGTGGTACCGGCTCTTTTGTCGTTTCCAGCTTGCCCGGAACGCCTTGCCGATTGTGATGAAGGGCACAATTCGATGGCTTGGAGGGTGATTTTTAGGCCAATAAATACCACAGCGTTTAGACTCTATGAAGGTGCCCTGTGTCAAAGGGTCTAATCCGTCGTGCGTTCCGGTTGGAAATGTCGCGATACAACAGCTGACTTCACCACTGAATCGAGCCATTACGCATGTCTGAAACCACCACCAACACCGCCGCGGCCACTGCATCGCGCAGTGATCTGCGCAACGTCGCGATTGTGGCCCACGTTGACCACGGCAAGACCACCCTGGTCGACGCCATGCTCAAGCAGACCAACTCCTTCGCCGAGCACAACCACCTGGAAGACCGCGTCATGGACTCCGGTGACCTGGAGCGCGAAAAAGGCATCACCATCCTCGCCAAGAACACCACGGTTGCCTACAACGGCCCGTCGTCCAATGGCGAGACCATCACCATCAACGTGATCGACACCCCCGGCCACGCCGACTTCGGTGGCGAGGTGGAGCGCGGCCTGTCCATGGTTGACGGCGTGGTCCTCCTGGTTGACGCTTCCGAAGGTCCGCTGCCGCAGACCCGCTTCGTGCTCCGCAAGGCCCTTGCCGCGCACCTGCCCGTCATCCTGCTGGTCAACAAGACCGACCGCCCCGACGCCCGCATCGAAGAGGTTGTCCACGAGTCCATGGACCTGCTCCTTGGCCTGGCCTCCGACCTCGCGGACGAAGTCCCGGACCTGGACCTGGACAAGATCCTGGAAGTGCCCGTGGTCTACGCCGCAGCCAAGGTTGGCCGCGCCTCCCTGGACCAGCCCGCTGATGGCTCGGCACCGGATAACGAAGACCTCGAACCTCTCTTCAAGACGATCATCGAGCACATCCCGGCGCCGACCTACAACCCGAACGGTGTCCTGCAGGCGCACGTCACCAACCTCGACGCTTCCCCGTTCCTCGGCCGCCTCGCACTCCTGCGCATCTACAACGGCACCCTCCGCAAGGGCCAGACCGTCGCTTGGGCGCGTGCCAACGGCGAACTGAAGAACGTCAAGATCACCGAGCTCCTGGCCACCAAGGCCCTTGACCGCGTACCGGCAGAGTCCGCCGGCCCGGGCGAGATCGTGGCTGTTGCAGGTATCGAGGAAATCACCATTGGTGAGACCCTGACCGACGCGGAGAACCCGCAGCCGCTGCCCCTCATCACGGTGGATGACCCCGCGATCTCCATGACCATCGGTATCAACACCTCTCCGCTGGCCGGCAAGGTCAAGGGTGCCAAAGTCACGGCCCGCCAGGTGAAGGATCGCCTGGACAAGGAACTGATCGGTAACGTCTCCATCAAGGTTCTGCCCACCGAGCGTCCCGATGCTTGGGAAGTCCAAGGCCGTGGCGAGCTTGCCCTGGCCATCCTCGTGGAGCAGATGCGACGCGAAGGCTTCGAACTGACTGTCGGCAAGCCGCAGGTTGTCACCCGGACCATCGACGGCAAGATCCACGAGCCGATGGAACACATGACCATCGACGTGCCTGAAGAGTACCTCGGTGCGGTCACTCAGCTCATGGCCGCCCGCAAGGGCCGCATGACCAACATGGCCAACCACGGTACGGGCTGGTGCCGCATGGAATTCATCGTTCCGGCACGTGGCCTCATCGGCTTCCGCACCAAGTTCCTCACGGACACCCGTGGCGCCGGCATCGCTTCCTCGATCTCCGAAGGCTACGAGCCGTGGGCCGGCCCCATCGAATACCGCACCAACGGTTCGATGGTTGCCGACCGCGCCGGCGTCGTCACCCCCTTCGCGATGATCAACCTGCAGGAACGCGGTTCCTTCTTCGTGAAGCCTACGTCCGAGGTCTACGAGGGCATGATCGTCGGCGAGAACTCGCGCGCCGACGACATGGACGTCAACATCACCAAGGAAAAGAAGCTCACCAACATGCGTGCCGCTTCCTCCGATACCTTCGAGAACCTGACGCCGCCGCGCGACCTGACCCTCGAAGAGTCCCTCGAATTCGCCCGCGAAGACGAGTGCGTTGAGGTCACCCCGGAGTCCATCCGCATCCGCAAGGTGATCCTGGACGCCAACGAGCGTGCCAAGGCTACCCGCGCACGCGCCAAGGTCTGATCCTGCGCTGACTGCGCATTGACGCACCGAACGGACTGACGCATTGAATAGGGGAGCCACCGGAACAGCACGCGGCATTGCCGCGGCAGTTCCGGTGGCTCTTTTTGCTGCCCTTGCAGGCACCGCACTTCACCGGCAAGTGCTCCCCATTGACGGCGTCGACGTCTACTGGGGTGCCGCGGCGGCATTGCTCCTGCTCGCATCGCTCCAGCTCCTGCTGGGTGCGTGGTCGCGGTCCTTGCTCCCGACGGCGGTAGCGGGCATTGTTTGTTACGCAGCTGTCGGTGCGCTTTCTTCAGCCGGAACCAACAAGGCGCTGATCGTCGCAGATGCGCCGGGCAATGTATGGGTCTACGGGAGCGCGGCCGTGACGCTCGTGATGCTCTTGTGGTGCCGGCGCTACAGGCGTCCGCCGCGCGGCTAGCTAGTCGGCGCTTGGGTCCCGGTGGTGGGCGATCAAGAGCGAGGTGGCCTCGCCGTCGTCGTCTGGCGGAAGGCGCATGTATTCCTCGACGACCTCCCGCAGCTTGCCCATCATTTCCTGCTGCCGTGCGGCGTTGAACTTCACTCCAAGCCGCCAGACATCAACGTCCTCGGGCGCGAGTCCGCGGGTTTCCTGGACGAATGTTTCGATCAGGACCGGGGCAATATCGTCGACGGGAGTGCTCCACGAGGTGCGGGTGGCGATGTACGGCACCTCCTTGGCGCCCCTCTTTCCCTTCCGGCCTTCCTGCGGCTCGAGAAAACCGGTGCGCACCAAGGTCCTGACATGGTGCAAGCTCGACGCCGGATTGATGTCCAACAGCCCGGCGATCTCTTTGTTGGTGCGCGCGTGGTGCAGGCAGAGCCGGAGAATCCTCAGGCGCAGGGGCGAACTCAAGGCGCGACCCTTGGCCACCAGGTCACTGTCCTCCCGCTCGTGTTCCGTCATGGTGGCCAGTGTAGCCACCCATGAGTGATTGACATATACCAATCACTGCAGGAAACTGGGCGGGTGAATGCCGGGACCACGGACAATGCTCAGCAAACTGACACAGCGCAGCAAGCGGCCTCGCTTTGGCGGGACCGGAACTTCATTACCTTTTGGTCTGGCCAGGCCGTCAGCCAGCTCGGGGCGCAACTTGGGCAATTGGCTTTTCCCGTCCTCGCGGTGACTTTGCTCGGAGCCAGCGAGTTCGAGGTTGGCGCACTCAATGCCGCCAGCCTTGCCGCCTTCCTGCTGATCGGCTTGCCGGCGGGAGCCTGGGTGGACCGCTGGCTCAAGCGTCGCGCCATGATTGTGGCGGACCTGGTCCGGACCGCGGCGATGGCCACCGTACCGATCCTCTGGTGGGGCGGCGTCCTGCAGATCTGGCACTTGTACGCCGTAGCCGCCGTCGTCGGGGCCGCAACGGTCTTCTTCGACGTTTCTTACCAGAGCTATGTGCCGGTACTCGTGGATGCCGCGAAAGTTCCGCAGGCAAACTCCAAGCTGGAAGCCACCTCCCAGATCGCGCGGATCGGGGGTCCGGCCGCGGGCGGTGGGTTGCTGACTATTGTGTCCGCCCCGGTGCTGTTCGTCGGCGAGGCGATCGGGTATCTGATGTCGGCCGTTTTCCTGCTCAGGACGGGCGATGCGGAACGTCCCGTGCCCGCGAAGGATCGGCATCCACTGGCAAGCGAAATCAAGGAAGGCCTGGTCTTCGTGGTCAGGCATCCGTTGATCAGCAGGATTGTGGCCTGCACGGGCGGGGTCAACTTCTTCACCACGATCGCCTTCACTTTGATGCCCGTGCTGGTGCTTCGTGAACTGGAACTCGGTCCCGAGGGCATGGGCCTCATCATGGCAGTGGGCGCTGTGGGCGGACTGATCGGAGCTGTTTCCGCGCCCAAGCTCGCTGACCGGGTCGGCGAGGGGACCGTCATTCCCGTGGCGTCGATGATCAGCTCGCTTTTCCTCCTCCTGGTTCCGTTGTGCGTGCTTGCCCCCGAACGATGGATGTCCCTCGTGATGCTCATCGTCTCCGAGTTCGGGTTTGCTTTCGGAGTCCTGGTGTACAACATCATGCAGTTGAGCATGAGGCAGCGCGTGTGTCCGCCCCGGCTTCTCGGGCGCATGAATGCGTCCATTCGCTTTGTGGTGTGGGGAGTCATGCCGATCGCAGCCCTAGCCTCGGGTCTCCTGGCCGAGAACATCGGCCTCGTCCCGACACTCTGGATCGGCTTGGGCGGAAGCATTGTCTTTGTTGCACCCGTGCTGTTCTCTCCGCTGTGGGGAATGCGCAGGCTGCCGGACGAGGTGCATGGCGCCTGACCCTCTGGGGACAGGAGGCCGGGATTACTCGCGGGTTGTGCGCGTACCTCGGCGTGGCGGCGGAGGGGGGACCTCTTTTGCCGCCACGACAAGGCCCAGCGGGATCTCGACGTCGGACTGCCGGGTACGGATGATGCACGCACCGTCGGTGACGGAGAGTAGGTAGCCGAGGGCATCGGTGAAGCCGTTGTCCAGCCGGTATCGGACAACTACCCGCGTTCCGGATACGGTATTGAGCAGGAAATCCTGGGGGTGGGGCAACGTCACCAGTTCATACTATGACGCCCAGTAGTTTGGTAAGTTCCGGCTGGGGGATAATAGGCTACAGAATTCGATGTACCGGCCACAGGGCCGGTGGTACTACCCGGACATTGGCCGGGACAACTGTGGAGAGGCAAGGGACGTGACCTACGTAATCGCGCAGCCGTGTGTGGACGTCAAGGACAAGGCGTGTATTGAAGAATGCCCTGTTGACTGCATCTACGAAGGCGAGCGTTCCCTCTATATCCACCCGGACGAATGCGTGGACTGCGGAGCTTGTGAACCCGTGTGCCCGGTGGAAGCGATTTACTACGAGGATGACACCCCGGAGGAATGGGCCGACTACTACAAGGCCAACGTCGAGTTCTTCGATGACCTTGGTTCCCCGGGCGGAGCTGCCAAGATCGGCAACACGGGCAAGGACCACCCCTTCATCGCCGCGCTCCCTCCGCAGAACCAAGACCACTAAGAACGGTTGCTTCCTTTGATTTCTGCGGCCCCCGCTTTCGGCCTCAACCTGCCCGACTACCCTTGGGAAGCTATGGCGCCGTACGTGGCCAAGGCTTCAGAACACCCGGGCGGAGTAGTCAATCTCTCCATCGGAACTCCTGTGGATCCTACGCCGCAGCTGGTCCGCGAGGCGCTCGCCGGGGCAGCTGACGCCCATGGTTACCCAACGGTCCACGGAACGGAAGCTCTTCGCGAGGCTGTGTCCACTTGGTTTGCCAGCCGTCGCGGGGTCCCGGGGATCGATCCGAGGGACGTCCTGCCCACGGTCGGCTCGAAGGAACTGGTGGCCTGGCTCCCGTTCCTGCTGGGACTCAGCGCAGGCGACGTCGTGGTCCGCCCCACTGTGGCTTACCCGACCTACGACATCGGCGCTATGCTCGCCGGGGCCACTGCGGTCGCCGCGGACAGCCTGGACGAACTTGACCCAGCCACCCGCGCAAGGGTCCGGCTGATTTGGATCAATTCTCCGGGCAACCCCACGGGCAGCGTCCGTGACGTCGAATCCCTCCGGCAGATCGTGGCCCAGGCCCGCGAGATCGGCGCAGTCGTGGCATCGGATGAATGCTATGCCGAACTCGGCTGGGGCGAATGGGATGCCCAGCGCGGCGGCGAAGCAGTGCCGAGTGTCCTTGATCCGCGCGTCACCGGAGGGTCCACGGACGGTCTGTTGTGCGTCTACTCGCTCAGCAAGCAGTCGAACCTCGCCGGCTACCGTGCCGCCTTCGTGGCAGGCGACTCCTCAATCGTGGCGAATCTGGTCAACAGCCGCAAGCACGCAGGCATGATTGTGCCCTACCCCGTCCAGGAAGCCATGCGCATCGCGCTGGGCGATGCCAACCACGTGCTCGTCCAAAAGGATCTCTACCGCGGCCGCCGTGAACGGCTTTTGCCAGCCCTGCAGAACTTCGGCCTGGACATCCACGAGTCCAAAGCGGGCCTGTACTTGTGGTCCACCGCAGGGGAGGCGACGTGGGACACAGTCCAGCGATTCGCTGACTTGGGGATCGTCGTCGGGCCCGGAGTGTTCTACGGAGACGCGGGCAATGGTTTCATCCGGGTGGCGCTCACGGGCACGGACGAACGCATCGATGCGGCCGTGGAACGCTTGGACACCGCTCGGTAACAATGCTGTGACTTGCCGCACAGGGCGCGTCATTCCGCGAGTAACCGTAGCTTGTGAATTAGTTTGTCCCGCTTACTGGCGGTAGCTTTTAACTGACTATCAATGGTGGCTTTCTCCACGAAGGCAGTCCGGTTGATGGCGCCTGCACCTGCAGGCGCCCGGCTGGAGTCACCAGATGTTGGTTGGATCAAGCTTTCGACCGAGGCCAAGAGCCTCATGAAGGGGACTCCATGACTGAGACCACCAGCGCTACCCTGCGCCATGCCGGCGGAGAACTCGAACTCCCGCGGATCAAGGTTGTAGAAGGGAACGAAGGATACGACGTTTCCAAGCTGCTGAAGCAGACGGGCGCCGTCGCCTATGACCCCGGCTTCATGAACACCGCCGCCACGACGTCGGCAATCACCTACATCGATGGCGACGCCGGTATCCTGCGGTACCGTGGCTACCCGATCGAGCAGCTTGCCCAGCACTCAAGCTTCCTGGAAGTTTCCTACCTGCTGATCTACGGCAACCTACCCACGCCCACCGAGCTGGACGCGTTTGACCAGCGGATCCGCCACCACACGCTGCTCCACGAAGAGCTCAAGGGCTTCTTCGGCGGTTTCCCGCGTGACGCGCACCCGATGCCGGTGCTTTCCTCGGCTGTCTCCGCGCTGTCCACGTTCTACCAGGACTCCTTGGACCCGTTCAACCCTGAGCACGTGGAAGTTTCCACCATCCGTCTCATGGCGAAGCTGCCGGTCATCGCGGCCTACGCGCACAAGAAGTCCATCGGCCAGCCCATGCTGTACCCGGACAACTCCATGAACCTCGTGGAGAACTTCCTGCGCCTGAGCTTCGGCCTGCCGGCGGAGCAGTACGAGCTGGACCCCGTCGTCGTCAAGGCACTGGACCTCCTGCTCATTCTGCACGCCGACCACGAGCAGAACTGCTCGACGTCGACCGTCCGACTCGTGGGCTCCTCGAACGCGAACCTGTTCGCTTCCGTTTCCGCCGGCATCAACGCCCTCTTCGGTCCCGCCCACGGTGGCGCCAACGAAGCCGTGCTGAAGATGCTGCGCCAGATCCAGGCCGACGGCATCAAGCCGGAGGACTACATGGAGAAGGTCAAGAACAAGGAGGACGGCGTCCGCCTCATGGGCTTCGGCCACCGCGTCTACAAGAACTACGACCCCCGCGCGAAGATCATCAAGGCGACGGCACACGAGATCCTGGGCAAGCTCGGCGGCAACGACGAGCTCCTGGACATCGCGATGCGCCTCGAAGAGAAGGCCCTGGCTGATGACTACTTCATCCAGCGCAAGCTCTACCCGAACGTCGACTTCTACACCGGCCTGATCTACAAGGCCATGGGCTTCCCCGAGAAGATGTTCACGGTGCTGTTCGCGATCGGCCGGCTCCCCGGCTGGATCGCCCAGTGGCGCGAAATGATCAACGACCCCCAGACGAAGATCGGCCGTCCGCGGCAGCTCTACACAGGAGAGCCGGAGCGCGACTACCCGGCGATGTAACCAGCCAACGCGGGGTCACTTACAGCCCGTCCCGAGGGACATCATGGGCCGTAAGCGACCCCGCGTTTGCTTTTAAGAGCTGTAGCCGAGGGGGTTGTTCTTCTGCCAGCGCCAGTGGTCTTCGCACATTTGGTCCACGGTCTTGGTCGTGGACCAGCTGAGATCCGCCAGGGCGGAGGAGGCGTCGGCCCAGAATGCGGGCAGGTCTCCGGCGCGGCGTCCCGTGATCTCGTACGGCAGCGGGTGGCCCACGGCTTGCTCGAAGGCGTGGAGCATCTCCAGTACGGACGTGCCCTTCCCGGAGCCGAGGTTCCAGCGGTGCACGCCGGGGCGTTCCGCAACGTAGTCCAGCGCGGCGACGTGGCCATCGGCGAGGTCGACCACGTGGATGTAGTCCCGCAGGCAGGTGCCGTCCGGGGTGTCGTAGTCTCCACCGAAGACCATGAGCTTTTCGCGGCGTCCCACGGCAACCTGGGCGATGTACGGGACCAGGTTGTTCGGGATGCCCTGCGGGTCCTCGCCGATCCTGCCGGACGGATGTGCGCCCACCGGGTTGAAGTACCGCAACAAGGCGATGTGCCAGCGCTCGTCCGCGGCGCCGAGGTCCGTGAGAATGTCCTCGATCTGTTCCTTGGTGCGGCCGTAGGGGTTGTTCGCCCCGATCTCCATCTTCTCGACGTAGGGGATCGGGTTGTGCTCGCCGTACACCGTTGCCGAGGAACTGAAAACGATCGAACGGACCCCGTGCTTGTCCATGGCCCGCAGCAGGTTCAGCGTGCCCACGATGTTGTTGTAGTAGTAGTTCAGGGGTTCCTGCACGGATTCGCCCACCGCCTTGAGCCCGGCGAAGTGGATGACGGCGTCGATCTGATGCCGGTCGAACACGGCCTCAACCGCGGGCTCATCCACCAGATCCACCTGATGGAACGCCGCGGTCCTTCCCGCCAGTTCACCGACGCGGCGCAGGGATTCTTCGCTTGAATTCACGAGGTTGTCCACCACGACCACTTCGTGCCCGGTTTCCAACAAGGACAGGACGGTGTGCGATCCGATATAGCCGGTGCCACCCGTGACAAGAATTCTCATGTGACCAACGCTAGCCGAACTTGGTCCGTGCCCGCTCAGTGTTGCGTACGCCACAGTCGCGCGGTTCCCGTGCGCCGACGGCACGGTTCAAGCACGTTTGTGCTAAAAAGTTTTGTGCCCAAGATTGTTGATGCCGAAGCCCGGCGCCAGGAAGTAGTCGAAGCCGTCTTCAGGATCATTGCCTCGGATGGCCTCGAGCGTGCCTCCTTGCGGGAGGTCGCCGACGAGGCCGGGCTTGCCGTCGGCTCGGTCCGTCACTATTTTGTCAGCAGCGATGAACTGCTGGTCCATTCCTTTGCCGTGGTCATCGACAGGATCGCCGGGCGGCTTGAGGAAGCGTACGCCGTCGTCGAATCACTAGACAAAGCCTCTGCGGAACACGACGCCGCCGTGTTAACCCTGCTGGGTCAATTCCTTCCGCTCGACGAGCAACTGGCAGTCGATGCCTGCGTGTGGATGGCATTCCGGCACGCGGCCCGGATCCGGCCGGTGCTTGAACCGGAAGCCGCACGCAGCCACCGTGCCGTGGCCGCCGTCGTCGGCCGTTTGGTGATGCGGCTGATGCCCGACGGCGGATCCATCCAGGAGCATCTGGTGACCGAGGCCGAGCGCCTCCTGGCGACCCTCGACGGACTGTGCATGCATGCCTTGCTGCAGCCTGAGTGGATGACAGCCGAGGTCTGCCGCGACGTTCTGACCGCGCATCTGGAGACTCTGGTTGCGGTCCCGTCGAACCGTTAACGTCAAGGCTCATCGGGAATAGACTGGAACCCTGAGCGGGCACCTGCCAAGGGAGGCAATCGGATGCATGACACAGGCGGTCAGGGGTGGCGGATCACAATGGACACCTCCGGACCGATGCTCATTGCCTTGTATCTGAGAGACGTTGCTGGATTGGACGGAGCCGGAACGCCGACGTTGTCCCACGCCACACCCAAAGTCAGACACGCGGACCACACGCACCTCACCGCCGAGGTAGGCGGGGTGCCGGCCCTCAAGACAGAGTGGGAGGCCTGGTGGGAGCAGTTGTTGAGGGCGTATCCGGATGCGGCGCCGGAACTTTCACCTCCGGGATTCAACGCCTTCGGCAATTCGCCTGCCCTGCGCCGAGTACTGCAGGCACACTTCGGGGCCGCCCTCACGTGGGCCCGTGAACGCCTTGAAGATTACGAAAAACTGGAAGCCGAACGCGAAGCGAGCGGCGCCACCTTGCTTCTGGGGGACATGGTGGAGGACCGCCTTCTGGAAGTCGGACGGAGTTCCCGGGACTTCCAGTTGACAATCATCGAACTTCCCCTCAGCGAGCCAAGGGCCTGGTACCTTGAGCCGGACAAGATGATCATGAGTCACCGGCTCTTGTCCGAGCCGGACATCTTCCGCAGCTACGTCCAGCCAGTGGTTGAGCTACTCGTCTGAAGCCCGCAGCCTGACGCCCGCAACCTGTGGCTTCAGCCAGAAATCATGTCTTCGGAGCCGAAACCGTGATGGTCACGGCTCCCGATGCTGCCGCTGGATCCTGCCAGCCCTTGTGGTCCTGGCGGTTCCAGGTGGCGCCGGCCACGTCAACCTGCGTCACCGAAAGGTCCTTGGCATTCGCTACTGCCCACTGGGCCACAGCCCACGCCTGCGCACCGGTAATGTTCAACTGGACCGTGCGGCCCTGGGCAACGGCTGGCAGGGAGCCGAACGCCGTCGTCATGGCCGCCACAACGGCGTTCGGATCACCGGCAGCGTCCGCGGCACGGAGCGTGCAGTCGAGGGCCCTCTCGGAATGTCCCGTCAGCGCCGACGCGTAGGCCCGGCCCATGGGTTCCTGCTGCGCGTAAGCCTGGGGGTAGGCGGAATGCTGGACCGCTTGCGCCGCATCAGTGATCGCCATGGTTTCGTAGCCGGGCACTTTGACCAAGTGGTCATAGAAGGCGTTGGTCGCGTAGACGGGATCCATGACTTCGGCCTCGGTGCCCCACCCCTGGGACGGGCGCTGCTGGAATAGTCCCCTCGAATCGGGGCCCACCTCGTCACCGTGGCCGATGTTGCGAAGCTTGGATTCCTGCATCGCGGTGGCCACAGCAATTGTGGCCGCGCGCGGAGGCAGCCCCCGCTGCACCGCAATGGCGGTGATGAGGGCGGCATTCGCAGCCTGGTCCGTCGCCAACTCGTATGAATCCGAGCCGACGACGGCGACGCAGCGCTCCGTAACCAAGGTGTCGGAGCGCTGCAGTACAGTCACCACGGCGTAGATGGCACCAGCCACCAAGGCAAGCGCCAGCAACAAGATAATGGTGCGTCGGAGACGGCGCATCCAGATAACAGCTAGTTGGCGTGGAGGGCTTCGTTGAGTTCCACCGTCTGGCCCTTGCGGGGAAGGACCTCGACTTCACCAGTGGTGGAGTTGCGGCGGAACAGCAGGTTCGGCACGCCGGAGAGCTCAACAGCCTTGATGATGCTGCTGGTGTCCTCGCCGTTGGCGTCCTTCGGGCCAGGGATGCGCACGCGGGTTCCAGCCGTGACATAAAGGCCTGCTTCGACCACGGAGTCGTCGCCGATGCTGATGCCCACGCCGGAGTTGGCGCCCAGGAGCACGCGTTCACCCAAGGCAATCTTTTCCTTGCCGCCACCGGAGAGGGTTCCCATGATGGAAGCGCCGCCACCGACGTCGGTACCGTCACCGGCAACAACGCCCGCCGAGATCCGGCCTTCCACCATGGACGTGCCGAGCGTGCCGGCGTTGAAGTTCACGAAGCCTTCGTGCATGACCGTGGTGCCTTCGGAAAGGTAGGCGCCCAAGCGGACGCGGTCGGCGTCGGCGATCCTGACGCCCGTGGGGACGACGTAGTCCACCATGCGTGGGAACTTGTCCACTCCGTAGACGGTGACCGGCCCGCGCTTGCGCAAGCGGGCACGGGTCAATTCGAAGCCGTCCACTGCGGCGGGGCCGAAGTTCGTCCACACGACGTTGGGGAGCTTGCCGAAGATGCCGTCCAGGTTGATGCTGTTGGGCTTGACCAGCCGGTGCGAAAGCAAGTGCAGGCGCAGGTAGGCGTCAACGGTGTCCGCGGGGGCCTCGTCCAGGTTGATCTGGGCAAAGACCACCTTCTGCTCGGTCCTGCGGTCTGCGTCGTGGCTTTCAGCCGCAAGTGTGGTCAGCGACTCGTCGGCGTGCTCCACGGCCCGGAGGGATGCGGCAACTTCGCCCAGTGCCGGCGCCGGAAACCATACGTCCAGCACTGTCGCTTCGCCGGCGTCGGACGTGGCGATGGTGGCCAGGCCAAAGCCATAGGCGGAGCGATCGTTGGCAGAAGCGCTATCGAGAGCGGCAGAGGCAGCGGTTTCAGTCATGGCGCAAGTCTATCGAGAGCCACTGCTTCCTTTGAAACCGTGTGTGGACCGAAGGGGTCGCAATTCGCTCGGGATACAGTGGAGAGGTGACTGTTGAAACTACCCCGATCCTTCTTGACATCAGGCAAGACGTTGCGCTGCTGACTGCCGCGCTGATGGACATCAACAGCGTGTCCGGCAACGAAGCCGCGCTTGCAGACGCCGTTGAATCCGCACTTCGTACGATCCCCGGCCTGCAGCTTCTGCGGGACGGTGACGCCATCATGGCCCGGACCGAGCTGGGACGCCCGGAGCGCGTGATTCTGGCCGGCCATCTCGATACCGTGCCGTTGCCCACCGTGGAAGGTTCGCTCGGCACCGTGCCTTCCACGTGGGAGTCCGGCGTTCCCGGGACGGGAAACCTGTATGGACGCGGAGCGACCGACATGAAGGGCGGAGTCGCGGTGCAGCTTGCGCTCGCCGCAACCATGTTCGACGGCGGCGCCGAGCCGGGTAAGGACGTGACCTTCGTCTTCTACGACCATGAGGAAGTCGAAGCGGTCAAGAGCGGCCTTGGCCGCTTGGTGCGGAATCACGGCCATCTCCTGGAGGGGGACTTCGCGATCCTGCTCGAACCCACCGACGGTACGGTGGAAGGCGGTTGCAACGGCACCAGCCGCTTCGAAGCCACCACCGTCGGGGAAGCGGCGCACTCTGCCCGGGCGTGGATGGGCAGCAATGCCATTCACGCTGCCGCACCCATCCTGGGCCGCTTGGCAGCCTACGAACCGCGCACCGTCAACGTCGATGGGCTGGACTACCGGGAAAGCCTCAATGCCGTGAAGATCAACGGCGGGACCGCCGGAAACGTGATCCCGGACCGTTGCGTCGTGGAGATCAACTACCGCTTCGCGCCGGACAAGACCCCGGATCAGGCCGAAGCCCATGTCCGCGAACTGTTGGAGGGCTTCGACGTCGTCCGCACCGACGCCGCCGCTGGAGCGCGGCCGGGCCTCAACCACCCGGCTGCCGCGTCCTTCGTTGCCGCCGTCGGTGCCGAGCCCAAACCCAAATACGGTTGGACCGACGTCGCGCGCTTCAGCGAGCTGGGCGTTCCCGCGGTCAACTTCGGGCCGGGCGATCCGCTGCTGGCGCACAAAGACAACGAACACGTCGACGCCGATGCCATCCGTGAGTGCCTCCGCGCACTGCGGTCGTGGCTGGCTGACTAGGTGGAGTGACCTCACTTTTTGCTTGAGATCGTGGGTGTGGCCCGTGGGCTTGGTTCCGGAACCAAGCCCACGGGCCACACCTGCGTTTACGGCGTTCTTGTGCCTAGCCCTCGATTGCCACAATCTCCGACTTGGTCACCTTCACCACTTTGACGTTGCGGCGCATCCGGCCTTCAAGCCACTTGGCGATTCCGGCCAGGATCAGGCACATTCCGACGTACAGAACGCCCGCGATGATCGCGGAAGGAATGATCGGCGAACCGTACTGGGCCTGGCTTCCGAAGTACTTGGCCTGGAAGAGGATCTCGTTGTAAGTCACGATGAATCCCAATGCGGTGTCCTTGAGGATGACCACGAGCTGGGAAATGATCACCGGGAGCATCGAGCGGACCGCCTGTGGCAACAGGATGTTTGTCATGACCGCGCTCTTCGGCAAGCCGATGGCATAGCCGGCCTCGCTTTGTCCGCGGGGGAGCGATTCGATGCCGGCCCGGAAGACTTCAGCCAGCACAGATCCGTTGTAGAGGACCAGGCCCGCAACGACTGCCGTGAAAGGCGTGATCCCCTGAACGCCGAGCGGAGGGAGCCCGTAGTAGAAGATCATCATGAGGATCAGCAGCGGAATGGCGCGGAAGAGTTCCGTGAATCCATAGCAAGGCAAGCTGATCCACTTACGGTCGGAGAGCCTGCCGAAGGCCAGGAAGACACCCAGCACCAGGCTGAGCACGGCTGCCGTGGCAAAAGCCGAAAGCGTGGCACCCACCGATTGGATGATGGTCTGCTGAACCAGGGGGAAGGTGAACAACTGCCACTTCTTCGCGTCGAACTGCCCGCTTTGGGCGAAGCGAAGGACGATGAATCCGACGATGGCGATAATGACCAGGGCGGTCACGACGCCGAGAATCCGGTAGCGTGCGCGGGCCTTTGGCCCCGGAGCGTCAAAAAGGACCGAGCTCATCGGGCCACCTTCCATTTCTTTTCAAGCTTCCGCTGGACAAAGGAAAGAATGAAAACGAGCAGAACGAAGATGAGTGCGACCCAAAGCAGCCCGGCCATGGCGGGCTCACCGCGCTCAGAAAGATTCGATCGGATGGCTCCTGCTTCTGCGACTGAGAAGCCCGCCGCCACGGTGGTGTTCTTGAGCAGTGCAATGAACACGCTGAACATGGGCGGGATGACGGCGCGGAAAGCCTGCGGGAGGATCACCAGCGTAAGGGTTTGCGTGAACGGCAGGCCGATGGCGCGCGCAGCTTCGGCTTGGCCGACAGGGACTGTATTGATACCGGAGCGGACGGCCTCCGCCACATAAGTCGCGGTGTACAGGCTGAGGCCGACGGTTGCGGCGGTCATGAAATCAATTTCAACGAGGCCGAGCTTCGGGTAGCCCAAGGCAAAAAAGAACAGAACCAACGTCAACGGAGTGTTGCGCACGACGTTGATGTACAAGGTGGCTGCAGCGCGCATCGCAGGAATGGGGGAAACACGCAGCGTTGCCACGATGGTGCCCAGGATCAGGGCGAAGATCCCGGCGAAAAAGAAAAGTATGAGGGTGTTCCGGAACCCCGTAATGAAGAGGTCCGAGTTATTCAGCAGCGTATTCACAGAATGGTCGCTTTCAGCCGATATTTGAGGGGGCGGCCAATGGCCGCCCCCTCAACATGGGTTTAGTAGTTGTCCACTGCGGGCTGGGTGACCTTGGTGCCGGACTGTCCCAGCGTGGAGTCGTAGATCTTCTGCCACACCGAGCCGCCATCGGTGAACATCTTGTTGACGAACTTGCGGAAGGCGGTGTCGCCCTTCTTCAAGCCGACGCCGTACTTCTCAACGGTGAACGGTTGGCCGACCACCTTGAGGTTGTCGGCGTCCTGGGAGGCGTAGCCGATCAGGATTGCCTGGTCGGTAGTCACGGCATCGACCTGGCCGCTCTTGAGGGCCTCGACGCACTGCGAGTACGTGTCGAACTCGGTGGTCTTGGTGCCGGGGAAGTTTGCCTTGATGTTCTGGATGGGGGTTGAGCCGGTGGCTGAACAGACGTTCTTCCCGGACAGGTCCTTCTCACTATTGATTGAGGTGTTGCTCTTCTTGACCAGCAAGCCCTGGCCAGTCACGAAGTAGGGTCCGGCAAAGTCGACCAGCTGCTTGCGCTTGTCGGTGATGGAGTATGTCCCCACGTAGTAGTCGATGTCGCCGTTGGTAATGGCGGACTCGCGGTTGGCCGAAGGGATTGGCTTGAATTCGATCTTGTCCTTGGAGAATCCGAGGGATGCCGCAATCCACTGGGCAACCTGAATATCAAAACCGCTGTACTCGCCGGTCGCGGCATCCTTGAATCCCAGTCCGGGCTGGTCCTGCTTGACGCCGATCGTGACCTTTCCGTTCGACTTGATCTTGTCGAACGTGGGGCTGCCCGTGATGGACACGTTCTGGGCCACCGTGAACGGTGCAGACTCGCTGCTTGGCGCGGTGGTGGAACCCCCGCCGCCACCGCATGCGCTCAGCGAAAGGGCGAGCGCCGCGCTTGCAGCGACCAGGAGGGTTTTCCTCCGGGTGATAAAAGCCTTCATGATATTCCTTTCATTGTGCGGCCACCCCCGCGGCCTGGGTGCGGTGAGTGCTAGTGAGTCAGGAGTTTGGAGAGGAAATCCTTGGCGCGGTTGCTCTGGGGATTGGTGAAGAATTCCTCTGGCTTGGCGTCTTCCACGATCTGGCCGTCGGCCATGAAGACAACGCGGTCGGCGGCTTTGCGCGCAAAGCCCATCTCGTGGGTGACCACGATCATGGTCATGCCTTCCTTGGCCAACTGGACCATGACATCCAGGACCTCGTTGATCATTTCCGGATCAAGTGCCGAGGTCGGCTCGTCGAACAGCATGACCTTCGGCTTCATGGCCAGCGCCCGGGCAATTGCCACGCGCTGTTGTTGTCCGCCGGACAGCTGCGCAGGCATCTTAGGTGCCTGCTGCCCGACGCCAACCCGCTCCAACAACGCCATGGCGTCCTTGTCCGCGGTTGCTTTGTCCAGTTTCTTGACCTTGATCGGCCCCAGGGTGACGTTTTCGAGAATCGTCTTGTGGGCGAACAGGTTGAAGGATTGGAAGACCATCCCGACGTCGGCCCGGAGGAGGGCAAGTTCCTTGCCTTCTTCGGGCAGCTTCTTGCCGTCGATGGAGATCTCACCCGTGTCGATGGTCTCCAAGCGGTTGATGGCCCGGCACAGCGTGGACTTGCCCGAGCCCGACGGCCCGATGACAACCACAACCTCACCCTTTTTGACCTGGAGGTTGATGTCCTTCAGGACATGCAGTTGACCATAGTGCTTGTTGACGCCATTCAGGGAGACGAGGGCATCGCTGGCGGCTTGAATAGTCATGGGACGAATCTAGCGAAGAATTGATTCAAGATGAGCCAGCTCACAATAACTTCCGCAGATCGTGATTCAACAGATACCTGTCTTGCAGGTATTTGACAGTGAATGGTGCGCGGGACAAACAACACCGCAAACTACAGGGCCACGCTGGAACGGCAGCAGCCGCCATCCGCGCTAGCCTAGGTCAATGAGTACCAGCCAGCCCCAAGTTCCTAGTCCAGACGCCAATGGCAAGGCGATGAGCAACGGATCCGCAGCGTCAGCTCCGGCCGTTGCCCCGGAGCCGCCAGCCAAGCACAAAGGACCCTTGGAGCTTCGGCGCAAACAGGCTGCCATGCCGATGTCGGACCAGCGACTCCTGGACACGAGGGGAGCCGACCACTTCATCCACACCGACCCGTGGCGGGTCCTGCGGATCCAGAGTGAATTCGTTGAAGGCTTCGGCGCGCTTGCTGAGCTCGGTCCCGCTGTCAGTGTCTTTGGTTCCGCCCGCACCAAGCCGGGCACCGGCTATTACGACATGGGCGTGCAGGTCGGCCGCCACCTCGCGGAAGCCGGGGTCGCCGTCATTACCGGCGGTGGCCCGGGATCCATGGAAGCCGCCAACCGGGGCGCTGTTGAGGGCAACGGCGTTTCCGTCGGGCTGGGAATCGAACTGCCCTTTGAACAAGGCCTCAACCGGTGGGTGGACCTTGGCATCAACTTCAGGTACTTCTTCGCCCGCAAGACCATGTTCGTCAAGTACGCCCAAGGGTTCATCGTCCTGCCGGGCGGCCTGGGGACCCTGGACGAACTGTTTGAAGCCATGGTTCTGGTGCAGACCCGCAAGGTGACATCGTTCCCCATCGTCCTCCTGGGGGTCGACTTCTGGAGCCCGATGATCGAATGGATCAAGGGGACCCTGGTGGCCGAAGGCATGGTCTCCGCAAAGGACCTGGACCTGATCCAGCTTGTGGACGATCCCGCGGACGCCGTGCACCGGGTCCTGCACGGAATCCCGCGGCCACCTTCGACCAACGGAGACCAGCGCCCGGAGTAGCGTTGCCGGCGCTGAGCTCCCAGCTGAGTCTGGCACGATGGTTGTTGTGAGCTTTTTTCTGGTCTTTCTCGCGATTGTCATCGTCGGTGCCGTGTTGTTCCTCGGCGCCGGAATGGCCAAATCGAGCCGCGACTCCGGCGCCGGGTTGGATGAACCTGTCCCGAACCTGCCTCCGGTTCTGCTACCGGCCGGAGCAAAGGCGTCCGACGTCGACCGGGTGCGGTTTGCCCTTGGCCTGCGGGGCTACCGGATGGACCAAGTGGACGAGGTGCTCGATGAGCTGAGGGATCAGCTGACCTCCCAGGAGAGGGAAATCGAACGGCTGAAACTGGCCCTTGAAGCAGCCGGGAACCAGGAAGAACCAAAAGAGTGACCCAGTCAGTCGAAGCGCGGTCCCCAAAGGGGTACCTGGCCCGAAGACTGCGCCGCCTCGGGGCCCATGCCGCGAGCTGGCCGTGGTGGCTCCAAGTGGCCCTCGTCTACATCGCCTCGAGACTTGTCAGCGCTTGTATCTTCATGGCTGCAGCATTGCAGCAAGGCGTCAATCCGTGGTTCCCGCCCGCACCCGACTACTGGAACTTCATCACCATCTGGGATGGGCGCTGGTACGCCGAAGCCGCAAACAACGGTTATCCGTCTGTTTTGCCGGTCAATGCGAACGGCGGCGTCGCGGAAAATTCCTGGGCGTTCTATCCGCTGTTTCCCTACCTTGCCAGGGCCCTCGGCGCCCTCGCCGGACTGGCGACGCTGCCCGCGCTGACGGTCGTCGCCATGGTGGCCGGGCTCGGAGCGGCCCTGGTGGTCTACAAACTGTTCCGCGAATACGCCGGGCGAACCACGGCACTGTGGGCACTGACCTTCTTCTCGATGTTCCCCGTCTCGGCCATCCTGCAGGTCCCCTACGCTGAATCCCTCAATACCCTGCTCCTGGCGGCTTCCCTCCTGCTGATCGTGCGTCGCAAGTACCTCGGGGCGATACCCGTGGTCTTGCTCATGTGCCTGTCGCGGCCCACCGGCGTGCCCTTCGCAGCCATGGCAGGGCTGCTCCTGCTCCACCACTTGTGGAAGAGGTTCGGGCGCCGCCCATCAGTGCCAGGCGACGTGCCAGCCGGCGTGCCCGCAGCCCGGTCCATTCCGACGCTCCGGGAACTTGGATCGCTGGCCGCGCTCGTAGTGGTCAGCGTGGCTGGGGCTTTCGCTTGGCCGGCCATTGCCTGGGCAGTCACGGGGGATCCGCTCGCCTACACCAAGACCGAAACTGTCTGGCGCGGGGACGACCTCGTTCCGTTCAAGCCGTGGTTCGAGACTGGTCAAATGCTCTTCGGACCGGTACTCGGCATCCTTGCGCCGTTCGTCTTCCTGGCTCTCTTTGCCCTGCTGATGTTGAGCAAACCTGTCCGGGCCCTGGGCACCGAACTAAGGCTGTGGTGCACGTGCTACATGGGGTATCTTCTCGTCTTCCTGCACCCCCAGACGAGTACGTTCCGGATGCTCTTGCCATTGTTCCCCTTGGCGCTCAGCGCGGCCTGGTTGTCCCGTTCGAAGGCCTACCGGGGCACTGTGGTGGTCATGTTCTTCCTCCTCCAGATCGTATGGATCGTCTGGCTGTGGGCGTGGGCGCAGTTGCCGGGCGGCGGCGACTATCCTCCGTGAGGCACCGCGTCGTTTCGCCTGTTCAAGCGCGATCACGGCCCGCCGGGAAAAGTCCATCAATTAGCTACGGGCGGGTAATTACGAGATAATGGACACAAGCAAGGACAAAGGCACTCTCGGGTGCCCGGCGACGACGACTGAACTGCCATGACTGTCGACGCCGTATATTCCACGCGGAGCCAACCCGGCCGGGTTGGCGGGATTTGGGACAACTGGAGGGGATTTTCCTAATGGCGGCTATGAAACCACGTACTGGCGACGGCCCTATGGAAGTAACCAAAGAGGGCCGCAGCCTGATCATGCGTGTGCCGCTCGAAGGCGGAGGACGGCTGGTGGTCGAGCTCAACGCAGCAGAGGCGGCGAACCTCAAGGAATGCCTCGTAGGCGTTACCGAATAGATTCACTGGGCAGGGCCCGGCAGAAGAGCCGGCGCCCTGCTTTCATGTTTAAGCCTGAAAGCGAATGGTGGCCGCTTACTTCTTGACCGCTACCAGCAAGCCGTCGCCGGTGGGAAGCATCGCCGAGGAGAGCCGTTCGTCGTCGCGGATGGCCTTGCCGATCTGGCGCAACACGACGGTGGTGCTGTCCCTGGCAGCCGGATTGGAAACCTTGTCCTTGTCCAGGGCGTCATTGATGACGAGTGTCCCGCCCGACTTGAGCAACCGGATGGCTTGCTCGACGTAGCCGGGAAAGTTGGGTTTGTCGGCGTCGATGAACACGAGGTCGTACGCGGAGTCGGTGAGGCGCGGCAGGACGTCGGCCGCGCGGCCGGAGATGGTCCGGGTGCGGTTCGCCGGACTGCCGGACTCCAGGAAGGCCTCGCGGGCGGCCTTGAGGTGCTCGACGTCGACGTCGATAGTGGTCAGGACAGCCTGCGGGCTGAGGCCCCGCAGCAGGCAGACGCCGGAGACACCTGCCCCGGATCCGACCTCTACAACCGTCTGGGCCTTCGACGCCGCGGCCAGCACCGTCAGGACGGCGCCAACGCCGGGGCTCACGGGAGTAACGCCCAGCTCGAAGGAACGTTCACGGGCGCGAAGCAACACGTCGTCCTCGGCAGGCAGATCTTCTGCATAGGACCAGCTGGTTGACTTGTCGGCACTCATGGGGGTTCGCTTTCCAGGCAGAGGGGTATTGCTTACAGACTACTGGCTACGGGCCGCCCAGCCCGGACGCCTGTGGCGCGCAATTCTGTGTCTTCCAGGTGTCTTCCCCATGATGTTCGCTCTGCGGGAAAAGTGTGACTGCGATCAGCAAAATCTCAGGCAACACTGGGATGATGTATATCCAGCCATCCAAGTGACGGCCGGCAACGAACTCCTGAGTGACCGGCAGGATGACAAACAGTTTGAGGGGAGCGGACGATGCGGGCATCAAGTGCTGCGCCAGTCCAGACAACGGCAGCAGTCCTGGGTTCCACCGACACGGCCCCGCCGGCCGAAGAATGGGTCAGGCCAAGCTGGGAGGAAGTGGTGGAGAACCACTCCGCCAAGGTCTTCCGCCTTGCCTATCGGCTCACTGGAAACAAGTTCGACGCCGAGGACCTCACCCAGGAAGTCTTCGTCAGGGTCTTCCGTTCGCTCGAAAACTTCAAGCCAGGCACACTCGACGGCTGGCTGCACCGCATCACCACCAACCTCTTCCTTGACCAGGCGCGCCGGAAGAGCCGTATACGCTTCGACGCCTTGGCCGAGGACGCCGAATCCCGCCTGCCGGGGCATGAACCCGGTCCGGAGCAGAGCTTCGAGCTGAACAACCTCGATCTCGACGTCCAGCGCGCCCTGGAAGAACTCCCCCCGGACTTTCGCGCCGCCGTCGTGCTTTGCGACCTTGAAGGCCTCTCCTATGACGAAGTTGCCGAAGCGCTCGACGTGAAACTGGGGACCGTCAGGTCCCGCATCCACCGCGGACGGACAATGCTCCGCGAAAAGCTCGCCCACCGGGATCCGCGTCCGGTCCAAGCCCGCAAACCGCGGCTCAAGATGCCGCGCATCGCCGGTCTCCTTTAGTCGCCGATGGGTCTGCTGAAAGGACGACGCGGTGGTTTGGCCCGGGGAACTATCCGGCACAGCCGCGCCCCCGGCCATCTGCAGAAGTGCTCTGAATGCCACGCCGCGGTCCTGCGGGAACGCCAGTACCTCGAACGGCTTCGCCGCGCCGCCGTCCCTGAGGCCAGCCAGGATTTCACCAACAGGCTGATTGAGCACACGCAGCGGTTGGCGCAATCCGATTTTCCTGAGCGCCCTGCGCCTCAGCGAAGCGTGTGGCACGGTGTCCGGCTTGCCAGTGCCGCCGCCGGCGGACTCGCCGTCAGCGCCGGAATCCTCGCGGTTGCAGCCTACGCGCTCGGCGGTGAAGTTGCGCCACAGGCGTCTAACCGGGGAGAGCAGGAAGTCCGGACCTTGGTCAGTTCAACCGTGCCCGGAAACTCCGGCGAGCAGCTGCCCATGACAGGGTCGCAGTTGAGCCTGCCGGTCAGCGTAGCCGGAACGGTGAGCCTGAGCGAGCAGCAGTTGTCCGAGCTGCGGAAAGACGGCTGGGCATGTCCCGAAATGGCAAGCATGGGATACCATGTGGTTTCCGCCCGGGCCTTGATGCAGGACGGGCACCCCGCCGTTGAGCTGCACCTCAGCGACGGTGACCACCACGCCACCATGGTGGAGCAGCACTTGGAGGGCAGCAGCACTTCGGGAACCCAGCTGTCCATCACCCAGGGGGCCCCGTGGCAAGCCGTCTACTCCTCGCCCGTGGCCGTGCTGCGTTATTCCTCCGACCTGCCTGCGAACCAGGCTGCGGGAGCCGTTCCGGAGCTCGTGAAGGCCGGCGACTCGCTGATGGTTGCCCGGCCCGCCGAAAACAGTGCAGAGACCTGGAACGAACGCTTGCAACGGGGACTCCACGCCCTGGCCGGCCTCGCGGGTTTCTGAGCGCACCAACAGACAAGGTAATCTTCGATACGTGTTTGGAATCAATGGCTCGGAGTTTCTCATCCTGCTGATCATCGGCGTCATCGTGATCGGTCCCAGCCGTTTGCCTGAATACACGCGGAAGTTGACGAATCTGGTCAAGGAACTGCGGCGCATGGCGTCCGGTGCCCGTGAGCAGATCAAGGAAGAAGTCGGCATCGACATCGATGAAGTCGACTGGAAGAAGTATGACCCGCGCCAGTACGATCCGCGCCGCATCATCAAGGAAGCGCTGCTCGACGACGACACGAAGCCTGTCAGCGACGGTGCGCCCGCCGCTGTAGCAGCCGTGGACGCCGCGCCGAAAGTTCCCGAGCGGGTTGTTGAACGGCTTTCCGTCGGTGAGAAAGCGCCCTTCGACGCTGAGGCCACCTAGAAGCTATTTCGGCTGGATCCCTAGGGACATACCAGCCAGGCCGCGAGGCTTGGCGTTGAGCTTGCCCGCGATGCCCTGAAGTGCCTGTGCGGCGGCCGTCTCCGGAGCCGTCAACACCACGGGGAGGCCTGCGTCTCCGCCTTCGCGCAGACGGATGTCCAAGGGGATTTGTCCCAACAGCGGAACGTCGGTTCCGACGGCGGTGCTCAGCCGCTCAGCCAGCACCTGCCCGCCGCCGCTTCCGAACAACTCCATCCTGCCGCCGTCGGGCAGTTCCAGGAAGGACATGTTCTCCACGACTCCGGCAAGCTTCTGGCCCGTCTGAGTAGCGATGGTTCCGGCGCGCTCGGCAACATCCGCTGCCGCGGCCTGCGGGGTGGTGACCACGAGGATTTCGGCGTTGGGAAGCAACTGCGCCACCGAGATGGCGATGTCGCCCGTGCCGGGCGGAAGATCCAGGAACAGGGCATCCAGATCGCCGAAATAGACATCCGTGAGGAATTGTTCCAGGGCGCGGTGCAGCATGGGCCCGCGCCAGGCCACTGCCTTGTTCCCGGAAACGAACATGCCAATGGAGATCACCTTCACGCCGAAGGCCACGGGCGGGAGGATCATGTCGTCCACGCGTGTGGGCTGCTGCGTGATTCCCATGAGCGCCGGGACGGAGAAACCGTGGACATCGGCGTCGACGATTCCGACGCGCAGCCCTTGTGCCGCAAGGGCACACGCAAGGTTGACCGTCACCGAGGACTTGCCTACACCGCCCTTGCCGCTGGCTACGGCGAAGACCTTCGTCAGGGAGCCCGGTTCGTTGAAGGGGATTCCGCGTTGCCCGCCTGCGCCTCGCAGACGTTCTTTGAGGGCATCGCGTTGCGCTTGCGTCATGACCTTGAGTTCGACCTCGACGCCGGTCACGCCCGGAACCCGCGTAAGGGCGGCAGTGGCGTCGGTCGTGATGGTTTCCCGCAAGGGGCAGCCGGCGATGGTCAGCAGCACCGCAACCCGGACGGTTCCGTCCGGACTGGCCTCGACCGAATCCAGCATCCCCAATTCCGTGATGGGACGGCGGAGTTCGGGATCGATGACGGTTGCCAAGGCAGCGTTGAGGGCCTCGACGGATGGAGTGCTCATGGGGTGGGTGTTCAGCTTTCGGGCTGGTTGGGAGGACCCGGGTTCCGCGCCGGCGCCGTGCCGACGGCCGAGAGGTCGGGTTCGGATTGGTCAGCGCTGGAATGCGCCGGATGGATCTTGGGGATCTGCTGGGTGGGGGGATTGCGCTGTTTGTTGCGCTTGTCCTTGATTTTGTCCTTGGCTTTCTCGCCGTTATTGGAGCCGCCGGAATTGTTCGGACCCAACTCTTCCTGGGCTTCGAGCAGATCTGACAGCAGCGAGCGGAGTTCGGCACGCACGTAATCCCTGGTAGCGACCTCGCGCAAGGCGATGCGGAGGGCTGCGACCTCGCGGGTCAGGTATTCGGTGTCAGCCAGATTGCGCTCGTCACGGGCGCGGTCCTGCTCGATTGTCACGCGGTCCCTGTCATCCTGGCGGTTCTGGGCCAGCAGGATCAAGGGCGCAGCGTAGGAGGCCTGCGTGGAGAAGAAAAGATTGAGGAGGATGAACGGGTAGGGATCCCATTGGAAGCCGAACAAGCCAATGACGTTGAACGCGATCCAGACGACCACGAAGATCGTCATGTAGAACAGGAAATTCGCCGTACCCATATAGCGGGCGAATCGCTCGGCAAACCGGCCGAAGGCATCGGGATCGCTGCCGAAATTCGGCAGCATGCGGGAGCGCAGCTCGAGCGGCGTGTCCAGTCCTCCGCTGGTGGGCTTCTCAGCCAATTCGGCCTCCTAGTTTCCTGATCGGGGCTCCGTCTTCGTGGGTTCGCCAGTCGTCCGGGAGCAAATGGTCTAAGAGGTCATCAACAGTCACCGCCCCTACGAGACGGCCGGCGCTATTCACGACCGGGAGGGAGTTGAGGTTGTAGGAGGCCATGGTGTGGCTGACCTCGCTGACGCTGGCGTGATCGGAAACCGGCTCCAGGTTCTTGTCCACGATGCTGCCGAGCTGTTCGGGCGGGGCGCTGCGGAGCAATTGCTGGATATGCACGACGCCGAGGAAGCGCCCCGTGGGGGTCTCCAACGGCGGGCGGCAGATGAAGATGGCCGAGGCCAGGGCGGGGGAAAGCTCTTCGCTGCGCACATGGGCCAGCGCTTCAGCGACCGTGGCTTCCGGGGGCAGGATAACGGGAACCGGGGTCATGAGGCCGCCGGCAGTGTCTTCGTCGTACTGCAGGAGCCTGCGGACGTCGTCGGCCTCGTCGGGCTCCATCAGGAGCAGCAGTTCCTCGGCCTTCGCGGAAGGCAGGTCCGCCAACAGGTCGGCGGCGTCGTCCGGGTCCATTTCTTCCAGCACGTCGGCTGCACGTTCGTTGTCCAAAGCGGACAACAGGGTGACTTGGTCTTCTTCGGGCAATTCCTGGAGCACATCGGCGAGGCGTTCGTCCTGCAGTTCGCTGGCCACTTCGATCCGTCGCTTGTCCGACATTTCCTGGAGTGCATCGGCAAAGTCGGCCGGTTTGAGGTCCTCGTGAGTAGCAACGAAGTGGCTTGCACCCTGGGGATCGTTCTCGGAGCCCTGCAGCGTGTCCGCCCAGTCCACAAGGAGGGTATGACCGCGGCGCAACCCCCGGAGCCTGGAGGTGGACGTGCCGCGTCGAATGAAAAGTTTGGAGACCAGCCAGTCACCGTTGCGCTGCTGGTCCATGGCGATGTCTTCGATGATGGCGTCGCCGCTGCCGTCTTTAAGGGTCACCTTGCGGTCAAAGAGCTCGCCGACCACCAGTTGCTCGGCGCCGCGTTGCTGGAAGCGGCGCAGATTGACCAGCCCGGTGCAGATGATCTGGCTCTGGTCCATGGACGTCAGCCTCGTCATGGGAACGAAGACGCGCTTCTTGCCCGGAACTTCGACGACGATACCCACTGCGTGCGGGGCCCCGCGCAGGCCGCGCGAGAGCACCACGACATCGCGCAGCCGGCCCAGGCGATCGCCCAGGGGGTCGAAAACGTCGAGGCCGAGCAAGCGCGCAACAAAGATGCGTGACGGATTTGTGCTCACCCTTACAGGCTACCGAGTCTGCTCTCTTTTAGCTGAATTTCAGCCGGTTCACATGTGTATGGGACAGAATGGGGGTATGGCGAACATTTTCGGTGCCCCCAAGGCCACGGAGGAATCCCGCAGCGTCCCCAAAGGCGACACCGTGGGCTCTTACACTTCCTATCTCGATGCCCAAAAGGCGGTGGATTACCTTGCCGACCAGCAGTTCCCCGTCCAGCATGTCTCCATTGTCGGAAACGACCTCAAAATGGTGGAGCGGGTAACGGGACGGCTCAGTTACCCCCGGGTCGCTTTGTCCGGCGCCCTGAGCGGTATGTGGTTCGGCCTGTTCGTGGGCGTCATGCTTTCGTTCTTCACCCCGGCCGGAGGCCCCTTCTCGATCGTGACGTCGGTCCTCATGGGTGCGGCATTCTTCATGCTCTTTGGGATCGTCACCTACGCTGCGCAGCGCGGGAAGCGGGACTTCACCTCCACCAGCCAGGTGGTGGCGACGAACTATGACGTGATTGTCGCGCTGGAAGCGTCACAGGAAGCCCGCCGGCTACTTCACCAGTTGCCGATGAATCCCGCCGAGGCGGCTTTCGGCCGGCCGCCGCAGGCATACACGCCGCAGGACTACCGGAATCCGCCGGTCCATCCAAGTGCACCGCAGGGCCCGGCCCCGGAGCGCCCGGCTTCTTGGCAGGATCCTTACGGCCAGCGTGGACCCGAAGCAGCACAGGGAACGGCTGGTGAGGCCGCCCAGCCTGTCGCAGATGCCCCGGTCGCGGCCGCGCGGCCAACCACCGGCGTTCGCTACCCGGACCTTCCCGATGGCCGGCCGCAGTACGGTGTGCGGGTGAACGAACCAGGAAACGGCGAGCAGACCGGAAACGGTGAGGATCAGGCGAAGCAGTAGTTATTACTCGGCCCTCAGGGCCGCTACAGGCTCTATTCGAGCCGCCCTGCGGCTCGGTCCTATCGCCGCCAGGCATAAGGCAGTCAAGGTGACAATTGCGATTCCACTGAATGGCAGGACGGAAAAAGTCGTGCTCAGCGTCACGCCGAGTGCCCCGGCGACAAGCTGGGTTAGTACCCACCCAGCCAACTGACCAACGAGAAGTCCCGCAGCCAGCGCCGCAATTCCGATCAAGATCGCGTCAACGGCAACGAGCCTCGTGATGTCGCCCCGGGTGGCACCAATCGCGCGCAACATCCCGAACTCTTTCTCCCGACGAGCGACGTCGACTGAGAACAGGCCGGCCGCGCCGAGCGCGCCGAGACTGAGCGCCAGCACAACGATGCCGAAGGCGGCTCCGGCGTAGGAGCCGAGCTCTGATTCTGCGCGCTCCTTCATTTTGGCGGCAGTGATCACCGAGACCCCAGGGATGTCGGCAACTGAATCAGCGATCGTGTCCCGGAGCGCTGTGACGTCGGCACCCGGCCTCGCTTCTACATTCCAGCCGTTGGATCCAGTAATTCCGAGCTCGGCTGCCGCGTTGCGACTCATCACCACCTGGTTTCCTGTTGCCAAGGACGCGTACGTCCCGACAAGGCGAAGCGAGAGGGTCTTGCCTGCTCGATCTAATTGGACGGTGTCGCCCAAGGAAATATCGCGGCTCGCGGCGAGCGCTTCAGGAATGATGACCGCGCCTCCCTTTTTCAGGGCAGCGGGTGCAGATCCGTCACTTCCCTGACTCCACGGAAGCTGAGCTGTGGCGAAGTAGCTATTTGGATCGACAGCCAGGATTGCAACCTGGCTCGTGGCGCCTTGGAACTGCAATGCTGCGTGATCCCAAACTGTGTCCGAAACCCTGTTGATCAATTGAATTGCCGCCAGGCGTTCGTCTAATTTTTCAGCGATGGGCGTCGTGGACGATATTTGAATGTCGGCCCCGAATTGACGGCCAATCTGCTCCGTCATGGCACTCCGTACAGAGCCGACCCCGATCACAAGGGCCGCAGCCAGGCAGACGACAACGCCCATGATGGCCGTCGTCGAGTCGAGCGATGTGTGGTTGCGTAGACGCTGAGCCGCAGCCTTGCCCGTCCACCCTCTGAAGATCTGTAGCCTGGTGCAGGCGATGAGAATTGACGGAGCAAGGAAGCCCGCGGCGGCCAGCGATATGACGAAGCCAATGAGCTTGACGACGAGCGAGTCGAACAAGTAGCTGCCCGCTCCGAATATGAGGAGCATGATGCCGAGGGCGACGCGGAATTTCTTTGAAGACCTGCGCTCCGCGTCTTCGGGCGAGATGGCCGTAAGAGGGGCCTGGCGCAGCACTTTCACTATGGCCCGGGCCGCCCCGGCGCAGCCCGCGGCGACCCCGCTCAGGATGGCAAGCAGAACTTGCCAAAGTTCGACCGCCACGGTTGCTGGAGGTATGTTGCCAACAGACGATAGGCCTTGGTTGAGGATCCAGCTGACACCAAACCCAAGCCCCAGCCCGACCATCGAGCACGCGAACGCGAGCATCAGTGCCTCACACAAGACGGCGCCCGCCAGCCAGGAACCGCGGGCGCCGACAGCGCACATGACACCATAAGTCAGCCGGCGGGCATTCACTACGGACTGGAAGGCCATCGCTGATAAGAGGATCGAGATGCCTAGTACGGTGCCGGAGGCGATCATCAAGATGAGTGAAACAACCGCGATGAGGGGACCGAGGGTCGAATTGAAGGCAGAAGTGTCCTGTACTTTGAACTGAGGAGGCAGGCTGGACGAATACTCGCTCTGCCAGCGTTCAGCGGAGGTCCCGGCCGCCAGCTGGATGTCAACCCTCGATACTTGGCCTTGTTGCTTGAAGATCATCTGGGCGTAGGACAAATCGACAAAAATGTTGTCGTACGCCAACGGACCAAGAACCTTGCCATTGAACACGCCCACAATGCGCAGTTGGGTGGTTGCGTCGCTCGACGCGACCACCAGCGAATCGCCAACGTCTACGCCTAAGCGCGAAGCCACGTCAGACGGAACCAGTGCCTCAGGCTTGCTTACGGCAGGGAGCCCGCCCCGAAGCTCAAGCCTCATGAGTTGAAGCTCAGTGTTGAACGTCGTGGGGTAACCCGTAACCGTCAGCGGGCGGCCTGTTCCAACGGTTCCCGCAGGCCGGACGCTCGAATTCCGTGCCAGAGTCGGGATCGGCGTCGCAACGCCAGGGAGATCCGCCACGGCCTTCACTGCGCTCTCCGGGACCGTGGTCCCGGGAATAGCAGGCACGACCGCGACGTCGCCTATGCCCGACAGCGAGCCGGCTCCTTGCGACAGCTGGTCGTTGATGCTCTTCGATGTAAGCAGGGTGCCGAAAGTGAGCGCAACGCCGAACACCAGCGCAACCGCTGCGACTCCATATCGGGAAAAATCAAAGCGAAGTTGCCGCAAACCACGAGCGAACGCGCTCATCATGGTGAGAATCTCCCTCCCGATGTGGTCCGTTGAGGGTCAGGTCAAGTTGATCAACGATCTTCCCGTCCCGCAGCGCGATGATCCGGTCGGCGTAACTCGCAGCATATGGATCATGGGTGACCATCAGCCCGGTCGTGCGACGACCGTCTCCGATCGCGTCGCGAATCAGACAGAGAACAATATCCCTATTCCCGGAGTCGAGGCTTCCTGTCGGCTCATCGGCTAGGACGACGCTAGGAGCCCCGAATAGCGCTCGAGCGACGGCGACCCGCTGACGTTGCCCGCCTGACAATTGATCGGGAAACCTATCGGCATATTCAAGCAATCCCAGCTGATCGAGCAGCACCAGAGCATCTGATCGCCAACGAAAGCCTCTTTGACCGGAAACAATCGATGACAACCCGACGTTCTCCACCACCGTCATGCTCGGAACAAGATGAAATGCCTGGAAAATGAATCCAATATTCTCCCGCCGGAAGATTGTCTTCTGTTTTTCATCCATCTCGGAGACCCGGAGTCCTGCTACGTCTATACTCCCTGCAGTCGGCGAATCGATTCGACCGAGCAATTGGAGCAGGGTTGACTTGCCGGATCCAGATGGGCCAATGACGGCAACAAGTTCACCCGGCTGGATCTCCAGTTCAGCAATGTCTAGTGCGGCTTTCTCGTTTCCGGCACCGTCGTCATAGTGGCGACGAACGCTTTTGAGGGAAATGGCGGGAAGGTTGCCGGTCATGTCTCGATGGCCCAGACCTGGGGGAGCATCCGCTCAAATTCGAACCACATTTCCCATTCTCCGACTTCTCCGGCGAGAAGCTCCGACTCGATGACCTCCCAAACGGCAAGCAGGGAGCGGCGACGTTCTTGCTATCTCACTTGGTTCGTTGGTGGCGATACACAAGCCTCGCCACCAACGAACCAAGCATGGCAACAGCACCAAACGGGGGATCGACTATCGGTGCTGCGCCTAGGAGGAGGGTACAAGTGCCGAGGGGCGTCTCCGTGTGGAATTCGTCAATCTCAGTGGTCAAAACGGCAAATCTCCGTGTAAAAAACCCGAAATTAAGTGGACGGTGGCCGGCGTCTACGTGTTTGAACGCCAGCAGGACATGGCACAGGAGCACCTGCCCATCGCGGCCGGCCATCATTACTAGGGCCGCCCAAAGCAAAAGAGGAGGGCTGCCGGATCATCAAGATCCGGTAGCCCTCCTCGTGCGTTCTGCCTCGGCGGCTACGCTTCGGCGTCCTGGTAGATGCCCGCCATCCAGGACTCGACGTCGTCGGCCTTGCGGGGGAGGGCGGCGCTGAGGTTGACGGGACCGTCAGCCGTCATCAGGATGTCGTCCTCGATCCGGACGCCGATTCCGCGGTATTCCTCCGGAATGGCGAGGTCCTCGTTCTTGAAGTAGAGCCCGGGTTCGATGGTGAACACCATGCCCTCGGTGAGCACGCCGTCCAGGTAGAGATCACGCTTGGCCTGGGCACAGTCATGGACATCCAGACCAAGGTGGTGGCTGGTACCGTGCGGCATCCAGCGGCGGTGCTGCTGGCCCTCGGCACTAATGGCTTCTTCGACGGAGACCGGCAGCAGGCCCCACTCGGCAAGGCGCTCGGCGAGCACCGTGGTGGCGGCCGTGTGGATGTCACGGAACTTCACGCCGGGCTGTGCTGCGGCGAATCCGGCGTCGGCGGCGTCAAGGACGGCTTCGTAGACCTTGCGCTGGACGTCCGAGAACTTTCCGTTGGCCGGAATGGTACGCGTGACGTCGGCTGTGTAGAGCGAGTCTGCCTCCACGCCGGCGTCCAGCAGCAGGAGTTCCCCGGCGTTGACCTTGCCCGTGTTCCGGGTCCAGTGCAGCACCGTGGCGTTGTTTCCGGCGGCCGCGATGGTGTCATAGCCGAGCTCGTTCCCTTCCTCACGGGCACGCGCGAAGAAAGCGCCTTCAATAACGCGTTCGCCGCGGTGGTGGGTCATGGCGCGGGGGAGGGCACGGACGACGTCGGCGAAACCCTCCACGGTCGCGGCCACGGCGATCTTCATCTGCTCGATTTCCCAGGCGTCCTTGAGCAAGCGCAACTCGGAGAGCGCCTCGCTGAGCAGTTCGTCGAGGGCATCGAGTTCGCCGAGGTCCAGGTTCTCCGGATCCTTGGCTGTGTTGTAGCGGGCGGTGTCCACGAGGGCATCGATGTTCTCGTCGACTTTGCGGACCAGGCGGATGGAGATGCCACCGATTTCCGGGGCGCCTACGTTCTTGGTGATGGCCATCTCGAGTTCGTCGAGATGTGCCGTCCTGAGTCCGAGGCGCGCTTCGAATTCTTCGAGCGTTGGGCGCGCGCCGATCCAGAACTCACCGGAACGCGAGTCGGCGTAGAACTGTTCCGTGTCCCGGCCGGCCAGCGGGCGGAAGTAGAGCGTCGCGAGGTGGTTGCCGCCGTCGTCGCCGGTTCCCTCCTCGACAGGTTCCAGGACCAGCACGGCGTCGGGCTCGTGGTCCAGGCCCAAGCCCGTGAGGTGGGCAAAACCGGAGTGTGGGCGGAAGCGGTAGTCGCAATCGTTCGAGCGGACCTTGAGCGGGCCGGCCGGTACGACGAGTCGTAGGCCCGCGAACTTGTCGGAGATGGCCCGACGTCGGGTGGCGGCGTGGTCTGCGACGGCGTCACGTGCAGGGGTTACCTGCGGCGAGGGCGCCCAATTGCTGGCCATGAACGCCTTGAAGGCATCGGATGTGGGCCGCTGGGAGCGGTTGTTGACGCGCTCCTCCAGTGGCTGGGAGGCTGTGGTATCACCGTTTTGGGTGTTTTCTGCATCGTTCACCGTCCCATCGTCCCATCAAGGCCGACACTAGGCCAACGCCGCAACGGTCCAAGCCGCCCCTAATCAAATACGCTTGGAAAGTGAAGATCGACCTGCACGCGCACTCCAATGTTTCCGACGGGACCGAGGCTCCCGCGGGAGTGATCGCTTCCGCGTCTGCTGCGGGTCTGGATGTGGTGGCCCTGACCGACCACGACTCCACCGACGGATGGGAGCAGGCCTCCGTCGCGGCCCTCGAATTCGGGGTGGCTTTCGTTCCGGGGATTGAGATCTCGTGCCGCACCCGGGAAGGGATCAGCGTCCACCTGCTGAGCTACCTCCATGATCCCGCACATCCAGGCCTGCTCGAGGAAATCACCAAGGCGAAGGACGCGAGGCTCACCCGCGCCAAGCGCATGGTCACGCTTTTGGCGGAGGATTACCCCTTGAGCTGGGACGATGTCATTCATCATGTGGCTCCGGGTGCCACAGTGGGCCGGCCCCACATCGCCGACGCCCTCGTGGCCGCCGGTGCCGTTGCGAGCCGCTCCGAAGCGTTCACCGCGATCCTGACTTCGCACTCGCGCTACTTCGTGCAGCACTACGCACCCGACCCGGCGCTCGCCGTCGAGCTCGTCCGCGCGGCGGGCGGTGTCCCTGTTTTCGCGCATCCAGTGGCTTCGGCCCGCGGCCGGGTAGTCGGGGAACGGACTTACCGGGAAATGATCGACGCCGGCCTCCTGGGGCTGGAAGTGGAACACCGCGACAATCCCGAGGAAGGCCGCGTGTTCCTGCGCCGCCTGGCCGCCGAACACGGCTTGTTCATGACCGGTTCGTCCGACTACCACGGAACCGGCAAGCCCAATCTGCTCGGGGAGAACCTGACGTCCCCCGAGGTCCTGGCCCGCATCGAGGAACTGGGCACGGGAAGTTTTGTGGTCCGCTAGGTGGGATAGAAGGTGGCCTTGCCGTCCAGGCGCTTCCGCATCACTTCGATTGCCGGGGCGTTCTGGTCCACGCACACAAACTTGCGCTCGAGTTTCGCCGCGACTGAACCGAGGGTGCCCGAGCCGGCGAAGAAATCGAGGCACCAGTCTCCTGGCCGGCTCGATGCCGTGACGATCCGCCGGACCAGTCCTTCGGGCTTTTGCGTCGGGTAGCCGGTCTTTTCCTTGCCGGTCGGGGAAACGATGGTGTGCCACCAAACATCCGTGGGAAGCTTCCCCAGTTCGCGTTTGGCGGGCGTCACGAGGCCAGGTGCCATGTACGGCTCACGGTCAACCTCGGCGTTGTCGAAGTGGTACTTCGAGGGGTTCTTGACGTACACGAGGATATTGTCGTGCTTGGTGGGCCAGCGGTTCTTGGCGCGTGCGCCATAGTCGTAGGCCCAGATGATCTCGTTCAGGAAACACTCCCTGCCGAAGATCGCGTCCAGCATGACCTTGGCGTAGTGCACCTCGCGGTAGTCGAGATGCAAGTACAAAGTGCCGTCGTCCGCGAGCAGGCGCCAGGCCTCCACGAGCCGGGGTTCCAGGAAGGACCAGTAGTCGCTGAACGCGTCGTCGTAGCGGTGCAGGGCGCCCTTGATGGTGTCATACGAGCGCCCCTTGAAGCCGACGCGGTCGCCGTCGCCATCGGCGTTGCGGACCATGCGCGTTTCCTGGCGGCTCTGGACCCGGCCCGTATTGAAGGGCGGGTCCACGTAAATCAGTGTGAAGGCGCCGTCCGGCAGCGTCGGGAGGAAATCCGCGTTGTCCGCGTGAACCACCAAATTGCTGCCGTCCGGCGCCCAAACAAGGTCAGTCATTGAGGCCGTTAAGCCTCGGTGCTCTCGCCGGATGCACCGGAAGCGGATACCACTTCGCCGTTGCGGCGGCGGGTGCGGGAACGACGTGCGCGGGCAGGCTTGTCAGCGCCCTCGCCGGACTGCGGCTCGGCAGACTGGGCCGTTGCCTCAGCGGGGGCTGCCTCACCTTCGGACGTACGACGGCGGCGGGTTCGGTTGCGTCCGCCCTCACCGTCGCCTTCCCGGGACGGAGCGTCGCCGGACTTGGGACCGCGGCGGGCACCTTCACGGCCACCGTCACGGCCGGAGCGTCCACGCGCGGAATCGCCGCTGGAACGGGAGTTCTTCTTGCCGGTCTCGCCCAGGTCTTCAAGGACCTCGGCGTCGACGCCCGCAAGGGTGCGCTGGTTGCGGGGCAGGCGGCCCTTGGTGCCTTCCGGAATATCCAGGTCCGAGAACAGGTGCGGGGACGAAGAGTACGTCTCCACGGGCTCGGGAGAGCTCAACCCGAGGGCCTTGTTGATGAGGGCCCAGCGGGGGACGTCGTCCCAGTCGACGAACGTGACCGCGGTGCCCTTGTTGCCGGCACGGCCGGTGCGGCCAACGCGGTGCAAGTAGATCTTTTCGTCTTCGACACACTGGTAGTTGATGACGTGCGTGACGTCGTCCACGTCGATGCCCCGGGCGGCGACATCCGTGGCCACCAGGACGTCGACCTTGTTGTTGCGGAAGGCGCGCAGGGCCTGCTCGCGGGCGCCCTGGCCGAGGTCGCCGTGGATAGCCGCGGCAGCGAAGCCGCGATCCACGAGTTCCTCGGCAACCTTGGCTGCGGTGCGCTTGGTCTTGGTGAAGATGATGGTCCGGCCACGGCCGCGTGACTGCAGAATGCGGGCCACGACCTCGATCTTGTCCATGCTGTGGGCACGGTAGATCAGCTGGCGGATGTCTCGCTTGGTCAGGCCTTCGTCGTTCGGGTCGGCGGCACGGATGTGCGTGGGCTGCGTCATGTAGCGGCGGGCCATGGCAATGACCGGGCCGGGCATGGTTGCCGAGAAGAGAAGAGTCTGGCGGACGGCGGGAGTGCCGGCAATCAGCGTCTCCACGTCCGGAAGGAAGCCGAGGTCAAGCATCTCGTCTGCTTCGTCGAGAATCACCATGCGAACGTTCTTGAGGTTCAGGTGCTTCTGCTTGTAGAGGTCGATCAATCGGCCGGGCGTGCCGACAACAACCTCGACGCCCTTCTGCAGGGCTTCGATCTGGGGCTCGTAAGCGCGGCCGCCGTAGATGGTAGCGATGCGGGCGTTGCGCTTCCGCGATGCTGTCTGGAGGTCGTTGGCCACCTGAACGGCGAGTTCACGGGTAGGAACAATCACGAGGGCCTGGGGTGCGCCCGGGACAGCGAGCTTTTCATGGCCGGCGTCGCCGGGTCCGACGACGCGCTGCAGCGCCGGAATGCCGAAGCCGAGGGTCTTTCCGGTGCCGGTCTTGGCCTGGCCGATGATGTCGTGACCGCCCAAGGCCACCGGGAGGGTCATGGCCTGGATGGGGAAGGGGTGGGTGATTCCGGCATCGGCGAGGGATTCAACGATGTCGGCGCGGACGTTGTAGTCGGCGAAGGACTTTTCTGCGATCTCGTGCGGTGTTTCGTCCGAGGAAATGGTTTCCTCGGGTTCGATCGTTTCGGTTCCGTCTGTCAGAACTTCATGGGTGTGCAATTCACTCACAGTGGAGTTTTCCTTATTCATTTTGGGCTGCGCTGCGTGCTCAACGGTTGTGGCCGGGCCGTTCCGGAGCACGAATGGGCGCAAGCAAATCCAGTGGAAGCCGATCGCGGGCTATCTAAATACTGGCACTGGGGACCAGCTGGTGTATCTCAAGATCGCGTAGGGGCGGGCTTGTTGATGTCAAAAAAAATTAACTGAATCAACGACCGGGCATCCATTACTACTCACACAGTCTAGCGTCTGGGGGCAATAAACCCCTGATCGCGGTTCCAGGCCTGCGAACTGAGTGCGCTACGGGAGCAGTTCGAAGGTGATTTCGCGGGTGGCGATGTCCGCGTCAAGCAGTTTCACACGGACCTTCGTACCGGACTCCATTTCGCCGTCGCAACGAGCGGTGACCGCGGGTTCGGCGATCTGGACGATGCCGTAGGGGCCGTGCGGGGCTCCGTTCCCATTGCCGTTTCCATTGTTGCCGTTGGTGCTGTTCCCGTTGCCGTTTCCGTTGTTCTTGGCGGGTTTCGATCCGGAGATCACGACGGCGTCGAATTCCTGTCCGATGTGGTTCACCAGGAGTGCTGCCTCCACGGTGTCCAGGGCCAGGCGCTCCATTTTGGCGGCAAGCTGGTCGGATGACGCCATGATCTCGGGCAGGCTCGGCAAAGCGTCCCTGGCCCATGCAGGGATCTCTGTTCCATTACTCAGTGCTTCGCAGATGACCAGGACAAAACGATCGACCAGCCTGCGCAATGGCGCCGTGGTGTGGGCGTACGGTGCGCCGATGGCTGACTGCATGACGCTTCCCGGTACTTCGCCGTCGAAAGGCGTGTAGCCGGCGCCGCGGAAAAGCAGCCCCGCGGAGTGGAGGATGGCCAGTTGCCGGGGGTCCTTGGCGTCGAGGGTCCGCAGGTACTCGCCATAGCTGGTCCCCTCGGTCCAGGGCTTGCCGAGTGCCCCCGTTTGCCGTTTGAAATGGAGCAGCGAGCGTTCATCGGGCGCCGGCATGGTGCGCAGGATTCCCACTTTGCCGTCGAGCATCAGTTGCGCGGCGGCCATCCCGGTCATGAGGGAAATCTGGGCGTTCCAGTCCTCCACCGGCAGCGAGGGAGCTGCGACGATCCTGTACCCCTCGCCGTCGGGCAATTGGACGATTTCCTGTTCAGGCATGTTCAGGCTTGCTCCGCCGCGGCGGCGTTCGAGTTCCACCCGCTTGAGCCCGACGTCCTTGAGGAGTTGGAGGACCGGATCGGCCGTTCCGGAATCGATCTCCGCCTGGACACCCTTGTAGTTGAGCTTCGCGCGGCTGCGAACGCTTGCCCGGCGGACGGAGACGGTGCGGAACTCCGCCTCGGCATCGAGTTCGAAGTCCCATACAAATGCGCCGCACGTTTGGCCGGCCAACAGGCTTCCGGCATGCTCGCTGATGATCTCGGGGTGCAGCGGTATGCGGCCATCCGGGGCGTAGTATGTTTGCCCCCGGTGGCGGGTCTCGGCGTCGAGCGCTCCTCCGGGCGGCACAAAGGATGGCACATCGGAGATGGCGTAGAGAACCCTGTAACCATCGCCGGAACGGTCAATGAAGAGGGCCTGGTCCAGATCGGTGGAAGAGGCCGGGTCGATCGTGATGAACGGAACGTCCGTGAGGTCCTGCACCGGCAGGGTGTGTCCGGAAACCGCGGCTTCGGCGTCACGCAGCGCTTCAACGGGATAGCCGGCGGGCAGCTCGAGTTCAGTCCGAAGCGCCGCCAGTGCTTCCGCGAGCCGGTTCGACGTTTCACTGACATTCGGGGCTATCCGCTGATGTGACACGAAAGTCAGGGTAACTCCAAAATCTTTCGGCGTCTCGCTAGGCCGCCGCTGCGTCAAGGGCGGCCAGGAGTGCCTGGGCCGCCGCCGTCGGATCCTGTGCTTCGGTGATGGCTCGCACCACCACGATGCGGCTGGCGCCAGCCCGCACTACCTCTTCCACGTTGCTGAGATCGATGCCGCCGATCGCAAACCAAGGGAGCACAACACCGCCGACGGTCTCCTCGTCTGCCTGCTTCACCGCGTTGGCGGCGTACTTCACCAGATCGAGCCCGACGGCGGAGCGTCCGGGCTTGGTGGGGGTGGCCCATACCGGCCCGACGCAGAAGTAGTCCAGGCCGCTGCGGCCGGGTGATGCGGCGATGGCTGCGTCAATCTGTTCCGGCGTGTGCGTGGAGAGCCCGATGATGGCGGGGTCGTGGAGCAGCTTCCGGGCCGCCCGCAGTGGAATGTCCTTTTGGCCGATATGGAACACCGGTGCGCCGGAGAGGGAAGCTACGTCCGCGCGGTCGTTGACGGCCCAGAGACGGCCGTGGCGGTGCGCCACGGATTGCAGGATCTCCAGGAGCTCCAGTTCCTCTGCCGCTTCGATGGTCTTGTCGCGCAGCTGGATGATGTCCACGCCGCCCTCGAATGCGGCGTCGACAAACTGCTCAAAATCACCCTGTTGCTTGCGGGCGTCGGTGCAGAGGTAGAGGCGGGCGGTGGTGTGGACATCGTGCTGGGTCATGGAAACAGAGTAGTTCCTCTAAACTGGGCTGGTACCGCGGGAGCCGCGGCGGCAGTCACAATCGCCGCGCGGCTGAGAGGGCTTCAGCGCCGACCGCTTGACCTGATCCGGCTAGTACCGGCGTAGGGAAGGACTCCATGGACGAAGTAAACACCCGGCACGAACCCCTGCGCGCGTCCCTGCACGCGGATGCGGTGGTGATCGGAGGCGGTGTCATCGGCCTTGGCATCGCGTCGGAAGCCCGAAGGTCCGGCCGCTCGGTTGCCCTGATCGATCCCGCACCGGCCAGCGGAGCCACCTTCGCGGCGGCGGGCATGTTGGCGCCCGTCAGTGAACTGCACTACCAGGAAGAGGACCTCCTGGAACTCATGCTCGAATCGTCGGCATTGTGGCCGGACTTCGAACACAATGTGACTGGCTCAAGTGCCGGACGCAGCACGGGTTACCGTACGACGCCGACCCTCGCCGTCGGCGCGGACGCTGCGGACCGCCGGGCGCTCGCCGACCTCCGGGACGTGCAACTGGCCAACGGCCTGCTGGTGGAATCCGTGCCGTTGCGCGAGGCCCGGGAGCGTGAGCCGCTGTTGAGCCCGCAGATTTCCTGTGCCTTCGACATCCCGGGCGACCACCAAGTGGATCCGCGCCGGCTTTCGGCCGCGATCCTAGGCGCACTGGCAGACCACCAGCCGGGCAATTCCAGCTGGATTGCGGGGGCCGAGGGCGGTTTTGCGGTCCACGACACGGCGGCGGGCCTCTTGTGGGAGGACGGACGCGTCGTCGGGGCCGTGCTTGGCTCAGGCGTCAAAGTGCTCGCCGCGGAAACCGTGGTTGCCAACGGCCTGGGCGCCGCCCGCTTGAAGGGCCTGCCGGATGGATTGTCGCTCCCGTTGCGTCCCGTGTACGGCGACATACTGCGGCTGCGCGTCCCGGACCAGCTGCAACCTCTGGTCACCGCCACAGTGCGGGGAATCGTGCGCGGAGTGCCCGTCTACATCGTTCCCCGCGAGGACGGGACAGTGGTGATCGGCGCAACGCAACGTGAAGACGGATTGTCGGCGTCCGGGGGAACGGCCAACCCGGTGTCGGCGGGCGGTGTGTACCAGTTGCTCCGCGATGCCCAGGTACTGGTCCCGGCCGTGGCTGAACTGGAGCTCCTGGAAGCAACTGCCCGCGCCCGTCCGGGCACTCCGGACAATGCACCGCTGCTGGGCCGTGTAAGGGTAAAAAGTGCCGAAAGGGTGGAAGGAAGCGAAGGGACCGTGCCCGGACTCATCGTGGCGAGCGGATTCTTCCGCCACGGCGTCCTGCTCACTCCGGCGGCGGCGAAAATCTGCGTCGGGCTGATGGACGGCACCGCCGATCCCCGGTGGAGCAAATTCCGCCCGGACCGCTTCTCCCGCCCCCTTTCAGCAGCAAGGGCCTCCACAAACGGCCCATCGGCCGATACCTCGAATCCCCTTCCGAAGGACCACGCATGAACATCAAATTGAACGGCGCAGACCACACGCTGAGCGACGACGCGTCCGTCACCACCCTCGTCAGCCACATCACCGGTCGGGTTGTGGACTCGAGCGGCCAGGCGGCCGACGGACGCAAGATCGGCGTCGCCGTCGCACGCAATTCCGAAGTGGTGCCGCGCAGCCAGTGGGCGGCAACCGCGCTCGCAGAGGGCGACGAACTCGAAATCGTTACCGCAGTACAGGGAGGCTGAACCATGACCACGGCAAGCACTGAAGCAGCAAGCACCCGGACCGACGCCCTGGTGATCGACGGTGTTGAGTTCGGCTCGCGCCTCATCATGGGGACCGGCGGAGCCCCGAGCCTGGACGGACTGGGGGCAGCCTTGCTGGCCTCCGGCACCGAACTCACCACCGTTGCCATGCGGAGGTACTCACCGACGGAAACAGGTTCGCTGTTCCAGTTGCTCGTGGACCACGGCATCCGTGTCCTGCCCAACACGGCCGGCTGTTTTACCGCCAAGGATGCTGTCATGACAGCCGAGCTTGCCCGGGAGGCCTTGGAAACGGATTGGGTGAAGCTTGAGGTCATCGCGGACGAGCACACGCTCCTGCCGGACGCCGTGGAGTTGGTGGACGCAACCGAGAAACTCGTCGACCGCGGATTCAAGGTCTTCGCATACACGAACGACGACCCCGTGCTGGCACTTCGCCTCGAAAACCTCGGAGCCACTGCCGTGATGCCCTTGGGCGCGCCCATCGGCACCGGCTTGGGCATCCTGAATCCCCACAACATCGAGCTGATTGTGTCCCGCGCTTCTGTGCCGGTAGTGCTCGACGCCGGCATCGGCACCGCGTCCGACGCAGCGCTGGCCATGGAGCTCGGCTGCGACGCCGTGCTGCTGGCCACCGCGGTCACCCGTGCGCAGAACCCGGTGCAGATGGGCGAGGCCTTCAAACACGCAGTCATCGCCGGTAGGCTGGCGAAGCAGGCGGGCCGCATCCCGCGCCGGGAACACGCCCTGGCCTCCTCGGCGATGGAAGGCCGGGCCGAGTTCCTCTAGCGGCCCACGCTGGCCTCTCCGGGGATTCCTGCGAATTTCCCCGTCAGCGAAGGAGTCACCATGGCCGGCAAGGATGACGTTCTTAGCAGGTCCGCGATCGACGACGCCTTGGCGGAGCTGCCGGACTGGCGGTACCGCCTTGGCGGCCTCGTCACCGTCTATAAATCCCCGACGTCGGCTGCCGCACTGGAGCTGGTTGCCGCCGTCGGGCGCATCGCCGAGCAGCAGAACCACCACCCGGACCTGGACTGGCGCTTCAACCGGGTGTTCGTCCGGTACACCTCCCACGACGCCGGGAGCGAGGTGACCCGGCGCGACGTCCGGGCGGCCACGAACGCCAGCCAGGTGGCCGCGGAAGCCGGGGCAGTGGCCGAACCCGGGCTCTACCGGACGGTTGAAGTCGGAATCGACACCCCGGATCCGGAAGAGATCTCGGAAGTCTGGAGGGTGGCGCTCGGCTACCGCAAAGGCCGCTTCGGAGACCTCGAAGACCCGTATGGGCGAGGGCCCAACGTGTGGTTCCAAACAACTGAAACACCCAACCCGAACCGGATCCACCTGGATGTGCACAGGAGCCAGGCTGAATCGGGACCCGCCATGGAGAAAACCGCGGCGACGGGTGCGTTAATGGACCGTGACCACGCACCCAAATGGGTGGTGGTCACGGATTCACAAGGAAACCGGCTGTGCCTCTGCACCGAAGCAGGTGACGGGCCGGATCTGTAGATTGAGCCGAAGCGGTAGAGCCGCGGCGCCAGCTAGGGTCTCGCCGCCAGCTAGAGCCTGAGGGCCGCGGTTAGCTGGGCGGTGTCGTGCCGGGCCCGGTGGCGGCCCAGGAAGTACGAGACCACCGCGGCCGCCACGGTACCCAAAATGACGGGCAGGACCCACGGGATCCACGTCACCCCGGGCTGGTAGCCAAAGCCAAGCTGGATGAAGATCATCCAACTCAGCATGGCGACGGCCAGGGAAACACCGGCGGGCAGGGCGATGCCATATGTGCCACGGTGTTTGTCATTTCCCCAGACGATGAAGCCTGAAGCGATGGTGGCTAGCGCCACGATGACAAGTGAAAGCATGCGGACTCCTGGCTCGCTGGTGTTCTGACGTATGAGCTAGAGCGCGCCGAAGCCGACCCGGCGTACTTCTTCGGCACCGATCTCCACGTATCCGAGGACGTTGCCGGGAACGATGACCTGACGGCCCTTTTCGTCGGTCAGACGCAGGTCCGTGCCATTGGCAATGGCGTCGCCCACGATCTTGGCAACAGCCTCGGCATCCAGAGCGGATTCCAGCACGATCTCACGGCCAACGTTCTGAATGCCGATCTTTACTTCCACAGCAGGGCCTCCCAGCCAATCAAGAATTTACTCAGTCCTCTATTTGTAGCCTAGGACTCTTTCGGGAAGCGACTGATTCCGCGCCAAGCTAAACGGTAGATCAAATCGCTGGCGACATCGAGGTCCAAATCGCCATCGGTCTCAAGCCAATACCGGGCACTGACCTGCGCCATTCCTGCTAAGCCCCGGCCCAGCAACTGGGCCTCCAGCGGAGGCAGCTTGGTGTCTTCGGCGATGACCTTGGCGACGGCGTCGGCGAAAGTGCGGTTGAAAGTTTCCAGCCGGGAGCTGACGTCCGGGTCATTGATGAGATCGGATTCGAAGACGAGCCGGTGGGCTTGGTCATCGCTCGCGATGAAACGGTAGTAGGCGCGCATGACGGCCTGGACGCGTTCCTTGTTGTCCGACGTCGAATTGAGTGCCGTCAGCATCTGGTCCGTGAGCATGGCCAGGTGGCTGTCGAGGAGGGCCATGTAGAGCTCCCGCTTGGACGGGAAGTGTTGGTACAGCACCGGCTTGCTGACATGGGCGGTCTCGGCGATTTCGTCCATCGCAGCACCATGGAAGCCGTTGGCAACGAAAACTTCCAAGGCGGCGTTCAAGAGCTGGGCCCGGCGCTCATCGCGTGGCAGCCTTGCCGAGCGTGGCGAACCGATCCGATCTTGCCTGACCTGTGCCTCCTGTTTGATACGTGCACTCTCAGCCACTTGTCTGCCGCCTTTCCTTTGCAGTTATGACCACAATACTGCGCAGTAATATGACCGGGCGGCAGCGGCAGGCATACTTTGGAGTATGGCCACTATTTTTGCTGCCCAAACGTTGCCGCCCTCTCCTTCTTCAACGCTGCCGCCACTCGTGGAACCGGCCGCGGGGCTGACCACCGAAGAGGTCGAACGGTACTCGCGCCACCTCATTATTCCCGAAATCGGAGCGGCCGGTCAGCGTCGGCTCAAGAATGCAAAAGTCCTCGTGATCGGGGCAGGCGGGCTGGGCTCTCCGGCGTTGCTGTACCTCGCCGCCGCGGGGGTGGGGACGCTCGGAATCGTGGACGACGACGACGTAGACCTCAGCAACCTGCAACGCCAGATCATCCACGGCGTCGGCGATGTGGGCCGGCCGAAGATCGAATCGGCACGTGACGCCATCAAGGAACTCAATCCGCTGGTCAACGTGCAACTGCACAACGTGCGCCTGGACTCCTCCAACGCTTTGGAGATTTTCTCCGGCTACGACCTCATCCTGGACGGCGCAGACAATTTCGCCACCCGGTACCTGGTCAACGATGCTGCCGCGATTCTCGGCAAACCGTACGTCTGGGGATCCATTTTCCGCTTCGACGGCCAGGTCAGCGTGTTCTGGGAGAAGCACGGACCCAGCTACCGGGATCTGTATCCCGAGGCCCCTCCGGCCGGTTCGGTCCCGTCCTGCGGCGAAGGCGGCGTGTTCGGCATGCTGTGCGCCGCTGTCGGCTCGCTCATGGTGACGGAGGCAGTCAAGCTGATCACCGGCGTCGGGCGCTCCATGCTGGGACGCGTGGCGCTCTTTGACGCGCTCGGCGGCAGCTGGCGCGAAATCAAGGTTTCGAAAGACCCGGAGGCCGAGCCGATCACCGAATTGACCGACTACGAAGCCTTCTGTGGCATCACCCCGGCGCCCGCGGGCGACTCGGTTCCGACTGTGACCGCCACCGAACTTTCGGGAATGCTCGAGGCCCGCGCTGCGGGGGAGCGCGACTTCGAACTGGTGGATGTCCGCGAGATCGGTGAACACGAGATCGTGAGCATCGACGGTTCAGTGCTCATCCCGCAGGGACGCATCCTGGCGGGAGAGGCATGGACGGAACTGCCGCAGGACAAAGAGATCGTGTTCCACTGCAAGGGCGGCACCCGTTCCGCCGCGGTGCTCGCGGCCGCACAGCGCGCCGGCTACACGCGCGTGAGCCACCTCGACGGCGGGATCCTGGCGTGGGTGCACGACGTCGAGCCGGGCAAACCGGTTTACTGAACCCACAATGCTGGTGAGCGCGAAGGTCCCGACATGATTGAGGAATCCATGAACACACCGCAATACCCCATCGGATCGGGTTTCGGCCACGGATCGACGGCGTCGGACGTTTTGGCGGGAGTGGACCTCCACGGCAAGACGGCAATTGTCACGGGCGGGTATTCCGGGCTCGGACTGGAAACGGTGAAGGCCCTGTCCTCCGCTGGAGCCCGGGTCACAGTTCCCGCCCGGCGTCCCGAACACGCCACGGAAGTCCTCGCCGCGGCCGGCCTGGCACCGGAGCAAGTCACCGTGGAGGCCTTGGATTTGGCCGATCAGGGGGCAGTGAAGGATTTCGCAGTACGCTTCCTGGAATCGAACCCAACGCTGGACATCCTGATCAACAACGCGGCCATCATGGCCAGCCCGGAACAGCGCGTGGGTCCGGGCTGGGAATCCCAATTCGCCACCAACCACCTGGGCCACTTCACGCTCCTCAACACTTTGTGGCCCGCACTGGCAGCTTCCGGTTCTGCACGCGTCGTGTCCTTGTCCTCCACCGGGCACAAACTCTCGCCCATCCGTTTCGAGGACATCAATTTCGAGAACGGCTACGACAAGTGGAAGGCCTACGGCCAGGCAAAGACGGCCAACGCACTGTTCGCCGTCGAGCTGGACCGCGTGGGCAGTTCCTCCGGGGTGCGGGCCTTCGCGGTCCATCCCGGCGGCATCATGACCGAGCTCCAGCGCTATCTTCCCCGCGAAGAGATGGTCGCGGCGGGTTGGATGGACGACGCGGGCAATGTCCGGGAGGGTTTCAAGACTCCGGAGCAAGGAGCCGCCACGTCCACGTGGGCAGCCACGTCGCCGGCCCTGGCAGGCATGGGCGGGGTGTATTGCGAAGACTGCGACATCGCCAAGCCCACGGACCCGGCCTCGCCGCTCGCCCGATACCAGGGAGTGGATGCGCACGCAGTGGACCCGGAAGCCGCGACAAGGCTGTGGGCCGTGTCTGCGGAAATGACGGGTGTTAACGCGTTCGCGTAGAGCGGGATCGTGTGGGCTAGGCGCTTTCAGCCTGCTGGGGTGCCTTTTGGTGGTCCACGGGGCACTCGGCTGCGGATGACGCAGCCGGTTGCTCCACCTGGATGCCATACAAGGCCTCGAGGGCTGCCACGTAATCGTCTTGCTGGCCGTTGGCGGCGAGTTCGCGTGCGCGGACCGTGGGGATGTGGAGCAATTGCTTCACCATGCGGCGCAGCGCGAACTCGACCTCTTCGGCCGCAGCGGTGCAGCCGTGCCGGGCCCGGACTTTCTCCATTTCGGCGTCGAGCACGTTCATGGTGTGGCGGCGCAGTGCCACAATGGCCGAGTCGACGGACCGGGCTTCGCGCTCTTGCTCGAAGGCCTCTGCCGCGCCGGAAACAATGGTGCTCGCTTGCGCCAGCGACTCCGCTTGTTCCTGGGGCGCTGCGAGCCGCACGGATTCGAGCGTCAGGAGCTCGACGCCGTCGAGCTCGCCCACTGCGGGGTCGAAGTCGTGGGTGAGCGCGAGGTCGATCGCGATGAGTGTCTGGGTGGACAAAGCGCGGACCTTGGCAAGCTCGGCGGCCTCAACGCGGGTGTCCGATCCGCTGCAACCGATCATGACATCGGCGGCAGCGACGGCGGCAGGAAGGGTTTCGGCGTCGAGCGCGGTTCCGCCGCGGGTCGCCACGAAAGCCTCGGCCCGGCCGGAAGACGAGTAAACCGAGACGTCGGTGCAGCCGCGATCGCGAAGCAGCGACATAGTGGCCCCGGCGTAGGCCCCGGTCCCGAAGACAACGACCTTCTTGGTGCTCCAGTCGGCATTCTCGGAGAGGTCGGTGGCGAGGTCCAGGGCAACTGAGACGATGGACAGCCCCCGCGAACCGAGGGCGGTCTGGGCCCCGACGTCCTTGGCAGTCTTGGAAGCGGCTTGGAACAAGCGGACCAGCCCGGAACTCGCGGTTCCTTCGTGCTGGGCCGTGATGAGGGCGCGGCGCACTTGGCCGGCGATTTCGCGTTCGCCGACGACGGCGGAGTCCAGTCCGGCGCTGACGGCGAAGAGGTGCCTGCTGACCTCAGGGCCGGTGCGGGTGCTGAAGGCACGGGAGACGACTTGCTCGTTGAGTCCGCTCAATCCGCTGATCTGCGCGACGAGCGCCGAGCGGGCGGCTTCGAGGTTCTCGGCATGCGGGGTTTCGCCGTAGATTTCGTAGCGGTTGCAGGTGGCCAGGACCACGGCGCCTGAGACAAGTTGGGAATCGGCCAAAGCGGACGAGGCAACCTCGGATGAACCGTTGCTCAACTGAGCGACGGTCTCAAGATCGATGTCGGCGTGTGTAGCCACCAATGAGAAAAGAACCACAGCAAAGCAATCATAGCTTTTTCGGTGCCATGTAGAACAACGCAGGCCAGTGGTTCTCCGCACTGCCCGGAGTGACGCCTGTCACCCGAGGTGGTGCGGGACAGGCTGTCGTTATCTTTTGATCCCGATCTTCGGCACAATCGAAGGCATGACTTCCAGTTCCGCACTGCCTCACTCTGTGCCGGCCAACGGCGTTTCCGGCACCGCCGCCTCGAGCCTTGATGCAAGCCACCCGCTCATGGACGGCCGCACCGCAGACTCCCCCCTGATCCAGGCGTACCGCGGAGGCAAGCCGTCCCGCCGTCCAGTGTGGTTCATGCGACAGGCCGGCCGATCGTTGCCGGAATACCTCAAAGTCCGTGAAGGCGTCGCGATGCTGGACTCCTGCCTGCGTCCCGAGCTCGCCTCCGAGATCACTTTGCAGCCGGTCCGTCGCCACGACGTCGACGCAGCCATCTTCTTCTCCGACATCGTCATTCCCCTCAAGCTGGCGGGTGTCGGCGTGGACATCGTCCCAGGCGTCGGGCCCGTCCTGGACAAGCCTGTCCGCACCGCCGCCGACGTAGCAGCCCTGCCGCAGCTGACGTGGGAAGCCCTCGAGCCGATCCGTGAGGCCGTGCGCCTGACGGTGGCAGAGCTTGGCACCACGCCCTTGATCGGCTTCGCCGGCGCTCCGTTCACGCTCGCCGCGTACATGGTGGAAGGCAAGCCTTCCCGCGACCACCTCGGTCCGCGCACCATGATGCACGCCGATCCGGAAACCTGGACCGCCCTGGCGAACTGGGCAGCCGACGCCTCCGGCATGTTCCTGCGCGCGCAACTGGAAGCAGGCGCCTCGGCAGGACAACTGTTCGACTCCTGGGCCGGTTCCCTTGGCTTGGCCGACTACGCCAAGTACGTTGCACCCGCCTCGACCCGCGCCCTTGACCACGTCCGCCACCTCGGCGCGCCGCTGGTCCATTTCGGTACGGGAACGTCCGAGTTGCTCGTCGCGATGCGCGACGTCGGTGTGGACGTCGTCGGCGTGGACTACCGACTGCCTCTTGACGAAGCAAACCGGCGGCTCGGCGGCACCGTGCCCTTGCAAGGCAACATCGACCCCGCGCTGCTCTCCGCGCCTTGGGAGGTCCTGGAAGCCCATGTCCGCGAGGTGATCGCAGCCGGATCCGCGGCCCCGGGCCACGTCCTGAACCTCGGCCATGGCGTGCCCCCGGAGACAGACCCCGCGGTCCTGACCCGGGTAGTGGAACTCATCCACTCGATCCCGGCAGGATAGCGAGCATGAGCCGCGGGCACGCACGGTCCGAACAAACACGGCCCGAACACGCATTTCCCGGAGATTCAGCAGCTGGCCCGGCCGCCGTCGTCCTGGGCGGCGGCATTTCCGGCCTGCTCGCAGCCCGGGGACTGGCCAAGGCCGGATTCACTGTCACCGTACTCGAAGCGAGCGACGCGTGGGGCGGCTGCGTGGGAAGCCACACTGTTGGCGGCCTTGGGCTGGACAGCGGAGCAGAGTCCTTCGCGACGCGTTCCACCGCCGTGGCCGATCTCGCCCGCGATCTCGGGCTCGGCGGCAACATCGTGGCGCCCCACCCTGGAGGTGCCTGGGTGCAGTTGCCGGACGGTCCGCAGGAACTGCCCAAGACCGGAGTGCTCGGAATCCCCGCGAATCCCTGGGACCCGGAGGTCCGGCGTTCCCTGGGCTTCGCCGGTTCCTTGCGGGCCTCGCTTGACCGCTACCTGCCCGTATCGGTGGGTACTTCCGCCGAGGTCACCAGCGTCTCTTCCTTGGTCCGGGCGCGGATGGGCAAGCGGGTGCTCGAACGGCTTGTGGCACCCGTCGTCGGGGGAGTGCACTCCGCTGATCCCGGATTGCTCGACGTCGACATGGTGGCCCCCGGCCTACGTGCGGCATTGCGTCAGCACGGCTCGTTGGCCGCGGCGGTGGCCAGCCAGCGCAAGGCCGGTTCAGGACAAACTGCTTCAGGGCAAAACGGGACCGAACCGGCGAAGGCCGGATCCGCCGTCGGCGGCTTGAAAGGCGGAATGAACACCCTGGTCTCCGCCCTCGTTGCGGAACTGCGTTCGCAGGGCGTCGCCCTCGTTTCCGGCGCCCTGGTGGATTCGATCACCCGCATTGAAAGCGGTTGGCAGGCTACCGCTGCGGGCACAACGTACGACGCCGGGCGGCTCGTGGTGGCGCTCGACGGTCAGGCCGCGGTCGGGCTGCTGGAGGGGGCACTTCCGGAATTGTCCGCGCTGCGTCCCTCCGCGGGCCCCTTGGTGAGCCTCGTGACGTTGGTGGTGGACGTGCCCGAGCTGGACCGCCGTCCCCGCGGCACAGGCATTCTCGTCGCTCCGCAAACCGCTGGTATCGAGGCGAAAGCGCTCACGCATGCCACGGCAAAGTGGGACTGGCTGGCAGAAGAAGCCGGCCCGGGAACGCACGTACTGCGCTTGTCCTATGGGCGGGGCGAAGGGGTGGATGCCCCTGAATCGGCGGCCGCGCTGGATGACGATGCCTTGTTTGAGGCTGCGCTTCGCGACGCCTCGACTTTGCTGACCGTGCCGATTGTCCGCGAAGACGTGCTCGATTGGGACGTCGTCCGGTGGGCGGGCGCCCTGCCGTTCGCCGCCGTCGGTCACAAACAGCGCGTGGCCGAGGTGCGCCGCATCTGCGCCGAAGCCGACGGCTTGTCCGTTGTGGGCGGCTGGCTCGCCGGAAACGGCCTGGCCGCGGTGGTTGCCGACACTTCTGCGCAAATCGACGCAACATTGTGAAATGCACCACTTCTACGCCTTGTAGAAGTGGTGCATTTCGACTTAGCGCCATACACGGGGCAGACTTGTACCATGAGCCACACTTCTGCCGAATCTGTCACTAAAACTGCCGAATCCGAAGAGCAGTTCTTTACGCTGTGGACCGTGTTCAAGCGGTCGGGCGATGTCCTGCGCAGCGCCGATGCTGTCCAGGATTTCGAGCAGCTGGCTGCCAAGCTCGCCGAGGACGGCGTGGTCCTCCGCGGGAGCTACGATGTCTCCGCAATGCGCTCCGACGCCGACATCATGGTGTGGCTCCACGGGGCCAAGCCCGAGGCCCTGCAGCAGGCCGTCCGCGACATCCGCCGCAGCGCGCTCTTTGCGGGCACTGAGATTGTCTGGTCCGCCATGGGCGTCCACCGCGAAGCCGAATTCGCCAAGAACCACGTTCCGGCCTACGCCCGGGGCGTCGAGCCCAGCACCTGGCTGTGCGTTTACCCGTTCGTCCGCTCCTACGAGTGGTACATCCTGCCGGCCGAAGAGCGTGGCAAGATGCTTCGCGATCACGGCATGCTCGGCCGCGACTTCCCCCAGGTCATCTCCAACACCGTGTCCTCCTTCGCTTTGGGCGACTGGGAGTGGATCCTCGGCCTGGAGGCGCCCGAGCTCGTTGACCTCGTGGACCTCATGCGCCATCTTCGGGCCACGGATGCCCGCAATCACGTCCGCGAGGAAATCCCGTTCTACACCGGCCGCCGCATCAGCGCCGCGGAGATCGCCGAGGTCCTCGCGTGAGCGGCCGCCACTCCACCGGCCCGGCCAGCCTCACCGAGGTCAATGACGTCACCGAGGCTGGACGCATGGCTCCCAAAGAGTACGACGCGGTCCTTCTCGCCTCTTTCGGCGGGCCCGAGGGCCAGGACGACGTCATTCCCTTCCTGCGCAATGTGACCCGTGGGCGCGGCATCCCTGATGAGCGTCTCGAAGAGGTGTCGCACCATTACCGCGCATTTGGTGGGATCAGCCCCATCAACCAGCAAAACAGGAACCTCAAGGCCGCCCTCGAAGCGGAGCTCGCATCGCGGGGCATCAGCCTGCCCGTGCTGTGGGGCAACCGCAACTGGGACCCCTACATCCCCCAAACGCTCCAGGAAGCCTACGACGCCGGCCACCGCAAGTTGCTGATGGTCACCACGAGCGCTTACTCCTGTTACTCCAGCTGCCGCCAGTACCGTGAGGACATCGGCATTGCGCTGACGGAAACCGGCCTTGACGGCAAACTTGAGGTGGACAAGGTCCGCCAGTATTTCGACCACCCTGGCTTCGTCGAACCCTTCGTGGAAGGAACGGCTGCAGGACTTGCGGAGGTCAAGGAGAAACTCGAAGCGGCAGGTCTCCAGGACGCTCCCGTGCACATCCTGTTCGCAACGCACTCCATTCCAACCCGCGACGCCGAGGCTGCCGGGCGTTCGGACGCCGAGCCCCGCGAGTTCGAGCAGGACTCGGCCTACGTGGCACAGCACTTGGCTGCCGGCGCAGAGGTGGTTCGCCGTGTTGAAGCCGAATCCGGGCTGACTGCGCCGTGGTCCTTGGTGTACCAGTCCCGTTCGGGTGCCCCGCATGTTCCGTGGCTTGAGCCGGACATCAACGATGCCATCGAGGAACTGGCCAGCCAGGGGATCAGGGGTGTTGTGATCGTCCCCCTCGGCTTCGTCTCCGACCACATGGAAGTGGCCTGGGACCTGGACACCGAGGCCTTGGAAACGTGCAAGAACCTCGGCGTCGCGGGGACCCGCGTCCCCACGCCCGGTACGCACCGCAAGTTCGTTGCCGGCCTGGTGGACCTTATTTGCGAGCGGACGGTAGCCAACAACGTCGCCGATCGCCCCGCCATGACCGGGCTGGGGCCGTGGTACGACATCTGCCGTCCGGGCTGCTGCGCCAACTTCCGCGGCGAGAAGCCCACGATTGCCGGGGCGGACACCACAGTCGGCACCGGACACGATGCCTACCCCGTAGAAGAAAGCGCGAAATGACGGTTCGGATCGGTACCCGCGCGAGCAAACTCGCGCTCACCCAGAGCCAGCAGGCCGCGGACCAGCTGGCCGCCGTCGGTGGCTTCCCCGTCGAACTGGTGCGCATCAAGACCGAAGGCGATGTCCGGACGGGCTCCCTGTCCCAGATGGGCGGCACCGGAGTATTCGTCGCCGCCCTTCGCGATGCGCTGTTGGAGAACGCGTGTGACGTCGCTGTGCACTCCCTGAAGGATCTCCCGACAGGTTCGGCACCGGGACTCACCATTGCCGCAACGCCCAAACGCGTCGACGTCCGGGACGCCCTCTGCGCCCGTGATGGGCTCAAGCTGGCGGACCTTCCGGCCGGCGCCAAGGTCGGCACCGGATCGCCGCGCCGCGCCGCCCAGCTGCGCGCCGCCCGCCCGGATCTCGACGTCGTGGACATCCGCGGCAACGTGGACACCCGGTTGGGCAGGGTTCCGGGGCTTGCCGGGAATGCAGAAGACGCACCCGGCGACCTCGACGCCGTCGTCCTCGCCGCCGCGGGACTGGAACGGATCAGCAGGCTAGATGTCGTGACTGAGTTCTTCGAGACCGACGTCATGCTTCCTGCTCCCGGGCAGGGCTCACTTGCGATCGAGTGCCGCACGGCCGACGCACCCGGGCAGTCCGGCTCGGGTGAAGGTTCCCAGGGCGCACTCGCCCAGGCCCTTGCCGCACTCAATGATGAAGACACCCGTCTGGCCGTCACCGCGGAGCGGGCCGTCCTGGCCCGTCTCGAAGCCGGCTGTGCCGCGCCCGTGGGCGCCTATGCTTACCGCAAGGGCAGCATGCTGTACCTGGAAGCCGTTGTCTGCGCCGTGGATGGGAGCAAGTCCGTGCGCGAGAAAAAGGCCACGGACGGGCTCACTAAGGTGGGCGCCACGTTGCTGGGCATCGAAGTCGCCGAGCTCCTGCTTGCCGCGGGTGCCGCGGACATCACAGATCTTGCAGCTTCCCGATAACCGGAGCCAACAGGAGACCATGGGACGGCACAGCGCGGTGAAGCCGGGGGAGACCCGGGTCCTTGAAGGCGCCCGGGTCCTTGTGACGCGCAGCCCGGATCGCGCCGCCCCGCTCGTCAGCGCACTGCGCGAGGCCGGAGCCGAGCCGCTCCTGTTGCCCTTGATCGACTTTGAGCGTGCACGCGACCAGCACTCCCTCGAAGTCGCCTTGGACGCCCTCCGCGCGGGAGCGTACGGCTGGCTGGTGGTCAGCAGCATCACCACGGTGCGCGCCCTGAAGGAAAAGGCAGCCGAGCGGCGCTTGGAACTGAAGGAGCTGATTCCGGATTTCGTCCGGATCGCGACGATTGGTCCGTCGAGCCGGCGAGTCCTCGAAGCGGAGGGCATTCCCGTGGACCTCGCGCCGGAGCTTGTCCAGTCTGCCGCTGGACTCGTCAGCGTCTGGCCGACAGGCCCGGCCAACGTACTGTTGCCCCAAGCGGACATCGCCGACGCCGTATTGGCGGCGGGGATTGAAGCCAAGGGAGCCGCGGTCCAGGCAGTGACGGCCTACCACACCGTTGACTACCCGGCCGACCCCGAGCGCCGGCTCGCGGCTGTCCTCGAGGCGGCGAACGGCTGGCAGCCCGGCGACGCATCCCGGGCGCCGGAACTCACTCCGGCAGCCGCCAAAGCCGAGCTCGCAAGCGGCCGGCTCCACGCCGTCGTCGCCGCCTCTCCCAGTGCGGCCCGCCGCATCCACGCCTCGCTGTCGCCGCTGCGGGATTGCCGCTTCATCGCGATCGGGCGCTCGACGGCCGCAGAGGCTGCCGCGCTCGGCATCCCGGTCGCGGCAACCGCCAAGGAACCCACACCCGCCGGCATCGTGGCCGCCCTACGCACCGTATTCGACACCGAAGGGAACGAAAGTTGAGCTTTCCAAACCACCGGCCCCGCCGGCTCCGCACCACCCCCGCCATGCGCCGGATGACCGCAGAACACCGGTTGGCGCCAGCGGACCTCATCCTGCCGGCCTTTATTCGCGAGGGACTCAGCGAACCAGCCCCGATCAGCTCCATGCCCGGCGTCGTGCAGCACACCACGGACTCGCTCAAGCGCGCCGCTGCCGAAGCCGTGGAATTGGGTGTCAGCGGAATCATGCTGTTCGGTGTTCCGGCAGTCCGCGATGCCCGCGGCACAGCCTCCCTGGATCCCGACGGCGTGTTGAACAAGGCCATCCGCGATGTCCGTGCAGAAGTCGGCGATGACCTGGTTGTCATGGGCGATGTGTGCCTCGACGAATTCACTGATCACGGCCACTGCGGTGTCCTGGACGCCAACGGCTACGTGGACAACGACGCCACCCTCGAAATCTACGCCCAAATGGCAGTAGCGCAGGCCGACGCCGGTGCCCACGTCCTGGGGCCGTCCGGGATGATGGATGGCCAGATCGCCGTGATTCGCCAGGCCCTTGAAGAGGCCGGACACCAGAACACCGCGCTCCTGGCGTACGCGGCGAAATACGCCTCCGCCTTCTACGGCCCCTTCCGCGAAGCTGTCGACTCGCAACTCAAGGGTGACCGCCGCACGTACCAAATGGATGCCGCCAACCGCCGGGAAGCCATCATCGAGGTGGAACTCGACCTCGAAGAGGGCGCAGACATGGTGATGGTCAAGCCGGCCATGAGCTACCTCGATATCCTCGCCGACGTCGCCGCCATGAGCCCGGTTCCCGTGGCGGCCTACCAAATCTCCGGTGAATACGCCATGATCGAAGCGGCTGCCGCGAACGGCTGGATCGATCGCCGCGGCGCCATCACAGAATCCGTGCTCGGCATCAAGCGGGCCGGCGCCGACATGGTGCTGACGTACTGGGCCTCCGAGCTTGCCGGCTGGCTTAAGGAGTCCTGATGACCGATACCGCTTCCACTCCCACAGCCCCTGTCGGAGCTACTGAGATCCTCCTGGGACTGAATACTTTCGGTGACGCCGGGGTGGACGCCGACGGCAATCCGAAACCGCACGCCCAGGTTTTGCGGGAGCTGCTGGGGGAAGCGGAACTGGCGGACGCCGTCGGGCTTCATGCCTTTGGGGTGGGGGAGCACCACCGGCGCGACTTCGCCGTCTCGGCGCCCGAAGTGTTCCTCGCGGCCGCCGCCGCCCGGACATCACAGATCAAGCTTGGCTCGGCCGTCACCGTGCTCAGCTCCGACGACCCCATCAGGGTCTTCCAGCGCTTCTCCACTGTTGACGCGCTCTCCAACGGTCGTGCGGAAGTGATGCTGGGCCGCGGCTCCTTCGTGGAGTCGTTCCCATTGTTCGGCCTGGACCTGGCGGACTACGAAGTCCTGTTCGAGGAGAAGCTGGAACTCTTCGACAAGGTCCGGGCGCAGAAGCCGGTGCATTGGGAAGGCCGCACCAGGCCGAACGTGAACGGAATGAGCGTCTTTCCACCGCTGGAACACCACTTGTTGCCAACATGGATCGGTGTGGGCGGCACCCCCGAGTCGGTACTGCGCTGCGCCCAATACGGCTATCCGATCATTTTCGCCATCATCGGCGGGGAACCGCGCCGCTTTGCCCCGCTCGTGGAGCTCTACCGCGAGGCAATGGGAAAATACGGGCACACCATGCAGCAGATTGCCACGCACTCTCCCGGCTACGTCGCCCCCACCGACGAGCAGGCCCGGGAGGAACTGTTTCCGCATTGGCTGGCCCAGCGCAACCGCATCGGCGCGGAACGCGGCTGGGGACCGGCGAGCAGGGGCGAATTCGACGCCATGTGCGGCCCGGAAGGAGCCCTCTACGTGGGCTCCCCGGAAACGGTCGCCCGGAAGATCGTCTTGCTGAAGCGGAACCTCGGCGTTGACCGTTTCGACCTCAAGTACAGCAACGGGACCTTGCCCCACGAATCGATGATGCGCTGCATCGAACTTTTCGGCACCGTGGTGGCCCCACTGGTGGCCGAGCAGCTTGCCAGCGCCTGAACCGTCTTTGCAGGCGCCTTGCTGTCGCCTGAACCGTCCCGAATCCCTGAAAGAATGGACACCATGACTTCAAACACCCCTGTCTCCGACCAGCTGTTCGACCGTGCCCGCTCCCTGATGCCCGGCGGCGTCAACTCTCCGGTGCGCGCCTTCGGCTCCGTGGGCGGCACCCCGAAGTTCATGGTTTCAGCAAAGGGGCCGTACCTCACCGACGCGGACGGCCGCGAATACGTCGACCTCGTCTGCTCATGGGGCCCGGCGCTGCTGGGTCACGCGCACCCGGCCGTCCTCGACGCCGTCCACGCCGCCGTCGACCGCGGCTTGTCCTTTGGTGCCTCCACACCCGATGAGGCGAACCTCGCCGCGATCGTCAAGGAACGCGTCTCCGCCGTTGAACGCATCCGCATGGTGTCCACCGGAACCGAGGCCACCATGACCGCGGTGCGCTTGGCCCGCGGATTCACTGGGCGCAACCTGATCGTGAAGTTTGCCGGCTGCTACCACGGCCACCTCGATGGACTGCTCGCTGCGGCCGGCTCGGGACTGGCGACCATGGCGCTGCCCGGTTCCGCCGGAGTCACTGAAGCGGCCGCGGCCGAAACGCTCGTCCTGCCGTACAACGACCTCAACGCGGTGGAAGCCGCTTTCGCTGCGCACGGGAACAACATCGCAGCCGTCATCACCGAAGCTGCTCCTGCCAACATGGGCGTCGTTACGCCGGACGAAGGCTTCAACGCAGCGCTGTCACGCATCACCCGTGAACACGGCGCACTCTTGATCCTGGACGAGGTCCTCACCGGCTTCCGCACGGGCTACGCGGGCTACTGGGGCCTCACCGGCCGGCAGGAAGGCTGGGCGCCGGACCTGCTGACCTTCGGCAAGGTCATCGGCGGCGGCATGCCGACGGCGGCCCTCGGCGGGCGTGCCGACGTCATGGATTATCTTGCGCCCCTTGGCCCGGTGTACCAGGCGGGAACCTTGTCCGGGAACCCGGTGGCGATGGCTGCCGGCGTCGCCACCCTGACGCTCGCGACGCCCGAGGTCTACAGCTTCGTGGATGCCCGCTCGCTGGAACTCTCGGCGGCACTCTCATCCGCGCTGGACACCGCCGGCGTGGACCACTCCATCCAGCGAGCGGGGAACCTCTTCTCAGTGGCGTTTGGCACGTCGGCCAACGGCGTGCACAACTACGCCGACGCCCAGGCCCAAGACGTCTTCCGCTACGCGCCCTTCTTCCACTCCATGCTGGACTCCGGCGTCTACTTGCCGCCGTCGGTCTTCGAGGCGTGGTTCCTGTCCGCTGCCCACGACGACGCCGCCATGAACCGGATCTTCGACGCGCTCCCTGCAGCAGCCAAGGCGGCCGCGGAGGCCGCAGCCTGATCTACGGCGCTTTTCCGATGTTTTGCAGCCTGCTCCTTGCACGCACTGCCGGGCCGGGAGCAGGCTGTGGGCAACGATCGAATCGACAAGGCGATGATTCATCTGCTCAAGCCGTCCAGAATTTCACTGCTCGTCCTCTTCGCCCTGATGGCCGGGGCATTTGCCGGAATTGCGCATTCTGATAGCGCGGACCGCGGTTTGTTGGCGGGCGGGGACCCTCCCACGACGCTGGGCATTCCCCAGGCCGCCCCGCCGCCCAGGCTGTTAAACTCTCCACCGGTGGGATCGCCGAGCGCATCTACAGCGCCGGCCGGGCCTACTGAGCCGCCACCGCCTCCGCACCCGACGCCGGAACAGCGGCTCGCGGGCCTGACCCTGGAACAAAGGGTAGGGCAGTTGTTCATGGTGGCAGCCAAGGCCGACGGAAGCGATGCGGGCACCGTGGCCGATCTCCTGAACAACTACGTGGGCAATATCTATTTGGCCGGACGCAGCCAAGCAGGCGTTGCGGCGACAGCCTCAGTGGTGGCAAAGCTTCGGGCGGGCATTTCGCCGACCTCAAGCCGTGGCTTGCCGCTGTCCGTCGCTACGGACCAGGAAGGCGGCTCCGTTCAAGTCCTCAGGGGACCCGGGTTCCTGCCTATTCCCGCGGCCTTGGACCAAGGGAATTCGAGCCCGGAACAACTTCGCGCCGACGCCCGGAACTGGGGGTCCGAGCTCTTGGAAGCCGGAGTGAATGTTGATCTTGCGCCGGTACTGGACACAGTTCCCAGCCCCGAATTTGCTCCCTCGAACAAGCCCATTGGTGCGTTCAAGCGCGAATATGGCTCCACCCCGGCTGCGGTGTCCGAGCATGGGAACGCAATGGCGGCGGGATTACGGGATGCCGGTGTGGCGCCGGTGGCCAAGCACTTTCCGGGAATGGGGCGCGTAAGCCTGAACACGGACGTCAGCGCGAACGTTCACGATACCGAAACCACCCGGACGGATCCCTACCTAATGCCGTTCAAGGCCGCGATCGACGGCGGACTCCGGTGGGTCATGATTTCCAACGCCTACTACGACAAGATCGATCCCGACCTTCCGGCCCCGTTTTCCCCCGTGATCATGCGCACCATGTTGCGGTCGGACGCAGGGTTCACCGGCATCATCGTGTCCGATGATCTGTGTAACGCCGTGCAGCTGTCGCCTTGGAGCGTGGGGGACAGGGCAACGAATTTCATCGGCGCGGGCGGCACCATGGTTCTGTGCGCAGACACTGCTTCAGTTCCGGCGATGTATGCCCAGGTCCTGCAACGGGCGCAGACCGATCCTGGATTCCGCAACTCAGTGGATGCCGCGGCCTTGACCGTTCTTCAAGTGAAAGCAGGGAAATAGGCTGGACGCGAAAAATCCCCGGCTTCCGGACGGTTCACCACTACGGGTGTTTCGTCCGGAAGCCGGGGATTCCCGTCACAAGGCCTAGAGCACGTCCGAAAGGAAGCCCTTCAGGCGATCGGTCCGCGGCGCGCTAAAGAGTTGCTCCGGCGATCCGGTCTCCACAACGACGCCCGCGTCCATGAACGTCACGGTGTCGGACACGTTCCTTGAGAAGCCCATTTCGTGGGTCACAACCACCATGGTCATGCCGCCCTTGGCCAGATCGGTCATGAGCGCGAGCACGCCCTTGACCAGTTCAGGGTCCAGGGCCGATGTTGCTTCGTCGAAGAACATGACCTCGGGCTTCATGGCAAGCGCGCGGGCAATGGCCACTCGCTGCTGTTGCCCGCCCGACAGGTTCGCTGGCCGGGCGTCGGCCTTGTGCTTAAGTCCCACGAGGTCCAGTTGGGCCAAGGCATCTTCGCGTGCCTGTTCCTTGGACATGCCGCGGAGCTTCCGCAGGGCCAAGGACACGTTCTCCGCCACTGTCTTGTGCGGGAACAAGTTGAACTGCTGGAAGACCATGCCGATCCGCCGGCGCAGTTCATCCGGGTTGTCCTTGAGTACCGAACGGCCATCGAGCAGAATGTCGCCCTGGGCGGGTTCGATCAGCCGGTTCATCACTCTTAGGAGCGTGGATTTCCCTGAGCCGGAAGGGCCGATCACGGAAGCCGTGGTGCCCTTCTCGACGTGCAGGTCTATGCCCCGCAGGACGTGGTTGGACCCGAAAGACAGATGGATATTTTTTGCCGTCAGTGTTCCTGAAGCGAACTCGCTCATGCCTGGGCTCCCTTCCCGACGACGGCCGCTGCCTCGTCCGGTTCCTTCTTTTCCGGCCGGCCTGTCCTTAGGCGGCGGTCAATCCAGTTCACGAAGTGCGTCAATGGAATGGTCATCGCCAGGTAGAAGATTGCTGCCGCTACATAGGGCGACAGATTTCCGCTTGTGGAGGCCGCATCCTTGCCAATCTGGAAGATCTCGCGCTCTGAGGCCAGCAAGCCAAGGAGGAAGACCAACGACGACTCCTTGATCAACGCAATGAATTGGTTGACCAGCGCCGGCAGGACCCGCCGGACGCCCTGGGGAACCACCACAAGCCGCATGGCAGGGCCGTAGCCGAACCCCAGGGCACGTGTTGCCTCTAGTTGGCCTTTGTCGACACTCTGGATACCGGAACGGAAGATCTCGCCGATGTACGCCGCCGACATCAGGGACAGCGCCGCGACGGCCAACGGATACGGACTCGTGGAGCCGCTCAGCTGACGGATGATGGGGCCGAAGCCGAGGCCGATCACGAGGATGGTGAGGACGGGCGGCAGCCCACGAAGGACGTCGGTGTATATGCGGGCTATCCACCGGGCCACGGGGTTCCGGGAGATCCCCATCAAGGCGAGCGCCATGCCGAGCACAGTTCCGATCACGCCCGAGGTGACGGCCAAGACAATGGTATTCGGCAAGCCGACGGCGAACATCTTGGGGATGACTTCGCCTATCGCCTTCCAATCGAGGAAGGTCTCACCGAGTTGCTTGAGGATTTCCTGGAGATCCATGGAACGCCTGGGTTACTTGGCCGGGATCTGGACGGCCTTGCTGCCCGGCTTCCAGCCCTGAGGGGTCTGCTCCGCCTGGGTCGGGCGGTCCTTGTACCACTCGGCCGTCAGCTTGGTCCACGTACCGTCTGCGATCACGGCGTCAAGGCCGGAGTTGAGGGCGTCGATCAGGGGCTGGTTGTCCTTGTTCACGGCCCAAGCAGTGAAGTTCTGGGTGTTGACGACCTTTTCGGCGATCTTTGTGTTGTCGCCGTCCTTGACCTGGCCGGTTGCCTGCTGCGACGGGGCGACCCAAGCGTCAACCTGGCCGCTCTTCACGTTGGCGTAAACCGTGTTGTAGTCCGGGAAACGGACGGGCTCAAGCTTGAGCGTGTTGGTGACGTAGTCGTCCTGGACGGTGCCCTGGACGACGCCGATGCGCACGTCGGACTTGAGGTCCGCGAAGCCCTTGACCTTGGAGTCGGTCTTGGTCACGACGGCCATGTAGCCGAAGTCGTAACCATTGGTGAAGCCGACGGTCTCGCGGCGCTTGTCCGTGGTGGAGATCGAGGAGGATCCGACGTCGAACTGCTTGTTCTTGACCTGGGAGAGCAGCGCCGAGAAGTCAGTGGAGGCGAACTCGACCTTGAGGCCCAGCTTGGCGCCGACGGCGCGCAGGAGCTCGTTGTCATAGCCGGTGAACTTGCCTGAGGGATCGATGAAGATGTTCGGCGGGGCGTCCGAGAGCGTGCCGACGCGCAGGGTGCCGTCGGTGATCAGGCCCAGCTTGGACTTGTCGATCTTGTCCACCGGAGTGACGTCCTTGGTGGTGTACTTGTCCAGCGTCTTCTGGTCGCTGCCCTGGAGGGCGTCGGTCGGCGAGGCGCTGCTGGTGCTGCCCGCTCCGCCACCGCAGGCGGCCAGGGAGACGGCGAGAACTGCAGCCACAGGGACAGCAGAGAACCACTTCAGGGCTTTGATTTTCATCAAGCAAATCACTTTCATCGGGGAACACGCGTTCGTATCGAGACGGGCGGGGAACGCAGCCAAAGCAGGTTTGGGCCGCAATATCAGAACTCGACCCGCCAAACTTAATTATGTCATCCGCCCATTCATCGATAAATTGACGACGATAAGGCGTGCAGTTCCCGGAAACTCCGAATTAAATTCAGCATTGAATGGAATTTGTCGCTGAAGTGCAGCACCCTACGGCGTCGAGGGGAATTCGTGACTGACGTCCAGCTGGCTTTCAGGCAGCAGCTGCCATGTGACGTGCGTCCCATCATGCGGACGCTGGAAAAGCGTCCGGTCCGTGGACGGGCGCTTTGAAAGTCCCGACGCTTTAGAAGTCTCCGCGGCTGGCGTCTTCCGGGGGAAGAACCGGCCAATTGCCTTCGATGACGGCTGTTGGTTTTGTCTTGCGCAGGTAGCTCTGGAAATCCGCGGCCTGTGCAGCTGCCCAATCAACCTGGAGGTGGTGCAGCTTGGAAGCGGGCATCTGCAGCTTCGGGAATTTGCCGGCCATGGCATCAAGGACGCGCAGGGTGGCGAGGGCGTCTGCGGCGGAGGTGTGGGCGTTATCGAGGTTCACGCCGTACTCCTCGCACAGCGCGGTCAGGGTCCGCTTGCCCTTGCGGTATCGGTCGACCTGCTTGTTCATGACGTAGGGGTCAAGCACGGGGAAACGGCTCAGTTGAGGCACGCCGTAGCGGGCGGATTCGGCCGCCAGAACTGTGAAGTCATAGCTGGCATTGAACGCAATGACCGGCACGCCGTCGTCGAACAGTTCCTGGAGCGCTGCCGCGACTTCCCGCGTCACGTCTGCGGCCGGACGGCCCTCGGCCCTGGCCTTTTCCGTGGTGATGCCGTGGATCTCGCTGGCCTCCAAAGGGATCTCCACCCCCGGATCCGCCAACCATTCGAGTTCCTTGATGATGCCGCCGTCGTCGTCCACTACAGTGACGGAAGCGGTGACGATCCTCGCGGAACGGGAGTTCCGTCCCGTGGTCTCAAGGTCGAACGCGGCGCGGGGGAGGGTGTTCCAGGAGCTCATGCTTCAACGCTACCGGCGCCCTCCGACAAGAACCGGAGCGACACTCCTTCTGCGCCGATCCGGCTGCGCATGCCGATAGGCTGGTGGCATGCGGATGGAGTTTGTGACGGCGGTACTGGCCGTCGTGGATCTCATGCCGCCCGGCGTTGCCGTGTCCTATGGGGATGTTGCCGAGCTTCTGGGCTCAGGTGGTCCCCGGCAGATCGGATCGGTCATGAGCCACCATGGGAGCACAGTGGCTTGGTGGCGCGTACTGCGTGCAAGCGGGGAAGCGCCCCCAGGACTTGAATCGGAAGCGCTACATCACTACTTGGATGAGGGAACGCCGCTGCACGGCGCCTACGCGGAGTATCTGCGGACCGGCGAGGGCCGCTGGCGGGTTGACCTGTCCCTGGCCCGGTGGGCTCCCACGGACCGCGATTTCGACAGTATCGACGCGATCTCTGAGCAACTCGAGCGTCAGCTCCATAAATTGTCGGTACCCGATGATGAAATGACCGTGTGAGTCCAACACCGACACCTCAAGCAACAACGCAGGAAGCAACATCGGCACAACCGCGGCAGGCACAACCGCGGCAGGCGCCCGCCCGGTTGCGCCTGCTTCCCCCGCGCGAGGTCCACTACGCAGCGCCGGAGTTGTCAGCCGACCAGGCTGCCGTCGTCGGGCTCCCGCACGGATCCGGGCCGGTCCTGATACCGGGGGCGCCGGGCACCGGAAAATCCACTGTGCTGGTGGAAACCGCCGTCCGCCGGGTTCAGCGTGACGGCGTGGATCCGGAACGGATCCTGATTCTCGCACCCGGCCGGCATGCGGCGTCGGCGTTGCGGGACACCTTTACCGGGCGGCTGGACCGCAGCTTGAGTACGACGCCGGCACGCACCTGGGCATCATACGCTTTCGACCTGATCCGGCGAGCCAAGGCCGAGGGCGTGCTGCCGCTGCAGCGGCCGCCCAAATTGCTCTCGGGGCCGGAACAGGACCTCATCATCAAGGAACTGCTGGAGGGGCACGCCCGGCCGGGCTTCGAACTTCCCTGGCCGCAGGACTTGTCGGCCGCGTTGCCAACTCGGGGTTTCCGCCAGGAGATCCGGCAACTCTTCGACCGGATCATCGAATCCGGCCGCACCGCGGACGACCTCACGTCGCTTGCCTATGAATGCGGCAGACCGGACTGGATCGCTGCCGCAGACCTCTATTCGGAGTACCGGGATGTCCTGGACCTGCGCATGCCGGAAGCCTTTGACCCGGCAGGAATCATCACCGCGGCGCGCCAGATCTTCCAGGACTCGCCCGGATTCCTGGCGGCAGAGCGCGAGCGGCTGCAGTTGATCCTGGTGGACGACGTCCAAGAGGCAAATCCCGCCGTGTTTGAACTGCTCGCGGACATTGCAGAAGGAAAGGACGTTTTGGTGGCGTCCTCCCCGGACACCGTGGTCCAAGGGTTCCGCGGTGCCCGTCCTGACCTTGTCGCCGAACTGCCGCGGCTTCTCGGAGGCCTTGCAGGCACGGTGCGGGAGCTTCCGCTATGGCACACCCACCGGCATCGCCCTGTCGTTGCGGAGGCGTGGACCGGCGTGGCTGCGCGTATTTCGCAGCGTGCGGGAGGCCAATTGGCGCGGCGCCTGGACCCGTTGCCTGCATCGGCGGAGGAAACGCGTTCCGGAGGCAGGCAGGGCGCGGGCCGGGTGGAAGCACATGTCCTTCCCTCCACAGTCCACGAATTGCGCTACGTGGCACAACGCATCCTCGAAGCACAGCTGCGCGAGAACCATGAGTTCGGCGACATTGCTGTGATCGTGCGCAACGGTGGTCAACTAGCGCAATTGCAGCGTTATCTGAGCGGCCAAGGCATCCCCGTCCGTGTCCCGGTCGCGGATTCCGCTGTCCGCGACGAAGTGGCTGTTCGTCCCCTGCTTGAGGTGTACGGCGTCGTCCTGGATGCCGCCAAGCTGACGCCTGAGTCTGCCGTCTCGCTTCTCACGTCGAGGATCGGTGGCGCTACCGCCATCGAGTTGCGCCGCCTACGGCAATCCTTGCGCCGGGAGGAGCTGTTGGGCGGCGGTGGACGGTCCAGCGATGCGTTGTTGGTTGAAGCGTTGCTGGAGCCGGGGGCGCTGGGGTCTTTGGGTATCGAGGTTAGCTCGGCACGGCGTTTGGCCCGCATGATCGCGGCGGGACGTTCGGCGGCCGCCGAACCCGGAGCCAACGCGGAGACGGTGTTGTGGGCGTTGTGGCAAGCCACCGGTCTGTCTTCGCGCTGGACGGAAATGGCGCTCGACGGCGGCGCGGCCGGCGCCCGCGCGGACCGGGACCTTGACGCCATGATGGCCCTGTTCCACACTGCCGAGCGCTACGTCGACCAGCTCCCTGGCTCAGGTCCCGAACAGTTCCTGGAATATCTGCTCAGCCAGGAACTCCCCATGGACACCCTTGCCGCCAGGGCGCAGTTGGAGGAAGCGGTGGAGCTCATGACGCCGGCCAGCGCGGCCGGGCGGGAGTGGGCCGTGGTTATCGTCGCGGGCCTGCAGGAGGGAGTCTGGCCCAATACCAGGCTCCGGGGTGAACTCCTCGGCAGTACTTTGTTTGCCGATGCCGTGGAGCATGGAGTTGAACACGCCTTGCAGCGCGGGCCCCTCAGCAGGCTGAGGGATATCCGCTACGACGAACTGCGGAGCTTCTCCACAGCCGTTTCGCGTGCCCGGGAAGTCCTCATATGCACAGCGGTTTCTTCCGAAGACGAGCAGCAATCGGCCTTTCTCGACTACGTGGTGCCTTTGGAACCAGGGCAATACCGGCGCGAGTACACGCCGGTTGGCCGGCCCATGACCCTGCGCGCCTTGGTGGCCGAGTTGAGGCAGCGCGTTCAGCCGGACGACGCCGCGCTTGCCCGCCCGGGCGTGGCCGAGGACGCCGCCGAAGCCGCGCGCGTGCTGGCACACCTCGCCACCGCGGAGCCTGCAGTGCCGGGGGCGCATCCGGATTCCTGGTGGGGATTGGCACCGCTCAGCAGCGAGGAACCGGTGGTCCCGGTGCAAGGCACGGTGTTCGTTTCTCCTTCGAAGGTGGAAACTGTGCACAAATCGCCGCTGGATTGGTTTGTCCAGGCGGCAGGTGGCGAAGCCGCTACCGACTTTGCCCGTAGCCTGGGCACCTTGGTCCATGCGATTGCCCAGGAGTTGCCCGATGCCTCCGGGGCCGAGTATGTCGCGGAGCTTGTGCGTCGCTGGCCGACCCTGGGCATGAAGGACAACTGGGAGGGCAGGCTGGACTTCCAGCGAGCAGAGCAGATGGTCCGGAAACTCGCCCAATACGTCCTTGTCATGCGGAGCGAGGGCCGAAGCCTGGCCGGGGTCGAAGCGGACTTCGAGGTTCCCCTTCCGGAAGTCCGCCTGGGCCACGTTGCCGAGGATTCCGATGCTGTCCGGAACGCCGTGCTTCGGGGACAAGTGGATCGTTTGGAAATAGACACTGAGGGCAGGCTGGTGATTGTTGACCTCAAGACGGGCAAACGCCAGCCAGGCAAAGCCGAGCTCGCCAGGCACCCCCAGCTGGGTGCCTATCAGGCGGCGGTGCTGCACGGGGCATTCCAGGATCTGCCTGTTCCGGGGCTTGTCCCGGGCGGCGCCGTCCTGGCGCAGCTGGGGACCAAGACGAAGACACCGGCGGTCCAAGTGCAAGAGCCCCTGGACCCGGGAGACAACTGGGCGCAGGACCTTGTCAGCGAGGCCGCCGTGCTCATGGCCGGAGCAAGCTTCGAAGCACGTCACGATCCCTCAAAGGGCAGCCATGGAGGCCACGGCTGCCGTCTGCCCGATATTTGCCCATTGTGCGCCAGGGGAAAGCAGGTCACCGAATGACCGTCCAGACACTCGCCGGAATCGAAGCCGGAGAGGCCGCCGAGGTTGCCTCCGTACTGCCGGAACCTCGATTCTCGCCCGGCGCATTGGCCGATATCCTCGGCGAACGGAACCGTCCCACGGAGGAGCAATCCGCCATCATTGCCTCGCCCCTGACTCCCCGGCTGGTCATCGCCGGCGCCGGATCCGGGAAAACCGCAACTATGGCGGACCGGGTGGTGTGGCTCGTCGCGAACGGATGGGTTCGCCCCGAAGAGGTCCTTGGCGTCACCTTCACCCGTAAAGCGGCAGGGGAGCTGGCCAGCCGCATCCGGGCCAAATTGGCCACCTTGCAGCGCATCGCGTCCTCGGACAACGGGCAGTTCGGCTTCCCGGAGGGGGTTGCCGGCTCCGACGAGCTTGAACCCAAAGTGTCCACCTACCACTCCTACGCCAGCGGGATCGTGTCCGATTACGGTCTGCGCCTGGGTATCGAGCGCGATGTGGTGCTGCTCGGCGGCGCCCAGGCCTGGCAGCTTGCGAGTGAAGTGGTCGAAGCTTACGACGGCGACTATGAGCACTTCACCGCTGCCAAGTCAACGTTGGTCAACGCCGTGATGCAATTGGCCGGCGAGTGCGCCGAACACTTGCGCGAACCCGCCGAGGTTCAGCGCTGGTTGATGGAGCGCGTGTCCGAATTCGCGCAGTTGCCCTATATGTCCGCGGCGAAAAAGAACCCAACCCAAGCCGCCGGCGATCTCGGCGCCATGTTGCGGACCAGGGCAAGTGTCGCGGATATGGTGGGGCGTTACCAAGACGCCAAGAGGGACCGCGGCGTCCTGGACTTCGGCGACCTCGTTGCGCTCGCTGCGAAGATTGCCCAGGACATACCCTTGGCGGCCGCCACCGAGCGGGCCCGGTACAAGGTTGTGTTGTTGGATGAATTCCAGGACACCTCGCACGCGCAACTAGTCCTGTTCTCCCGCCTGTTCGGAGGAGGGCACGCCGTGACGGCGGTGGGGGATCCCAACCAATCCATCTATGGGTTCAGGGGTGCATCGGCCGGCCAACTGTTCCACTTTGTCCAGGAATTTCCCGTCCGGGTGGAAGACAGCGTCGGAGCGGGATCCCTTGCCACCGCACCTACCTCGTACCTGACCACTGCTTGGCGGAACGGGCGCAACATCCTGGCCACCGCCAATGTCATTTCTGCGCCGCTTAACAAGGCCGGCGCGAGTGAGGGAACCCCGGGCTCGAGGGCCGAAGACAGTGCCGTGGCGGTGCCTCCGCTGCAGCCGAGCCCGGCGGCCGTGGACGGCAACGTTGTTCTCGGACGTTTTGCCACAGATGAAGACGAAGCCGCAGCGATTGCCCGGGACGTCCGCCGCTACCGGCGCACAGTCTTTGAAACCTCTGCGGACGGTACGCCGGTTTCTCCCACCATGGCAGTACTTTGCCGCCGTCGGGCCCAGATGGAGTGCTTGCGGCGTGAATTCGAGGTCCAAGGGATCCCGTACGAAATAGTCGGACTGGGCGGCCTCCTCGATACCCCTGAAGTAGTGGATCTCGTGGCAGCGCTCCGGGTCCTCGCCGATCCCGGCCGTTCCGATGCCCTGATGCGTTTGCTGGCAGGCGCCCGGTGGAGGATCGGAACTGCAGATCTGATGGCATTCCGCGACTGGTCGCAGTTCCTTGCCAGGCGGCGATCCCACGGCGGTGCGGGAGACAGCGGTATGGGGGACGATCTGTCAAGCGCGGATGAAAGCCCGACGGAGACGGTCGTGGAGAGCGACATAACCGATGCAGCCAGCCTTGTTGAAGCGCTGGACTTCCTGCCACGCCCGGGGTGGACCTCCGGCCATGGACGCTCCCTCAGCGCAGCGGCCTTGGACCGTCTCGGCCGCTTGTCTGCAGAGCTTCGGAACCTGCGCGGGTTCATCGGAGACGATCTGACCACGCTAATTGGCGAGGTGGAACGTGCCATGCTGCTGGACATCGAAGTCGCAGCCAAGCCCGGCACGAGTATCCACCAGGCCCGCCGGAACCTGGACGCATTCCATGACGCCGCGGCGGGTTTCCTGCAGACCTCGCAGCGCGTCGATCTATTGGCTTTCCTGGGGTGGCTTGAGGCGGCCGCATCAGAAGAAGGCGGACTGGACATGGCCGACGCCGAGGTGAACCACGAGGCCGTGCAACTGCTGACAGTTCATGCCTCCAAAGGCTTGGAATGGGACGTTGTCTTCGTCCCTGGCCTCAACGCCGGAGCCTTCCCAAGCAACCGGGACTCCCGGTGGAGCAGCGGTACCGCGGCCCTGCCATGGCCCCTCCGTGGCGACCGGGCGGACCTCCCCCAATGGGATCTGGACCAGCCGGACCAAAAGGGCTGGCTGGACGCAGAAAAGGACTTCAAATCGGAAGTCCAGCATCACGGCGAGGCTGAAGAGCGGCGACTCGCCTACGTTGCCTATACCCGTGCAAAGTTCGTCCTGTGGGCATCGAGCGCCGCGTGGAATGGTTCCCGGGCAGGCATTGCGGAGACGTCACCTTTCCTTGCCGAGCTGGCCGGCCTCGCCGGTGGGGCAGGAGACCATTCCGGCGGAGCATCGGCCGCTGCCATTCACCCGCAGTCCCTCAGCGAAGACGCGCTGCCCACTGAGAGCCCCCTGACCGCCGGCACAGAGGTGGCAATCTTCCCCTATGATCCGCTCGAAGGTCCCAGCGACCCTCGTACGGGGGAACGGCTCCGCTTGGTACCGGGGCGGCGGGCCGCCATGGAAGCGGCAGCAACCCGGGTCCGGGACGCTGTTGAGGCACTGCGACCGGATGCGCCGCTGGTCGATGCCACCCTGACCTCCCTCCGCGGGGCGGCAGCCGGCTGGGCCGCCGAAGCGGAGCTGTTGCTGGAACGGCAGTTGCGGCGGAAACCCGTCCAGGACGTCCATTTGCCCGGACACATCTCAGCATCCATGTTCGTCGACCTCGGAGACGATCCGGCTGCGGTCCTGGCCCAGCTCCGGCGTCCGGTGCCCCGGCAGCCCGGGATCTCGGCACGCAAAGGCACCGCGTTCCATTCCTGGGTGGAGGAATACTACGGAACCACAGGCATGCTGGATCTCGACGAAGCGCCCGGTTCTGATTCCCATATCGACGAAGCTTACGGACTCGATAACATGGTGGCGACGTTCACCAATTCAGAATGGGCACACCGGTCCCCGGCTTTCGTCGAAGTTCCCGTGGAAACAAGGATCGGGGACGTCGTGGTGCGCGGACGGATTGACGCAGTTTTCCGCGGCGCGGACGGCACGTGGGAACTGGTGGACTGGAAGACGGGCAAGCGCCCGGCCGGCAGGCAACTCAAGACCCGTGCCGTGCAACTGGCCGTCTACCGGCTGGCATGGGCGCGCCTCAAGGGTGTGACGTTGGAGCACGTCAGTGCAGCGTTCTACTACGTTGCCGACGACGCTGTCGTGAGGCCCCACGACCTGGGCACAGCCGAAGAACTGGAGAAGATCATCGCTTCCGCGTTAGGCAACCGAAACCACCAGGCAGCCGAAACCACTAGGCAACCGAAACCACTAGGCAACCGAAACCACGGTAGCTAAGCCGGGACGGACTAGTGGTCCTTGGCGTCCTGGAGCGGCGCGGGCTCCACCACCTGGAGGGCCGTCGTCGACGTGTCGTCTGATTCGGACGGCGCCTCCGGCGTGGAGCCGGTTCCGTTTGCTGAATCTTCCGCAGGCTCCACGGCGGCTTCGTCTGTGGTGGCGACATCCAACGGTTCAACCGTGACCGAGGGCGTTGCGGCGGCCGTCTCCGGGCGAACCTCGGGAACGTCGTCGGGAGCAGGCTCGGGGATGGCTGTAACACTCACCGTGGGCTTCGCTGAGCCGCCCTCCGGGGCCTTGGCTTCCGAAGCAATGACGACTGCCGGTGCCGCCAGCCCGTCGGCAGCGGCAAGCTCCGCAGCGGCGGCCTCTGCCTCCTCGGCTGCCAATGCGTTTTGCTCTTCGATGTCGTCGGCGAGGGATTTGAGCATCGCCTCGGCTTCTGCCGTCATCTCGCTGTGACCGGCTGTCAAGGCCTTGACGAGATACTGGGCCAAGGCGAATTCGGCAAGAAGTGCCGAGCGTCGCAGCAAGTGGCCGTCAGGCGTGTCCCGCCGGGCTTCCGTGTAGTGGCGGAGGACGGACTCAACAAACTTCTGTTCGTTTGACGCCACGAGCCAGGCGAAGTCATCGGCAGGATCGCCGATCCGCAGATCCGTCCAGCCTGTCAGGGCGGTGACGCTGTCGCCGTCGATCAGCAGATTGTCTTCATGGAGATCGCCGTGGACCACGCACGGATTGAAGCGCCACAGCGCCACGTCCTCCAGGGCGTGCTCCCAGCGGCGGAGCAGGGAGGGCGGAATCTTGCCCGTGGTGGCGGCCTGGTCCAGCTCGTTCAACTTGCGCTGGCGGAATTCGTTTGCCGTGTAGCTGGGAAGATCGGCGTTATTGACGAGGGACTGGGGGAGGTCATGGACCGCCGCCAGAGCCGTGCCGATCTCCTTGGCCAAGGCATCATTGCAGGTGGACAGCTCTTCGATGCTGCGCGTGGCCCCCGCCAAGTGTGCGTATACAAAGGTGCTCAGCGCACCCTGGCGAACCGTTCCGGCCACGGTAGGCATCAGAAAGGGCAGCTCGGCCCGGATGGCCGGGGCGAAAGCCCTGAGAATCATGAACTCGGTTTCCAGCCGGGCACTGGCTTCCGGATGGCGTGGTGAACGGACGCGCCAACGCTTGCCCTCCGAATCCAGCAGAAGTGCCGAATCGAAATCGGCAGCATCATCCGGGGCGGAGGCGGCAGCCATCGGCGTCAGGCCGGGCACCGCCGCGGTAGCTACAGCGGCCAGTTCGAACGGTGTTCTTCTCACGTCTTCCACGGTAGATTGACAAGCGCCTCTGGCAGCGATGCAGCGCGGCGAGTCTCGAGATCCGCAGGAAAACAGCATCCAGGGGCGTGCATCGCTGGAGGATCCAAATGTCAATTGTCGGTGCGAGTCAGTACGGTAGGTACATGAGTTTCACCGAGTTCCAGGCGCCGGCAAACCACCTTATCGATACCGTTCTTCCCGTGCGCCCCGCCATGGTTGACCGTGGATCTGCTGAACGCCTGAAACCGGGCATGCTTGACGAAGTGATCTCATCGGGCAAAGCCAAGGCCCTGGTATTGTCGCAGCGCCAAGCCCTCGTAGTGGGCGACAAGCTGTGGCTGGGCGACGCCGCGCCGCTCTTCGAATCCCTCCAAGCCGCAAGCGGACCGCTCACAGCCATTTATCTCGGCCGGACCCTTGCTGCTTCCTCCGTCCCGGAGCAAACACCAATCGTCCTCTTTGTCCCTGCTGAGCCGGTTTCGCCTGGAGCCGCGGGCCTTCCGGCCGATGGCTCGTGGGCGGGATTCCGGGAGGTAGCCGCCCGCCTTGGTGCACTGGACACAGCCTTGTTTGTCGAGGCCAGTGCCATTTCCAATTGGCATGCCACCCATACCCACTGCCCGCAGTGTGGAACTCCCACGGAAATCGAAGCCGGCGGCTGGGTGCGGCGATGCCCGCGGGACAAATCGGAGCACTATCCGAGGACCGATCCGGCCATCATTGTCACCGTGGTCGGTTCCGACGGCAGGCTGCTCCTGGGTGGAGGCGGGCCGCTTGACGCCAAGAACTACTCCACGCTGGCCGGCTTCGTTGAGCCAGGGGAATCGCTTGAACAGGCCGTGGTTCGCGAAATCGGGGAAGAAGTGGGTGTGCGGGTCACCGCTTGCCAGTACCTTGGTTCGCAGTCGTGGCCATTTCCGGCCTCGCTTATGCTCGGGTTTACGGCAACAACGGACGACGTCGAGGCCCGGCCCGACGGCGTCGAGGTCACCCGGGCGCGCTGGTTCAGCCGCGCGGAACTCCAAGCAGCCGTGCTCAGCGGTGAGATCACGATCTCCACGAGGCTTTCGATCGCGCGTTCCCTGATCGAGCACTGGTACGGCGGCGTCATCGAGGACCTCCAGCAGTGACAGGCGGCATTTTCAACGACACCGTTTCACTCGAGGACCGGATTCTCGGCGGCCTCGATGCCGAGCAGCGCGAAGTCGCCAGCAACCTCAACGGGCCAATGTGCGTTCTCGCCGGAGCGGGTACCGGAAAAACCCGGGCCATCACGCACCGCATTGCCTACGGTGTCCACTCCGGGGTCTACAGCCCACAGCGCCTCCTGGCTGTCACCTTCACCTCCCGGGCCGCCGCCGAGATGCGCAGCCGGCTGCGGGATCTCGGCGTCGGAAACGTCCAAGCACGCACCTTTCACGCCGCTGCGCTCAGGCAACTGCAGTTCTTCTGGCCGCAGGCGATCGGCGGCGTCCTGCCAAACTTGCTGGACCACAAGGCGAACATGATCGCCGAAGCCGCGCGGCGGTTCCGGCTGAGTACCGATCGGGCTTCCATCCGCGACCTCGCGGCGGAGATCGAGTGGGCCAAGGTATCCATGCTCACGCCGGCCAACTACCTTGAGAACGCGCATGGCCGAGGCACTCCGGGAGGCTTCGACCTCACAGCCGTCGCACGGGTTTTCCAGTCTTACGAGGACGTGAAGACGGACCGCAACGTGATCGACTTCGAGGACGTCCTGCTGATCACGGTGGGCATCCTCCAGGAAGACCCGAAAGTGGCTGCCACAGTCCGCGAGCAGTACCGGCACTTCGTGGTGGACGAGTACCAGGACGTTTCTCCGCTGCAACAACGGCTTTTGGAACTGTGGCTTGGCGGTCGTGACGAACTCTGCGTCGTGGGCGACGCCAGCCAGACCATCTATTCCTTCACGGGAGCCTCTCCTAAGCATCTCCTGGGATTCAAGGGCCATTACCCCTCGGCGACGGTCGTCAAACTGGTCCGTGACTACCGTTCTACGCCCCAAGTGGTGAAGCTGGCCAACGATCTCCTCGGGTCCCGCCGCAGCGGTGGAACTGTTGCCGACGCCGCGTGGGCCAAGCCCCTGCAGTTGGTGGCCCAGCGCCCGGCCGGACCGGAGCCGCGGTTCATGGAATGCCCCGACGACGAGGCCGAGGCGGCGGTGGTTGCAGGCCGGATCCGGGAATTGATCGACGCCGGCACCAAGGCGAGCGAGATTGCCGTGCTGTTCCGCACCAACGGACAATCGGAAGCCTATGAACAAGCACTTGCTTCCGCAGGTATCGGCTACCAGCTGCGAGGCGGTGAGCGGTTCTTCGCGCGCAAGGAAGTCCGGGACGCCATCCTCCAGTTGCGCGCCGCCACACGTGCGGTAGCCGAAGACTCCGCCAAGGAGCCGCTCGGTCAACTGGTCCGGGACATCGTGGCTTCGCTCGGCTACACGGATTCCGCCCCGCATAGCGGCGGCGCCCTCCGCGAGCGCTGGGAGTCCCTCGCAGCGCTCGTGGCGCTCGCGGACGAACTCGCCGTCAGCCGCGGGGCGGAATTCACGTTGATGGAATTCGTCAACGAACTCCAGGAACGTTCGGTGGCCCAGCACGCTCCTACGGTCCAAGGTGTGACGCTCGCATCGCTGCACGCCGCGAAGGGCCTGGAATGGGATGCTGTGTTCCTGGTTGGCCTGAGCGAGGGACTTATGCCTATTTCCTTCGCCGACACTCCCGAGAGCGTGGACGAGGAACGCCGCCTGCTCTACGTCGGAATCACGCGGGCACGCGAGCACCTGACCCTGTCCTGGTCGACGGCACGCACGCCCGGTGGCCGTGCCAACCGCAAGCCTTCACGCTTCCTCGACGGACTCCGCCCCGATTCGGTGCTCGGAGCCAGCGCGCGCAGCCGGGCCACGCCACGGCGCAAGGCGGCAGCACCGGCGTCGTGCAGGGTCTGCGGCACCATGCTCGCCACTGGCGCCGAACGCAAGGTGGGTCGCTGTAGCCAGTGCCCGCCCACATACGAAGAACAGACCTTTGAGGCTTTGCGGCAATGGCGCAAGGAAGAGGCCCTGAGCAACGAGGTTCCCGCTTATGTGGTCTTCACGGACGCGACGTTGACGGCCATCGCCGAGGCCCGCCCGGCATCGCTCGAGGAACTGGCAAAACTCGCTGGTGTCGGTCCTTCCAAGCTGGAAAAGTACGGTGAAGCCGTGCTGGCGGTTCTCGTCGAGAACGGGTCCGCCTAGTGCCCCGGGTCGCGGGACAGCCCGCTTTGCCGCTGACCACCGACGACGGCGCACCCGTCGTCGTGCGTCGCTCGGCCCGCCGCCGTCGTACTGTGGCGGCTTTCTGGGAGGACGGGAACGCAGTTGTTGCAATCCCTGCCCACTTCACGAAAGCTCAAGAGGGTGAATGGGTCCGGCGGATGCTGGACAAGCTCAAGCGTCAGGGGGATAGGGGCGCCCAAGGCGCCGGCAGGAGGAGACCCGCGAGCGACGCCGCCCTTGCCGGTCGTGCCGCGGAATTGTCTTCGAGGTATCTGGGCGGGCGTGCCACCCCGACGTCGGTGCGCTGGGTCAGCAACCAGAAGTCACGGTGGGGCTCGGCAACTCCGGCGGACGGGACCATCCGGCTTTCGGACAAGCTTCAGGCCATGCCGCAGTGGGTTGTCGACTACGTGTTGCTCCACGAGCTCGCGCATCTGCTCGTGGCCGGGCACAACGCCGCGTTTTGGCGCTTGCTGGAGGCGTACCCCGAAACGCAGCGTGCCAAGGCCTTCCTCGAGGGCGTCGCCTTTGCGACGTCTCGGGGGCTTGGACCCGATGAAGAAGGCGCCGGCGTCCCGGCCGGGGGCTGGGACGCCGAAGCCGATTAGGCGTTTTAGGAGCGGCTAAGCCTTGGGCTCTCCGGGCTCAGTGTCGTCAGGGGAATCGCCGTCTTCAGGCTTCGGAGCTTCCGGGGTGCCCTCGCCCTTCTCCTCATCGTTCGGAGCGTCGTAGCCGCCTTCAAGGAGCTTCTGCAGCGCATCGTCCACTTCGGTGTCGCTGGCTTCAGCCAGGCGGCGCCGTTCCGTGAAGCCCGCGGGGTCGTCGAGGTCGTGCGCCGTGGGGAGCAAATCGGGGTGCTGCCAGATGGCATCGCGGCCGGCTATTCCACGCTCGTCCTTCAGAGCAGCCCACAGTGTGGCGGCTTCGCGCAGGCGCCGCGGGCGCAGTTCGAGTCCCACCAACGAGGAGAACGCGTGTTCAGCGGGTCCTCCCGTGGCGCGGCGCCTCCGCACCGTCTCGCGGAGCGCGACGGCGGATGGCAGCACGTTCTCGGTGGCGGCGGCCGTCAGTTCGTCCACCCAGCCCTCAACCAGCGCGAGCGCGGTTTCGAGTTTCTCCAGGGCGGCCGATTGTTCGGGAGTGCGCTCGGGCGTGAACACCCCTTGGGAGAGGGCTTCTTGAATGCCCTCTGGGTTGCCGGGATCCAGGTCCCGGGCGAGGTCCTCGACGCGGGACATGTCGATGTGGATTCCCCGGGCGTACGCTTCGATGGCGCCGAGGAGATGGCCTCGCAGCCAGGGAACCTGCACGAAGAGCCGGGCATGAGCGGCTTCGCGGACGGCGAGAAACAGCCGGACGTCGTTCTCCGGGACGCTCAGGCCTTCACCGAATTTCGCCACATTGGCCGGTAGCAATGCCATCTCGAGATCAGCGAGCGGAACTCCGATATCGGTAGAGCTGACCACCTCGGCGGACAGGGCACCGATGGCCTGGCCGAGCTGCATGCCGAAGATGGCTCCGCCCATGTTCTGCAACATGGACGAGGTGCCACCCATCATGGCCTTCATTTCCTCCGGCATCTGCTGTGTCAGCGCGTCCGACAGGGCATTGGCGATGCTGTTGGCCACCGGTTCCGTGAGTCGTTTCCACGTAGAGAGGGTGGCTTCCACCCATTCGGCGCGGGACCAGGCGCGGCCGATGAGGCCCGTCGCCTGAAGATCGGTGACCGGATCCAACCAGAGTTCCGCGAGCCGGAGCGCCTCGTCGACTTCTCGGGCCTGCAGGGCATTCACCGACGGATCCGTGCCCGCAGCGGCAACGCGGCGGGCATTCTCGTGTGCGAGCTGCCAATTGACAGGGCCCTCGGAAGTGGAGCTCATCATGGCCTGCACTTGGGCGAACATCTGCTGCAGCATGTTGGGATCGTTCGGGAGCCCCGCGGCCTTGGCTAATTCGGCGGGGTCGATGTTGCCCATGCCTTGCCCGCCCATCAGGTTCTTCAGCATTTCTGCCAAGGGATCCACAGGGGAATCGTCTCCATTGGAGGGGGTATTGGGGTTGGAGGTCATGGTGCCGCCGATCGTCGGTGTGACTGGTGATCACTTTCAAGGTACCGCGATGCCCGGGGGCTGTCTGCCTCAATAACGCGTCGTTCGCTCTAGGCAAAGCAGGTCTGGCGGGCACAGCGACGTAGGGTGGATCGTTGGTATGTTTACTCGCCTCCACCCTGAGGGAGTCGAAACGGTAGCGTCGGGCACACGGTTCCCGGCGCGGAGAGGTCTTTCATTGACTAGTTTGCCGAGCCCCGGAGCTGCCGGGGAACCCGGACAGCCTCTCGGCCCCTCCAACCCCCAGGGCGTCCCGACGTCGCCCGGCCATTCCCCGGCACAGGATGCTGCAGCATCGCAGGAGCCAGGGCAGGAACCGCCCCGCGCGCCCCAAGCGGCACAGCGCCGCGACGGACGGTACATCGCGATGCTCGTCTCCGGCGCCCTGACCATTGTGTTGGGAATCGCCGCGGCTGTTCTCCCTGTTCCTTACGTCGTGGAGTCTCCCGGGCCGACGTTCAACACCTTGGGCACGGACCACAACAAACCGGTCATCAGCATCACCGGGCACGCGACGTATCCTGCCAAAGGAAATCTGGACCTGACCACCGTCTACATCAACGGCGGTCCCAACGGACCCGTCAACATTTTCGAGGCCTTCCAAGCCTGGCTGGACGGTTCCAAGGCTGTGTACCCCGAAGAACTTCTCTACCCCAAGGGCACCACCAAGCAGCAATCCGAACAGGAAAGCGCGCTTGCCATGACCACGTCCCAGGAGAACGCTGTTGCCTCGGCCCTGCAGGAAGAGAACATTCCGTACGGGCAGAAGCTTGAAGTCGCGGGGTTGTCTGACGGCTCCGCCTCTGCAGGCAAACTCCAAACAGGAGATGTCTTCACGTCGATCAACGGCAAGGCGATTACGTCCCTGAACGTCGTCCAAATCGCACTGGCCGACGGCGCGGGCGCGCCCGCCGTCGTCGTCGTCGACCGGAATGGCAAGCCCGTGACGGTGAGCATCACCCCGGGCAAGGGCTCAAACGGCAAGTACATCCTGGGCGTGCTGCTGCAGTACAAGTTCACGTTCCCGTTTGACGTCAAGATCTCCCTGGACCAGGTGGGCGGACCGAGCGCCGGCATGATGTTCGCGCTGGGCATCATCGACAGCATCACCCCCGGCGACCTCACGGGGGGCAAGCATGTGGCCGGTACCGGGACCATTTCGCCGGACGGCACCGTGGGACCTATTGGCGGGATCGCCCAGAAAATGCGCGGAGCCCGCAACGGCGGCGCCACGCTTTTCCTCGCGCCTGCCGCCAATTGCGACGAGGTAGTAGGACACATTCCGGACGGGCTGCAGGTAGTCAAAGTGGACACTCTGGCGGACGCAAAATCAGCCGTGGAGCGACTCGCCTCGGGCCAGGATATGTCCCGCCTCCCGACATGCTCCAACAACTAGACTGATGATGGAACTTAGCTCCACTGCCACTCGTGGCACTAGTGACGGCCTCCGCCATTAGCACCCGGCACCGGGGCCGACGAACACACGCACTGATGACCGTTAACTGACGACCAGCGATGAGGTATCGAGTTTGTCCCGTCCAGCCAGCACCAGCCCGCCCGGAAGACCGCAGCGGAGACGGGGTGCCCTCACTCCAACTTTGATCATCGTCGCCGTCGCGGTGGTGGGATTCATTTTCTTCGCCAATGTGTGGACAGACGTCCTCTGGTATCAGCAGCTGGGCTTCTTCGAAGTTTATTTCAAGGAAAACCTTGCCCGGATACTAATTTTCCTCGCGGGCTTCGTCCTGATGTCCGTGCCGATCTTCTACGCAATCCGCGTTGCTTACCATGCGCGGCCTGTCTATGCCCCGGATGCCGAGGTCAGGGACAACCTGAACCGGTACCAGGCCCAGCTGGAACCCGTGCGACGCGTGGTCATGATCGGCATCCCCGTGCTGTTCGGCCTGTTCGCCGGCAGCGCGGCCGCGAGCCAGTGGCAAGCGGTGCTTTTGTTCTTCAACCAGGTACCGTTCGGCCAGACCGATCCCCAGTTTGGCCTGGACATCAGTTTCTACCTCATGACGTTGCCGTTCCTTGGCTTTGTCACGGGTTTCCTCATGAGCGTTGTGGTGATTGCCGGAATCGCGGGAATCCTCACCCACTACCTCTACGGCAGTATCCGGCTCATGGAGCGGGGGATCTTCACCAGCCGTGCCGCCCAAATCCACCTGGCCGTGACCGGGGCTGTTTTCCTGCTGCTGCTTGGAGCCAACTTCTGGCTTGACGTCTACAGCACCGTCCAAAACAACGGCGGACACTGGGCAGGCGCCCTCTACACCGACGTCAATGCGGTGATCCCGACGAAGACCATCCTGGCCGTTGCCGCGGGTCTGGTAGCCATCCTCTTCATTGTGGCCGCCGTGATTGGCCGTTGGCGCTTGCCCGTCATCGGCACGGCCATGCTGATCATCACGTCCATCCTCGCTGGCGGTGTCTACCCATGGGTCATCCAGCAGTTCCAAGTCCGCCCCTCGGAGCAGACGCTGGAAAACAAGTACATTGACCGCAACATTGCCATGACCCGGTCCGCCTACGGTTTGGACAAGATCAAGGTTTCTCCGTACAACGCCACCACGGACGCCAAGACAGGGGCGCTTGCCAAGGACGCCCAGACGGCCGCCAATATCCGGCTGTTGGACCCGAACCTGGTTTCCTCGGCGTTCTCCCAGCTGGAGCAGTACCGTCCGTACTACCAGTTCCCCAAGTCTCTCAACGTCGACCGTTACACCGTGGACGGCAAGACCCAGGACACCGTGATCGCTGTCCGCGAATTGAACCAGGACGGGCTGAACGCCAGCCAGCAGACCTGGGTCAACCGGCACATCGTCTACACCCACGGTTACGGCGTCGTCGCCGCCAAGGGCAATACCTTCACGGTTGATGGCAAACCGGACTTCCTGCTGTCCGGAATTCCATCTATGGGTACGCTTGGCAGCGATGCGAGCTACCAGCCCCGCATCTACTTCGGTGAAGATTCGCCGGACTACTCAGTGGTCGGTGCCCCGGATGGCGCTCCGCACCGTGAACAGGACCGTCCGGCCGGCAAGGACACCTCTACCGAAACGCAATACACCTTTACCGGCAACGGTGGCCCCAGCGTGGGCAACTGGTTCAACCGACTCCTGTACTCCATCAAGTTCCAGTCCTCGGACCTGCTGCTCTCTGACGGCGTCAACGAGAAGTCGCAGATACTATACGACCGCACTCCGCGTGAGCGCGTGGAAAAGGTTGCTCCCTACCTGACGGTGGACGGCAGCGCTTACCCCGCAGTGGTCGACGGCCGGGTGAAGTGGATCGTGGACGGCTACACTACCAGCCAGTACTTCCCCTACTCCCAGCAGCAGCAACTGGGAAACGCTACGGCCGATTCGCAGACCACCTCCGGGCGTACGGCGGCCCTGCCGAACAGCACGGTCAACTACATCAGGAACTCGGTCAAAGCCACTGTTGACGCCTATGACGGCTCGGTCACGTTGTACGCCTGGGATGACCAGGACCCCATCCTGAAGTCGTGGGAGAAGATTTTCCCGACCACCGTCAAGCCGTACTCGGAGATGTCGGGACAGCTGATGAGCCACGTGCGCTACCCGGAGGACCTTTTCAAGGTCCAGCGTGAGTTGCTTGGGCGTTACCACGTGACCAATGCGGACAGCTTCTACCAGAACAACGACGCGTGGAGCGTTCCGAACGACCCCACGGTCACGGATCCCGTGCGGCAGCCTCCGTTCTATATGTCCCTGCAGATGCCTGACCAGACCAAGCCGGCCTTCCAGCTGACATCGTCGTTCATCCCGCAGGTGGTCAACGGCGCCGCCCGGAACATCCTGTACGGCTTCCTCGCGGCCGATTCCGACGCCGGTAGCCAGAAGGGCGTGAAGGCCGACACCTATGGCCAGTTGCGATTACTCCAATTGCCAACGGATACCCAGGTACCGGGTCCCGGCCAAGCCCAGAACAAGTTCAACTCCGATCCTGAAGTGTCGCGGGAACTCAACCTGCTCAGGCAGGGAGCATCTGATGTGCTCAATGGCAACCTCTTGACGTTGCCGGTGGGCGGAGGCCTGCTCTATGTCCAACCGGTCTATCTGAAGTCCACTGGTGAGACGTCATATCCGACGCTTCAGCGCGTGCTCGTGGCCTTTGGCGACAAGGTCGGCTTTGCCCCCACGCTCGACGGTGCGTTGAAGATCCTCTTCGGCGGTGACTCAGGAGCATCGGCAGGGGACTCGGCCAATAACGGCCAGACTCCCACTCCGCCGGGGACAACGACGCCACCGGCTGCAGCGGATGCGCAGGCCCAGCTGAAGGCTGCACTGGATCAGGCCAACAAGGCCATCCAGGATGGCCAGGCTGCACTGGCCAAGGGCGACTTCGCCGGATACGGTGCCCAGCAGAGCATCCTGTCCGCGGCGATACAGAAAGCGCTCGACGCCGAGTCCCGGCTTGGTGTCACTCCGGCTCCGTCGGCAAGTGCCAGCCCTTCGGCGAGCCCGTCGCCGTCGTCGTCCTCGTCGCCTTCGCCGAGCAAGTAGGCAATTCTCCAGCAGGCTGATTTCGGCTTGGCTGGGGTTTCGAAAGACCGGGCCAGCCCTCAGACGAGGGCTGGCCCGGTTTTCTCTTGATCTGGCTTCTGATCTGGCGGCCCGTGAGAGGTGGCCGCTGGACAGGGGAGACGGAGGTCACGTCGTTTGGATTTGGCCTGACATTCACCTGCAGGTAAAGTAGTTCTTGCGACGCGGGGTGGAGCAGTTCGGTAGCTCGCTGGGCTCATAACCCAGAGGTCACAGGTTCAAATCCTGTCCCCGCAACTGGAGAAAAGATCCGGCACAGTGGAAACACTGTGCCGGATCTTTTTGTTTTCCACCGATTTGTGATGGGGGAGTGCGGGATGGGTGGAATTGCGGGCCCGCGGAATCCCGGGACCGGCAACTTAGGCGAAGAGAATGATCCAGCAGAATCCGACGGTGCCTTCGTTTAACCCCCATTTTCGCCGCGCTCTCGATCCTGAGGTATGCGCACCGGAGACGACCGCCCCCCGCTTCCCCAGCGAGATCTTGGAGACGGTCTTAGACGGCTATGTGGGCCGATCCGGGTGAAACGTTTTTTCACACGCAGAAGCGTCGAGATCCACACTGAGATTGCCGAAAAACACACTGATTTTTGGCAAATCTGCACGGAGTTTGGCCACTTCGACCACTGAGAGGCGAAATATCGCGCTAGTTTCTTGGGCGGGGGAACAAACATTCATCACTGGATTTCCCCTCAGCCAGTTCAACAAAAAAGGAGGAAGCGCCATCGCAGCGATTTCCTCAGCAGCGATTTGGATCATTGTGCCGTGCGTCATCGGTGTCTGGCGCAATCGAACGCGGGATGTAGTTTAACCGCATGATCTCGACAACGGAGTGAAACAATGGAATCAAACCTCAAGCAGGATATTGTGTACGCCCTCAGGAAAAAGGGCGTAGCAGAAACCGAGATACCGCGCCTCCTCGACGAAACGATGGAACAACGCCGGACAGCAGGTGATCGATTCAGCGTTGACACGGCCCTGGAGCGCATGAACTGGACGATGGCTCGCCTGGGCGATAGCTCAGGGTGGCGTCAGCCCCGGCGTCCGTTCGGCTTTCTCTTCCTCGAAAATGCCGCAGGCCACTCTGCGAAAGGACGCTTTCGTCCGATCGATTCAGTTGAATTCTCGGGAGATCCGGCAGCGGTTGCGTGGGTTGCCCCTGCGGCTGCTTTACGGCACGCGTCCTCGCGGATTAGCCGATGAGGTGGGTGTCGTGCGCCTAGGCAAGTTTGGCGAAGTTTGCCGGAGCGATTCCGGCATCGTGTGCCATTGTAGTTACTGCCTGATTCGCTTCAAGCAGCCCCGTGAAGAGGTCGCCAGTGCTGGCATCCCAGCGCGATGGCTACACGCAGCGCTCGAACCAGAACTGCCTTGAGCCTTGGGACCAGGCCGGATCTGGCCTATCAATGGGGCAACAGCAGTCGAGCCTGCTGGCGGACCGCGAAATCACCCATCCTCCACAGGGCCCGCCCAACTGAGTGCTGGGAAGGTCAAGGCCTCATCCACTTACGCCCTGCATGGGATCGCTTTCAAATGACCTAGCGAACCGCCGTATGCGAGGCCCGAACGTACGGTGGTGTGAGGTGGGTCAGGAACCCCGACCCACCTACTCGATTTTGCCACCGATTTGCGGGTGGGGGAGCGGGGGATGGGTAGATCTTCTCCCCGGTACGGGTGTGCAAGCTCCGTCCTGACCTTCTTTGAGCCGTCTCGACACCCAAATAACGCGACTCGCCGTGTCGCAAGCGCTTTCCCAAATCAAAGAAGTTCAGGACGGCGCCGGGTCCCGGCGAGAACAGGCCCGCCTCTGAGGTGCTGTTGCGCCGGCCCGAAGGCTCCCTATGGATCCTGAGTTCCCCATCGTGCCGCAGCGCACACCTGAATGGTCAGGGGCGCCCCTGAATGTGCGGTAGAGTTGATTCTGCGACGCGGGGTGGAGCAGTTCGGTAGCTCGCTGGGCTCATAACCCAGAGGTCACAGGTTCAAATCCTGTCCCCGCAACCAAATAAACGAAAGAGTCCGCCCGTCTGGGCGGACTCTTTCGTTTAACCCCCTATAACCCCCCTTGTCGAGGGTTATGGGCGACCTGTCGACGCGCAAATTACCCGGGGATGCGCTAGATCCCTGTCGACACCTGAATACGGGTGTCGACGTGGATTTGGCGTGTCGCCCAGCTTTTGCCCTGACTTGGCTCATTTCCTTAGACGATATGAAGTGGGACGGGTTGCCTGGCCGTCCGGGGCGGTCCATTATCGCCGGGC
>NZ_JARVRF010000048.1 GCF_030209835.1 Arthrobacter sp. efr-133-R2A-120 | reverse complement strand
GTCGGCCCGGTCGCGGCCAAGGCACACCTGGCACCCTTCATGCCGGGCGATGCCAGCAAGGCGGCCCATGAAGACGGCGCTTCTTTGCCAGGGACTGGCGTTGCGATTTCAGCTTCGCGGTACGGTTCGGCCGGTGTGTTGCCGATTTCCTGGGCCTACGTGAAGCTCATGGGCGGCGAAGGCCTCACCGAGGCCACCAAATCCGCGCTGCTTGCCGCGAACTACATCGCCTCCCGCCTGAACGAGTACTTCCCGGTCCTCTACACGGGCGAGGGCGGACTCGTGGCCCACGAGTGCATCCTGGACCTGCGCGAACTGACCGCCCGGACCGGCGTCACCGCGGAGGATGTGGCCAAGCGCCTTATCGACTACGGCTTCCACGCACCGACCCTGGCGTTCCCGGTCGCGGGCACCCTGATGGTGGAGCCCACGGAGTCCGAGGACCTCGGGGAGATCGACCGCTTCATCGAAGCCATGATCACCATCCGCAAGGAAATCGACCAGGTCGCGCACGGCGACTTCACGGTGGAGAACAGCCCGCTGCGCCACGCGCCGCACACCGCGGCCGCCGTCGTGAGCTCCGATTGGGACCGTGAGTACTCCCGCGAGCAGGCCGTCTTCCCGGTCCACCACCTCAAGCAGGACAAGTACTTCCCGCCCGTCGGCCGCATCGACGGCGCCGCGGGCGACCGCAACCTGGTCTGCTCCTGCCCTCCGATCGAAGCCTTCGAGAACTAAAGGACTCCCACGATGACTGAGAATTACACTGCGCTCCACGAAGAGCACAAGAAGCTCGGCGCCTCCTTCACCGATTTCGGTGGCTGGCAGATGCCCCTGAAGTACTCCTCCGAACTGGCCGAACACCACGCCGTCCGCCAGTCCGCGGGCCTGTTCGACCTTTCCCACATGGGCGAAGTCTGGGTCACCGGCCCGGAAGCCGCGGCCTTCCTGGACTACGCGCTGGCGGGCAAGATCTCCGCAATGTCTGTCGGCAAGGCCAAGTACTCGCTGATCTGCCAGGAAGACGGCGGCATCATCGACGACCTCATCACCTACCGCCGCCCGTCTTCCGAAGACGGCAGCGACAAGTTCCTCGTGGTCCCGAACGCCGGCAACGCCAAGGTCGTTGCCGAGGCGCTGGCGCAGCGTGCAGCCAACTTCGA
>NZ_JARVRF010000067.1 GCF_030209835.1 Arthrobacter sp. efr-133-R2A-120 | reverse complement strand
GGTCCATCCTGATCAACCGCTCCGGATCCTTCGGCTACACCGTCCGGGTCTTCCCCAAGCACCCCTCCCTCGCCTCGAAGGCCGAACTGGGGCTCATCGCCAACGCCTAAGCCACCGTCCCCGCCGGCGTCGACATCCCGGCGGGGACGGTTTTCCACCCGCCTGTGCGGTCATGTCGCAACTCTTGTTATCCGATTGTCGGAGCGCAGAGAACCAGGTCGTCGGGGTCGAAATGTCCAGGCAAGTATGAAATTGCTGCCGGAGTCCATGATGATTGTTGCGATCCGCCGCCGCCCGGTCTTGTGTGCCCGTCTTGATGAGGGGCGACGGTCTACCGCACTGTGGCGGAGACCGGGGTGAGGAAGAACAGGCACTGCTTGGGATTGTATGTATGTGCCGACTTCAGCTGTGAACCTGAACTTGTCGCCTTCGGAGACGTAGGAGGGGATGTTCTAGCCAGTGAGGTGGAGGTCGAACATGTTCACGTTGTCGTACTTGAAGGCGGGTCCTGCGCCGGTGTTCGGCCCTGCGTCGCCCGGGCCGAGAATGATGTCATATCGAGTGTCGTACTTCTCGTGCTTTTGCATGTTCGCGATGGAACCGTCGAACTCGATTTAGCGTGCCTTGGGTCTGGTCTACGAGTTCCGAGCCGCCCTCTTTTTGCGCCTTGGCAAGCGAGCACTTCTCCATGCCCCGCATGGCCTGTACGGACTTGTATTCGTATTTAACGTCGTCCGACATGCGGCCCCCGACCCTAACCGAAGCGCCCTGGGTCTGATGGACACTCGCGTTATTCGTACCCACCGCCAGTTCGCAGTTGGCTTGATCAGCAGAGAACGTGTTCTCGAGCGCTCCAGCCGGGACTCGCGGAGGTAGCCGCGGAGCTGAATAACGGCGGCGGGACCCCTGTGCATTTCATGATGCCCTCATTCAGCTTCTCGAAGTCGACACGGAAGGCGGACCGGAGGGAAGTTCCCGCCACCTGTGTGCCTCCCACGGCACGAAGGAAGGAAGACCTTCGACCCCCGCGACGGCATCCAGCTCGGGTACCTTCCGGAGGAACGCGGCCTGTATAAGAAGGAACAGGTTCTGGATGTCATGGCCTATTTCGGCCGGCTCAAAGGACTCGGCAAAGCCCAGGCCCGTGCATGGTCCCTGGAGTATCTGGAGCGGGTGGAGCTGGCGGACAAGGCCGGGACCAGGCTGGACAAGCTCTCCGGCGGGGAGCAGCAGAAGATCCAGCTGGGCGTGACCATCATGAACGAGCCCGAACTGCTGATCCTGGACGAACCCACTGATATGTAGCTACGGCTGTCAAGAGTGCATGGATGAGCGGCCCCTGGGGTT
>NZ_JARVRF010000047.1 GCF_030209835.1 Arthrobacter sp. efr-133-R2A-120 | reverse complement strand
CTCCCCGGCTACGGTGCACTCCCGGAAGCCGCGCGACGCGCCAAGGCGGCCGCCCTGGCTCCCGTGATCCGCGGCCTCGCCTCGGCCGACAAACCGCAGGTGGGCCACTTCAGCGACGACCCGCGTGTCCTGGAATTCCTCGAAGGCGCCGAGCACCCGCGCCTGGGCGCGCTGGGCACCTCCTGCCCTGACCACTTCCTGCGCACCAAGGTCAAGCCCCTCGTCCTGGACCTGCCCGCCGGCGCCGGCATCCAGGAGAGCACCGCGCGCCTGAAGGAACTCCACGCCGCGTACCGGGAGGACTACCAGGCCTACTACGACCGCCACGCCGACGAAAACAGCCCCGCCCTGCGCGGCGCGGACCCGGCCATCGTCCTGGTCCCCGGCGTCGGAATGTTCTCCTACGGCAAGGACAAACAGACCGCACGGGTCGCCGGGGAGTTCTACCTCAACGCGATCAACGTGATGCGCGGCGCCGAAGCCATCTCCTCCTACGCACCGATCGAGGAAGCCGAGAAGTTCCGGATCGAATACTGGGCCCTCGAGGAAGCCAAACTCGCCCGGATGCCCAAACCCAAGTCCCACGCCACGCGCATCGCTTTGGTGACCGGCGCGGCGTCGGGCATCGGCAAGGCGATCGCGACCCGCCTCGCCGCGGAAGGCGCCTGCGTGGTCATCGCGGACCTCAACCTGGACAACGCCCAGGCCGTCGCGGCCGAACTCGGCGGTGACGACGTCGCCATCGGCGTGCAGGCAGACGTCACCGACGAAGCCCAGGTGCAGGGAGCCATCGACGCGGCCGTCCTGGCCTTCGGCGGCCTGGACCTGGTGGTGAACAACGCGGGCCTGTCCATCTCCAAACCCCTCCTGGAAACCACCGGGAAGGACTGGGACCTGCAGCACAACGTCATGGCCAAAGGCTCGTTCCTGGTCTCCAAAGCCGCCGCGAAGGCCATGATCGACCAAGGCCTCGGCGGGGACATCGTCTACATCTCCTCGAAGAACTCGGTGTTCGCCGGCCCGAACAACATCGCCTACTCCGCCACCAAGGCAGACCAGGCCCACCAGGTCCGCCTGCTAGCCGCCGAACTGGGCGAGCACGGCATCCGCGTCAACGGCATCAACCCCGACGGCGTCGTCCGCGGCTCGGGGATCTTCGCCGGCGGCTGGGGCGCCAAGCGCGCCGCCGTCTACGGCGTCGACGAGCAGGAACTGGGCAAGTACTACGCCCAACGCACCCTGCTCAAACGCGAAGTCCTGCCCGAACACGTCGCCAACGCCGCCGCCGTGCTCACCAGCAACGAACTCTCACACACCACCGGCCTGCACATCCCGGTCGACGCGGGCGTCGC
>NZ_JARVRF010000051.1 GCF_030209835.1 Arthrobacter sp. efr-133-R2A-120 | reverse complement strand
GCGTCGGCGATCAGCGCCTCGGCGATGATGTCCGCAACTTCACGGAACGCCGCTTCACCGAAACCGCGCGTGGCCAGTGCCGGGGTGCCGATCCGCAGGCCGGAGGTCACCATCGGCGGGCGCGGGTCGAACGGAACCGCGTTGCGGTTGACGGTGATGTCGATCGCCGCGAGGCGGTCCTCGGCCTGCTGGCCGTCGAGCTCGCAGTCGCGCAGGTCCACGAGCACCAGGTGCACGTCGGTGCCGCCGGAAATCACGGAGATCCCCCTGGCCGTGACGTCGGGCTGGACGAGGCGCTCGGCCAGGATCCGGGCACCGGCCAGGACGCGCTCCTGGCGTTCCTTGAACTCTTCCGAACCGGCGATCTTGAAGGCCACGGCCTTGCCGGCGATCACGTGCTCCAGCGGGCCGCCCTGCTGGCCCGGGAAGACCGCGGAGTTGATCTTCTTGGCGATGTCGGCGTCGTTGCTCAGGATGATGCCGCCGCGCGGACCGGCGAGGGTCTTGTGCGTCGTGGACGTCGTGACGTGCGCGTGCGGGACCGGGGACGGGTGCAGGCCGGCGGCCACGAGGCCGGCGAAGTGCGCCATGTCCACCATGAGGTACGCGCCCACAAGGTCGGCGATGCGGCGGAACCCGGCGAAGTCCAGCTGCCGCGCATAGGCGGACCAGCCGGCCACGATCAGCGCCGGCTTGTGCTCCAGGGCCAGGCGCTCCACCTCGGCCATGTCGATCCGGTGGTCCTCTTCGCGGACCTGGTACGGGATGACGTTGTACAGGCGGCCGGAGAAGTTGATCCGCATGCCGTGGGTCAGGTGCCCGCCGTGGGCCAGGTTCAGGCCCATGATCGTGTCGCCGGGCTTGATGAGGGCGTGCATCACCGAAGCGTTGGCCTGGGCACCGGAGTGCGGCTGCACGTTCGCGTACCCGGCACCGAACAGGGCCTTCACGCGGTCGATCGCGAGCTGCTCGATGACGTCCACATGCTCGCAGCCGCCGTAGTAGCGCTTGCCCGGGTAGCCCTCGGCATACTTGTTGGTCAGCACCGAGCCCTGGGCCTGCATCACGGCCACGGCGGTGTGGTTCTCGGACGCGATCATTTCCAGGCCCGAACGCTGGCGGTTCAGCTCGTCGTCGATCTTCGCCGCGATCTCCGGATCCAGCTCGGACAACACGGCGTCCAGGGACGGCGAAACGACCTGCTCAATGACGGTTGCGGCGCTCACAGCTCGCCACCGTTCTTGGAAGCGTATTCCTCCGCGGAAAGCAGCGGACCGTCGGACTCGGCGGCCACCTTGAAGAGCCAGCCCGCACCGTACGGATCGTTGTTGATCAGCGCAGGATCCTCCACGACGGCGGAGTTCACTTCCGTAACCTCGCCCGTCACCGGGGA
>NZ_JARVRF010000074.1 GCF_030209835.1 Arthrobacter sp. efr-133-R2A-120 | reverse complement strand
GAAATCCTCCTGCGTTTGGTTCCGGCCGGACAGCACGCGCTGGTCACCGGGCTCAAGTACTACGCCGCCGTCGAGGTGCCCTTCACCTTTGCCGGGAACACGACCGATCTGCTGCTCGCCCGCACCGGTTACACGGGCGAGGACGGCTTCGAAATCTTCGTGGACAACGACGCCGCTGCCGCCCTGTGGCAGGCCATCGCGGAAGTCGCCGAGGACGGCGAGCTGATCCCCGCCGGCCTGGCATCCCGGGACTCCCTGCGCCTCGAAGCCGGGATGCCGCTCTACGGCAACGAGCTCTCCCGCGAAGGCAACCCCTTCTCGGCAGGCCTGGGTCCTGTTGTGTCGCTCGCCAAGGAAAGCGACTTCGTGGGCCGCGCTGCCCTGGAAGCCCTGAAGGCTGAGGGCGCCGGTTCCACCAGCGGCCGCAAGCTGGTAGGCCTCAAGGGCCTGGGCCGTCGCGCCGGCCGCAGCCACTACCCGGTCCTCAAGGACGGTGCGGTGGTCGGCGAAGTCACCTCCGGCCAGCCGAGTCCCACACTCGGTTACCCCGTAGCACTGGCCTACGTCGACGTCGAACACGCCGAACCAGGCACGGCACTTGATGTGGACCTGCGCGGCAAGCCTGAAGCGTTCGAGGTTGTCGCCTTGCCGTTCTATAAGCGGGTTAAGTAACTCGGCTCGCCTTTCGGCACGTCGGGTCCAGTGGGTGGATGACCGTGGTTGCGTTTGGCCCGTCGGGTCCGACATCCTCTGCATGCTCGGTCGCGAAGACGCCCGCTAAGCGGACGTGACGCTCCCTTAGACGCCCGCTGCCGGATGCCGGCACCCGATGGGGCCCTGCATCTCACCTCTGGTTCAGCTCACCTCGGGTTCAGTTCCAGTCCGGCACCTTTGGCCCGCTTTTGAAAGCCAAAGGTGCTGGAAAATGGGCCACCTGCCGCAGATTGGCCCACTGGAACTGAATCGGCCTACGGGAACCACGGGTCACCTACTAAACCCGAAAGGGCCAGCGTTCTTTTCCCGAACTGTTGGCCCCGAAAACTGAACAAGCCTCTAGCGGTGGGGGAGCGGCATCCGGCAGCGTGCGTCAAAGCGACGAAGGAGCAGCACGCAGAGGATGGCGTCCCCCGCCGCGTAACCTGACCACAACTGTTTTTTAGACCAACGCAAAGGAAAGAACATGGCAAAAGTTGCACCTGAACTCCAGTACTCCGACGAGCACGAGTGGGTTTCCCGCGAAGCCGGCAATCTTGTGTCTGTCGGCATCTCCGCCGTGGCCACCGATGCCCTCGGCGACATCGTGTACGTTGACTTGCCCGAGATCGGTTCCGCTGTGACGGCGGGGGAGACCTGCGGTGAGGTTGAGTCCACCAAGTCCGTCTCGGACCTGTACTCCCCGGTGACGGGCGAGGTTACGGAAGTGAACTCCGCCGTCGTGGAGGATCCTG
>NZ_JARVRF010000079.1 GCF_030209835.1 Arthrobacter sp. efr-133-R2A-120 | reverse complement strand
TGATGCTCCTATAGCTGTCAATGGTCGTTGAGCCAGCTTTCGTAGCGTTGGTGAAAGGCGTCATCGCGTGTGAGTCCGCGTTCGAGCCGGGATAGGGCACTGGGCCAGGCGTGGAGGTTGTCGGCGGCGGTTTGCAGGGTGATGTTTTTGGCTTTTCTCAGTGCACGGAGGGCCCCGGCGTCCGGGGCCGGCTGCGGGTGGAGGAGCTGCTCGTAGATTTCGCGGGCGATGTAGCGTTTGAGGCAGCGCATGATTTCCTTGGTGTTTTTGCCTTCATGCCGTCGCCTGGCCACATAGTTTTTGGTCCGGGTGTCGCTCTTCATCCGGACCAGAGCGACGTGGTGGATGGCTTTGTTTGCCTGCCTGTCACCGCCCCGGCTGAGCCGGTGGCGGATGGTTTTCCCGGAAGACGCAGGGACAGGCGCGACGCCCACGAGGGAGGCGAATTTCGCTTCGGTGCCGATCCGTTCGGGGTTGTCTCCCACGGTGACGAGCAGCTGGCTCGCGACCTCGGTGCCCACACCGTGCAGGTCCCGGAGCATCGGGGCGTGGAGGGTGATGACCGCGTCAAGTTCGCCATCGATCAGGGCCAGTTCGTCATCCAGGTGGCGGTACCGGATCGCGAGGCGCTTGAGCACGATGGCGGTCGCGTATGCTGGCTCAACCGGGTTCCCGGCGGGTCTGCTCTTCTCCAGCGCGCTCATCAGCGCGGCACGGGCCAGGTCGCGGTATTTGGCCCGGATGGCCTCGGGCGCCGAGACGAGGATGCTTTTGATCTGGGTCATGACCGCAACCCTGGCACGCATCGCGGTTGTTCTCTCGGCCCGCAGGACCCGCAGGGATTCCACGGCCCCGTCCCGGGATTTCGGCGTCGCGACCCTGCTGCCGGAGAGCGCGGCTTCCGCGGCCTGGTAGGCATCCAACGGGTCTGATTTGCCCCGCAGCCGGCGCCCTTGCCGGTTCGGACGCATCACCTCCAGCACCTGGAGGCCCTCACGGCTCAGGACTCGTGAAAGCTCGGCCCCGTAGCTGCCGGTGCCTTCCACCCCGACGGCGGTGACCGGACCAAATCCGGTGATGAACTCCATGATCTTCCGATACCCGGAACCGACGGCCAGGAACTCCCGGTCCGCGAGATGCTCGCCGGTTTCGCTGATCACGGCGACGTGATGGGTATCGGCATGCGTATCGATCCCGGCGATGACTTTCCGACGTGGTTTTGCCATGATGAAACTGCCCTGACCTTTCCGTTGCGTGCGATGGAACATGGAGGTGGGCACGCCGGCCGGGTGGGCAGACAAGACAGTAATGGGACTCTTTGAGCAGGCTCCTATGAGGTCATGTCCACCCGGTCACCGCGCTTACTGCAGTTGTGCTGCGGCGGACAGATCAAAATGAAGACAAACCGCAAGGGCGTCAGTCGGACCCAGAGTCACACCGCAACACAACCAATTCCATCATTACTGTC
>NZ_JARVRF010000080.1 GCF_030209835.1 Arthrobacter sp. efr-133-R2A-120 | reverse complement strand
CGCGAAAGTTGTCAAGCTGTGTGGAGTCACTGGGCTGGTTTTTGGGGTGTTTTGGTCTGGGGGAGGTTGATCCCGGCGTGTGTGGCGGGGGCTGGTGTGCTGGGTCGTTGGCGGAATCTTCCTGGGTGTAGTTCGTAGTAGTCCTGGTGGACTTTGTCTCGCTTGTTCCAGAGTTCTTTCCACGAGCCGTCGTGGACTTGTGATGGTGTGAACAGCGCGATGCCGGAGTGTTTGTGATCGGTGCTGTACCAGTGCACATAGCCGGTGAGGTACTCCCTGGCAGCCTTGAGATCGTCAAAGGTCCGGGGGTAGCCGGGCCGGTATTTCATCGTTCGAAACCCTGACTCCGAGAAGGGATTGTCGTTGGAGACGTACGGGCGGTTATGGCTGACTTCCACGCCGTGGGCGGTGAGGGTCTCACGGAGCAGGTTTGATCTCATGGCCGGGCCTGAATCGGCATGCACGGTGTCCGGGGCGCCGTGCCGGGCGATGGCCGTCTTGAACATGTCCGCAGCGAGGTGGTCGGACTCGCGTTCCTCCACCCGCCAGCCGACGATCTGCCGGGAGAAGATGTCCATGATGGAGTACACCTTGAAAACCTTCCCCTGCCACTTGGAATAGACGTCGGTGATGTCCCAGGACCAGACCTGGCAGGGTCCGGAGGCCTTGAGCACCGGCTTCTCAAGAGAACCACGCGTGCCCCCACGCTTGCGCGGGATGGTTGGGCGGGCCTGCTGGTCCTCGTACTCTGCCGCGATCCGCCACCAGGTGCGGTTGGAGGCGAGCAGCACGCCGTTGTCCCAGGCCGTGGCGAAGGAATGGTCAACCGAGTTGCCCTTCTCCCAGCCGGCCAGGATGAGCCCCAGGATCCGGTCCTGATGTGCGGTGCTGATCCGGGATTCGTAGGCCCGGTCGCTCTGGTGGATCGGGTCCTGCACCGCCGGACGGGGATTGAACCGGTAATGCCAGGTCCCGCGCGACACGCCCGCCAGCACGAGCGCTGTCCGCTGGGAGCCGGTGATCACATGCAGCGCCAAGACCAGACTGTTCTCGGCCGCTATGAATCCTTCTGAGCGCTCGTCGGGGTTGTATCGGGCTCGGGCACGCTCAACTCGTGCAAGAGCCCGATAGCTTTTCCCAGCGCGGAATTCGTATCCTCCAGCTCCTGCACCCGCTTCTGGAGTTTTTCGACTTCGGCACGGTGGGCAGCCATTTCCTTCGCGCGTGCTTTTTCAAACGCGGAGAGCTCACGATTCGTTGGGACCATGCCTCCATGCTCCCGCGGAATCAGGCCACGGTCGATATCGCCCTGGACCATCATCTTGCGCCACCTGCGGAACGTCCATTCCGAAACCGACGTCGAGGCCAGCCACACCTTCCTCGTCCCGTGCGGCTGCAAATAGTACTCATGCATGAACTCACGGATCTCTTCACGCGTAAAACCCTTGCTATCAACGGCCATCGCCGGCTCCTTCAATCAACAGGTAATGAATGACTCACAACCAGCTTGACGATGAGCG
>NZ_JARVRF010000031.1 GCF_030209835.1 Arthrobacter sp. efr-133-R2A-120 | reverse complement strand
CGGCGAAGTCCTGGTAGCCGGCGTCGATGACTTTTTCGGGGACGGGCGGGAACATGGCGACGTATTGCCAGATGGAGGAGCCGGTGAATCCGACGACGGTGTCCACGCCGAGGGCTTTGGCGAGGCGGGCGGTGTGTTTCATTTCCTCGGCGGCGCGTTGGCGGACGCCTTCGGGGTCCCCGTCGCCCCAGACCTTGGCGCCGACGATTCCCTGGTGGCGGAAGTCGATGGGGTCATCGCACACGGCCTGGCCCTTGAGGTGGTTGGAGATGGCCCAGACCTTGAGGTTGTATTTGTCCAGGATGGCGAGTTTGTTTTCGATGTAGCCGGGTTCGTCCCAGCGCCAGGCGTCCAGGTGGTCCCCGGACACGGCGATTTCCAGGCCGTCATAGCCCCAGCCAGAGGCGAGGCGCGCGACTTCCTCGAAGGGCAGGTCGGCCCACTGGCCGGTGAACAGGGTGTACGGGCGGGGCATGGGTTCTCCTAGGGAAAAGTTTCGGGGGCCGGGGGAAGCCGGACGGCGGTTGTCAGCGGGCGGTTGTCAGCGGGCGGTGTTTGGTGGCGGGCGGTGTTTAGTGGCCGGCGACCTGGATGATGGCGGATTTGGCGTCGGCTGATTCCTCGATGGCGGCCAGGACGTGCTGGACGGCGAGTCCGTCCTCGAACGAGGGCGAGGGCGGGGTCCCGGCGTCGAGGGCCTGCAGGAAGTCGCGGATCTGGTGGGTGAAGGTGTGCTCCCAGCCGATCACGTGGCCCTGGGGCCACCAGGCGTCCATGTAGGGGTGTTCGGGTTCGTTGACCAGGATCCGGCGGAAGCCCTGCTCCCGGACGGGGGCGGTGGCGTCCAGGAAACCCAGTTCGTTGATGGATTCCAGGTCGAACAGGAGCGAGCCCTTGTCGCCGTAGATTTCCATCGTGAGGGAGTTCTTCTTGCCCGTGGCCATGCGGGAGACTTCCACCGAGGCGAGGGCCCCGGAGGCCAGGGTCAGCGTGGCCCAGGCGGCGTCGTCGACCGTGACTCGTTCCGGACCGTCTGCGCCGGGGCGGGTGTCCACGAAGGTGTGCAGCCGGCCGGAGACCTCGGTGACGGTGTCCCCGAGCAGGTACAGGACCTGGTCGATCGCGTGGGAGGCGATGTCACCCAACGCCCCGGACCCGGCGGTTTCCTTGTTCAGCCGCCAGGTCATGGGGGACCCGGCGTCCACGAGCCAGTCCTGGAGGTAGGCGGCGCGGACGTGCCGGACGGTGCCCAGCCGGCCTTCCGCGATGAGCTCGCGGGCCAGGGCGAGGGCCGGGACGCGGCGGTAGTTGAAGCCGATCATGGACTGGATGCCGCGGGCCCGTGCGGCACGCGCGGCGTCGGTCATGGCTTCGGCTTCGGCCAGGGTGTTCGCGAGGGGTTTTTCCACGAGCACGTGCTTGCCCGCCTCCAGCGCCGCGATGGCGATTTCGGCGTGCATCCAGCCCGGGGCGCAGATGTCCACGATGTGGATGTCATCGCGTTCGATGACCTGACGCCAGTCCGTGGCGGACTCGGCCCACCCGTACCTGGCCGCGGCCCCGGCGACCTGTTCCGCATCCCGGCCCACGAGCACTTTCTGCTCGAAGGCCGGGACGTCGAAGAAGGACGCCACGTTCCGCCACGCGTTCGAATGGGCCTTGCCCATGAACGCGTAGCCGATCGCGGCAACACCCAGGGGTGTCCTGCCTGTACTGCGTGCCGCATTGATCC
>NZ_JARVRF010000070.1 GCF_030209835.1 Arthrobacter sp. efr-133-R2A-120 | reverse complement strand
TCTTAGGTGCAGGTGAATTGTCCGGTCTTGGGTGTGCCGGTCCAGGTGTTGCTGGTGCCGGGGACGGGGTATTGGTTTTGGACGGTCCAGTTCCAGGTTCCGAGGTGGGGGACGATTTTCGCGGTGTAGGTTCCGCCGCCGCTTTGGTTGCTGGTGCCGGTGAAGACGACGATCCCGAGGACGGTGGTGACGGTGAACTGGCCTTGGAAGCGGGGATCGGTCAGGGCCCAGTCGGTGACGGTGATGGTGAGGCTCGATCCCTGGCAGGACGCGCTGACCGTGGCGGTCGATGCCAGGGTGGCGGAGGAGACGGGGAGCGCGGCGCCGGCGGTGGTGTTGAACGCGGCTTGGGCGATGCCGGGGGCGAAGACCAGGACGGCGGCGGCTGCCAGGACCGCCGCGAGGCGCCCGGGCGCGGGCGTCCGGGCGGTGTCGGCGGTGCTCCGGCTTCTTCGCAAGGTCGGCGGCTTTCTGTCAGGCCCGGTGGTCGGTTCCATTCTCACCGTTTTCAGGCGGTAAGGGCAGGGCACCGGGTCCGGTTCTTGGAGGATTTCAGGCGGCGCGCCGGGCGGTGTGACCGCCCAGGGCTTTTTCCAGCTGGGCCTGGTGCTCGCGGACGGCGTCCCCGGCCCGGATTGCGGCGGTGTGGTCGGTCGTGGCCAGGGCGTGTTCGAGGCGGAGGCAGTGTTGTTCCATCCGGAGCGCCCCGACCATCGAGGAGCTGGTTTTCAGGCTGAGCACCGCGTCCATGGCGAGCTCGGTGTTGCCGGTGCGCAGGGCGTGGCTGATCCGCTCCACCCGGGCCGGCAGCAGCCTGGCGTAGGCGGCGGCGAACTTCCGGGCCGCTTCCTTGCTCTTCATCTCCCGGGCCAGGCGCCTGAGGGGGCGGCGGTCAAAAGCCGGCAACGGCCGCCCGGCCGCAGCGCCCACGCCCGCGGCGGTACCGGCGCCGGTGTCCGCAGCGGCGGTACCGGCGTCGGGGTTTTTGCGCCAGATGGAGGCGAGGAGCAGGAGGACGAGGGCGGCCGGGGCGCCGTACATCAGGACCTTCAGGACCACGGGATCGCGCAGGGCGCGGATTGCGTTGCCCAGGTACGGGACGGTGAACACCTGCCGGTCCACCTGCCCGCCGGCCAGGGTCGCGGTCCAGGGGTCGGGGCCGTTGTTCGCGTCGCCCTTGGTCCGGACCGTGGCGGTGCCCTGGTTGTTGATTGTGAGGTCGATGATCCGGTGGGTTTCCACCCGCTGGTCCTCCACCGGGATGTGGTAGGTGATGATGTCCCCGACCCTCAGGTTTTGGACCGCGACGGGGACGGTGACCACGACGTCCCCGGGGTTGATCAGCGGCGACATCGACCCGGTAAGCATCGTGGACGTCTGGTAACCCAGCACGCGCGGCCCGACGGCCAGGAACAGGAACGCCGCGACCGCGGCCACCATCACCACGGTCGTGATCACACTGACCAGGGCCCGGGCAACCCCCGACCCCGCACCCCGGCCCTCACCCGCGGCTTCGGTGCCGGGTGCCGCCGTCGAACCGGGCCGACCGGTGCCGGTCTGTCCGGTGCCGGGTGCCGTCGTCGTGGTCGGGGGGACCCGCCGGTGGCGGACCGGTGTTGCGGTCATGGCTGGGCTCTCCGTTTCTGGGGGGAGGCCCTCCGCCGTCGTTTTCAGGGGGGCTCGACGGCGGAGGGCTGGCTCGGGCTCGGGGCTACCGGATCGGGGTTGCCGGGGTGTTACTGGTTGGTGGCGGTGCGCTGGGTGCCGGTGAAGGTGAAGCCGATGGTGCTGCTCTGGTTCTGCAGGGTGTTGTCCGCGGTGGAGGGCAGGGTCAGGGTGACGCGCAGGTTGTCGGTGTGTCCGGCGGTGACCGAGGTCAGGTTGGCCAGGGCCACGTTCGCGCCGATCACGGGACGGGAGGCCAGGACCGTGGTGGTGGTGCCGGTGCAGGTGTAGGTGTAGGCGGGGGCGGTGCCGGCCTCGGTCCAGGGCACGGAGCAGTCATCGACGGTGACCTGCAGGCCCATGGTGGTGTTGGTGTCCAGCAGGGAGGACGGGGCGGCCGCGGTGGTCAGGGTGATCGCGGAGAGGTTCTGGTTCCCGGCGGCGTTGGCCAGGGTCGCCACGCGCTGCACGGTGTCGCCCGGGACCAGGCCGGACGCGGCGACGTTGAGCCGGTTCGCTGCGGTGCCTGTGGTGCCCAGGGCGATGTTCACGATGCCCGAGGCCACGGTGTTGCTGGCCGAGGTGCTGGAGGTGAAGGCACCGTAGGTTCCCAGTCCCGCCACGCCGGCAGCTGTGCCGACCAGGGCCAGGGAAGCAATGACTTTACCGGTGGTGGTTTTCAGGTTGAGACCCATGATGAAATTTCCGTTTCTTGAAGCCCGTGAGACCGGGACCTTTGCTGTCCGATGACCACTACTTTCCGGCAGGTTTTTCAGGAAGCCGCAAGGATTCCCCAAGCTTCGGTTCAAGATTGCTTAAAGATTCCATCAAGTAGTCTTCGAGTGGTGACAGACAAAAGCCCCAAGACACCAAGTAGCGGAAACGAGTAGCCCGCACCGGCTCAGCAAC
>NZ_JARVRF010000027.1 GCF_030209835.1 Arthrobacter sp. efr-133-R2A-120 | reverse complement strand
AGATAGGCGCCGGCGTCCAGGTGCAGGTCGGCGGCGGTGAGGTTGATCAATTCGCTGACCCGCAGACCGGTGACAACGGCAATCAGCAAAAGTGTCCTGTCTCGTCGTCCCCTCCACGTTGTTGCGTCCGGGGCGGTGAGCAGGTCATTCGTTTCCGCCTCGGTCAGGTAGGTCACGATGGCCTTGTCGGAACGCTTGGCTGGGATCGCGAGCACGCGTTGGATAAGTTCAGCATGCTCTGGATAGTCGAAGGACGCGTACCTGAACAGGGCCCGGATGGCGGCTAGGCGGGCATTCCTGGTTTGGATGCTGGATGCTCTGCCGGTTTCTAGCCACGAAAGATAACCGCCGATGAGGCTGGCGTCGAGGTCTTCAAGATGCAGGTTTTGCGGGTCTTTTCCCGTCTCCTGGCGGACGTATTGCAGGAGCAGGCGGAAGGCATCCCGGTAGGCCGCGATGGTGTTCGGGCTCGCTTGTCGTTGTCCCAGCAGCCGTCGGGTGAAGAATGCTTCCAGGACCGGAGCAAGGGATGTCATCGTTCCTCCTGCAGGTAGGAGCGCACCCGATCGGAAACCAGGCCCATCAGTTCCGGTGTTGCACTCAGATACCAGTACGTCGAGTCCGGGTCCCCGTGCCCAAGATATGTTGATAGCAGGGGCAGCATCGGCCCGGCGTCGACACCCGAGCGATACCAGCGCTGCAGTGTCTTCACCGCGAATGTGTGCCGCAAATCGTGCAGGTGTGGCTGGTGATGGCGGTCAAGGACGGGCATTCCGCTCTGGCGGACGAGATGGGCAAAGACCTGGCTGGCGTTATCTGCCAGGAGCCGGGTTCCCCGGGTGGAAAGGAAGAGCGCCGGCTGCTTTGACCCAGGAAATTTCCGCTCCCGTTCATCGACATACTCCCGTAGCGCGGCGATCGTGCTGGGGTGCAGCGGCAGCTGGCGCCACTTACGGAATTTTGCTTCCCGGATTGATAGGAGGCCCTCGTCCCAGTCAATATCGGTGAGATCCAGGTCTGTCGCTTCGCTGCGGCGCATTCCTGTGACAGCGACCAACGAGATGTAGCTTCGGTAGGTTAGCGCCCGAAAGCTTGGCGTGAGGTCCCCGGCGGCGATGAGCAGTCGGTCGAGTTCCTGGTCAGCGAAAATGTATGGCGTGGAACGATGAGTACCGTCGGGCAGCAGGGAAGCCTCCGGCACTTGGGTTTGCGGATCAAAGATCAACAGGTACCGGGCGAAGGCCCGCACCACGCCAAGCCGCCCATGCCACCATTCCGGGGCGCCGTCCGCGGGCAATGTTGCCCAAGCCAATGCGTGTTCAGTTGTGAGATGTGCGGCGCCGGTGCCATCAAGAAACCTGACGAAGTCCAGCAGCAACTGCCCGTGCTGATGCAGTTTGTAGCCCATGCTCCGTCGCATCAACAGGTACTGTTCGGCCACCAATGCCATGTCAATCCCGGCGCCGCTCATAGTCCGCTCCCGGGCCAAGGCAACGCCAACGCACGCAGCGCAGCGTAGTCGACCTTTGCGTATAGCGCGGTGCTGGCCGGGCTTCGGTGGCGCAGCACCTGCCCGACGTCGGCCATGGACGCGCCGGCGCGCAGGAGCTGAGTTGCTGCAGTGTGCCTGAGCCGGTGCGCATGGATACCCTCAAGCCCGGCACGCTTGCCGGCGGCAAGAACAATTTCGGAAACTCCCGCGGACGTGAGCCCACCCAGTGGTGCGCGGACCCGTAGAAACAACGAATCACCGGCTGTTTTCAGGCGGCCGAGACGCAGATATCCGGCAATCGCCGATCCGACATCGTGCGGCAATGGCAGCTTCTCCTCGCATCGGCCCTTGCCCCGCAGGGTGATCTCCCCGGCCCGCCAGTCCACGTCCCGAAGTGTCAGTGACGCCACTTCCAGGGACCGCAACCCCAGCCTGCTCATCAGCACCAGAACCGCGTAGTCTCGCCGGCCTGCCGCCGCGGCCTGATCACACGAGGCCAACAGTGCCTCAAGTTCCGTTGCGCTTAGCCCTTGTGGAAGGCTCCGGCCGTGGGCTGCAGCCGACGGGACGGCATGTGCCAACGACTGGCCGATGAACCCCTCCAGATACAGCCAGTGCAGAAAGGACCGCAGCCCTGTGACCAACAGCTTCACGCTCCTGGCAGCCTGCACCTGGTAAATACCGGTGATGAAGGTAAGGACATCAGCCCCACTCATGACATCAAGTGTCGTTGAGCGCCCGGCCAGCCAGTCCATGAACTGGCCTGCGCCGAGCGAGTAGTTGCGGACCGTCCCGTCGCTCAGGGCGCGTTCCTGCAGAAGATACACCTCAAAACGGCCCAGAACGACACGTGTCGGAGGAACGGGATCAGGAGGCGGTTCGGGCACCGGCGTGAGGCCCTGCCCCCGCAGGTAGGACAGCAACATCCGAAAAGAAGCCGAAGTCGGATGCCCCCCGCCCTCACCGGCAAGATCATTCAGGAATAGCTGCAACACCGCATCGGTCAGCGCCTCCGCATCCAACCCGTGCAGATCCAGCCAGCGGCTCAACCTCCCAGCCAGCGACACGTGCTGCTGCGCAGTCGACCTCGCGTACCCGTGACTGGTCAGAACCGCCCGGAATCCCTCCGCATACGGCACCAAAGGACCAATCATTGGTTCCTGGAAATACCTCGTCATCATGCTCACCTTCCCTTGTAGAGAAAACAAGCATGGCCCCCGCGATTATGGAGAAAACGCCCCGGCCAGACGCCCACCAGGACGGTGATCCACGGCCG